>JAHLLM010000040.1 GCA_020444175.1 Desulfobulbaceae bacterium | reverse complement strand
TGATTTACGAATTGGTGTCATGACAAAATCTGTCGAGGTCAGGTGTTCTGAAGTTATATATTTATATGAAATTACAGAACAAAATATGACAAGAGGGGAACTCTGCAAAAAAAGAAAAAATAAAAAGTGACTAAAAAAAAGGTAAAAGACAGAATCCGTCCTTTAGGGTGAAGTCAGCTAAGGAAAGTCTCTTGCGAGTAACTCTAGCTTGATGCAAATCTGAAAGAAATCGGCCCAAAAGACCATTTATTAACAGACACCGGCAGGCAGTTTGAGAAATTGAGCGAGCTTTACCGGGACAAGGATTTATGCATTCCAGAGTGAAAATGGGCGACTCGAAGTATAGTGAAGAGAACAGCTGACCAAGCCCCCGGCCCGAAAGAGCGAGTCGGTTGCTACGAGTCAAAAGTGCAGTTTACATGGCGGAAATGAACATCTTGATGCTGAATTTTGACACAATTTCAGCAGATATCGGGCAGGTAAGCGAGCCCGCGAGACTCCGAAAGGGCCATTTATGGACGGACCTAGTTAACCAACACCAAGTCGCTCACAGATGTGCCAAGTTCAATGGTCTGAACTACTTTACTTGAAGAAAGATCTATGACAGAAATGCCTCTCCCTGCCTGCTCGCCCACGTAAAGCCATTGTCTGGCAGGATACACAACCATTTCATAGGGTCTGTCGCCAACCTTGAGCTCACGTAAAACATTAAGCTGTCCGGCCCTTAATATTGAAACGGAACCAGATCCATAATTTGACAAGTAGAGCCTGTTATTGGCAAAAACAAATCTGCGCGGTCGTCTTCCGACATTCACTCTATACTGGCTTCCTCCTCGGTTCAAATCATAAGCAGTTACAGTGCTTGTGGAATCCTCGGCAATATAGAGGACGCCATCCTGGACAATGACACCATCAGGACTGCCCCCCGTGGAAAAAGTTTTTAAAATAGACAGAGTATCAGGATCGAGGAACAAAACCTCCTGGGAATAAGCCGTGGAAACAGCCAGAAAATTTTCGTTTTCAAGATAAGTAACAAATCGAGGTCGTGAACCGAGGCGTATGCTTCCTGCCAGGCCACCGGAATTTAAATCCAGTCGAAGAAGCTGGTCCCCTTTCTCATCGAGAATATAAGCCCAGTCACCATCCGGACTGACGGCCATATAGGTAGCTTGCTGAATGTGAGGAATCCGCATCTGATCAAGCTGCCTGTTTGATGTAAGTTCTATAATTTTAATGGACGAATCACCGGGAGACAAGACATAGAGACGATTTCTCTTCACATTGGCTGCCAGACAGACAGGTCCTCCGCTTATGCCAATAGAACCGCAAACCCTATTTTTGTCCGTCCTGATAATATACAGGGTATTTATTTCAGGACATGCCACGTAGGCGAGGTCCGTGGTGAGTGGAATGGACTGGGTGGCCACATTCATTTTCGGCATAAACATGGCTTTATTCTGCACAGAGGAAGCAGTATCCCATGTGAGAAAAAGAGATGAGCTGTCTCCTTTCCTGAGGGCGAGATCAGCAGGCAAAATAAAATCAAAGAAAGGTTCATCCGTGGCCAGGAATATATTTTCTCCTAATCTTTCAAGGGCAGCCTTTTTAATCCGAAGTCTTAATTTTCTATATCTGCCGGCCGGCACGCCTCCTCTTCCAACAATAATCTGTCCGGTTGTAACGATTTCCCTACTTGTTATTTCCCGTCGGGATAGAGAAAGAGGGACCCATGCCTCTCCAGCAAAAAGTTCCAGCCCATCAACCTGCATCATCAGCGATGGACCAAGCTGGTCTTTCAGGCTCATGAATACGGAGATTTTTACATCACCCGGCGAATCCTGAAGAGAGAGAGAAGATTGGTCTCTTTTTACTGCAGGGCCCTGCTGCGCACAGCCTGACAGCCCACCAATTGCCAACAGGAAAAGAAGAAGAGGCACAACATTATATAAAAGGCAAGATTCTTTCATAGAAAATAATCTGCAATTACGAACATGGGACAAGCTATTCATCGACGCAACCTGATCTGAGAAGAAATATTTTGTTGAAAATAAACGGATGATTGCAGCCCTAATCATTGATGCCTCTCCCAAAAAGAGAAAAGGCAATCATCGACTAACGGAATATACTCAAGTTGCTCACGAGTCGGGAGTGGCTGATCATTCTTTCACCATCAAGGGCAGAATGCTAAACCGCCCACGTGTGATGAAGATGCCAAAAGTCATAAAGCTGCCCCCTCATACCCAATATCAGCAAGCTACACGTGTTCCAGCGGCGTCAAACGTAACCTTGCGAGGCCGTCAATCCTTTGAGGTGTGACAGACAGCACAGCCGTTGTATCCCCCCCCAGGCCAGGACTTGAAATCCCAGCGTAAAATGGCGTCATAGGGTGAACCATGGGCCCGGTGACAGGACAGGCAGTTTACAAGGGCTTCACCAGTAGCTGAAGAAACATCAACGGTTGACAACACAACGGAAACATTGGAACTGGCCACAGGAGACTGGAGGCTGTACGGGGCAGACGAGCTGTCCCCTGCTCCGTTATAAGACCTGTACTCCGAACCACCGGCTGTAGAACCCAGATCAAAATCTGTCGGGTGGCGCAGCCAGGGTGAAGACATATTGCCGTCTTCATCAATACCACTGGCATTGGAATGAAAATTGGCATGACAGTTGCCACAGAGTCCGCTGATGGTAACAGGGTAGGATTTCGAGTCCACGACAACCGTGGAACGAGACCCGTCATCGGAACGATCTTCACCCTTATACTGGTTATGCTCTGTCGAAGTCGGTTGATACTCCCAGTCGGAATCCTCCAGCCCTTGGACCCCCATCAAAAATCGAAAACTACCGGCAATGCTCTGTCCATCAATGACATCATCATTGCCATGGTGGGCTCGAGAGAGGTCGGCATATTGATCCGCAGAAGTCAGCTTACCGTGACAGCCGTTTGTCCCGGAACAGGTGAGTCGACTGTCTGTGTCATAATTCCCTCCCGGGTTAAAAGACTGGTTGAATCCAGGAGGAATGCTGCCGTGACGGACATCCTCAGCGGCAATGTCAAGGACGTTATGTCCTGTATCATCATCCGACATTACCCAGTAGAAATTCCCTCCGGCCAGGGTATTGCCGCCAGCGCCGTATTGCGGTTCGGCCGATGTATCAAGGACATAAGGTGTATCTCCAGTCCCATCATTTGTTCCGGCATGGCAGCCGACACAATTACTGACCAGCAGGGACTGATTCGGCGTTTCATTTCCTTCGGTCTCCATAACGCCATCGATCATCTTTTTGACGACGCCTTCACCGCCCTGACTGTTATGCATGGTATGACAATGCCCACACTGCTGGCCACTCACTCGCGCACTGGATACAACAGGGGATCCAATCAGTGATACCAGTGCCAATATCCAAGTAACTTGAGTTGATCGCATGCTCCCCCCTTTGTTTAACGGCTGAATATCTCTACCCGGCCATTTCCTTCCTCGACAACACAAAGATTGCCCCATGGGTCAAAAAGGATCTCTATGGGAAAATAGAGCTGCCCGCGTAACTCACCGAAAGAAAGGAAACTATATTTAAAGCTACCCTTTGTATCAAAAACAGAAATACTCCCCTCATGCCTGTCAAGCACATAGACGAGACCAGATGGGCCGACAGCGAGTGATGAAGGAAACTTCACATACTGCCCAACGTGAATTCGTCTCAGAAGCGTGCCATCAGAATCAAAAAAAACAACATCTTCTCCGAGTTGATCAAGTGCCAGGAGAGACCCATTTTTTGCAACTTGGAAGTCAACCACGCCGCCACGACAATCCTGGCAGGTGAACCATTTCTCTACTTCCAGGGCAGCATTGACAACCGCGACCTCTCCCTGTGCCTGGTCGAGTACATAGAATTTATCTTTCAAAATGGCAATGCGGCTAGGCACAAGGGTCCTTTCACCTGCCTTTAAAACATGTCGGGTAATGCTCTGGTTGGCAACATCAATGCTTGTCAAAGTATTACGTCCCTTCTCAACAATCCATATTACCTCCTTTGCATCACGGACCATATCATAGGGAGTTTGCAGATTGCCGTCAGCATTAAATGCGTGGAGGAAAGTCCCACTCTCGTCAAAAGAAAGCAGACGACTCCTGCCACTGTCCACGACATAGTAACGTTTCTTCTCCGCGTCTATATACAGAGCAGTGGGCCGGTCCATGGTTTGGGAAGCAGTCCCTGTCTCCAGAGTCATTTTCCAGATCCAGGGTTCAGTCGCCAGAGCTGACGCCACCATGGACAGAGAAATGGCAGCCACGATAAATAAATAGCCCCCGATTAAGCTTAGTCGCTTCATATTTTCCCCTTGCAGAAATTCACTTTCAACTCTTATGAGCATACTCAGTTTTGCACAGTCAGTATTATGTGATACTAATCAGTGACGGCTGAATCAATACCTCTTATGACACTGTACGCATAAATCTTTTGACCCACTCATTTTCAACTCATACTTATAGTCTGACCCCATGGGGGTATGACAGCTTATACAAGTGACACTCTGACCGGTTCTCGGATCTTTTACTTTGTCACCAATGGGATGAGTGAATTGTCCCTGGGTTTCGTGACATCTGGTACAGATAGTGTTCCCATCCCCTTTCATCATCACCAGCTGATTTGAACCATGAACATCATGGCATTCCGTGCACTTATCAGCGTTCTCATGCTTATAAAGAGTATCTTCATAACGCTTGCGTGTATTTTCATGACAGGTTCGACAAACCTTTTCCTGTTTTTTGCGCAATAAACTCTTCTCATCCGAGGCATGAGGCGAATGACAGACTACGCATTTATTAACTGACTTTCCGCTGAGATGAGTATGAGTCATAAACATCTTGTCCCCAACCTCTTCATGACATTGCAGGCATGTCTGCGTGCCCACCCTCTCATCTCCTTTTCCATGGCAGTCACCGCAGCCTTCTTCATATGGGGCATGCAGGAAATTGCGTATCAACCCCTTGCGCTCACTTCCGTGGGGATTATGACAGGTAAGGCAATTTTGCAGGTGGCCGGGATACTTAGGATGGGCCTTGCGAAGATCCTGGTCCATATGACATGACGAGCAGAGCTTGTCTTCCGTATTCTTCAACAGCTGCCCATACTGAGAAGAATGAGGCAGGTGACAGGAAAAACATTGCCCTTTGGCATAAGGAGCATGGGTTTGCTTATATTTTACTTGAAGTTCTTTATGACACTCAAAACAGGTCGTACTCAACTTGTCTTTAAGCAGTCCCTTTCTACTACTGGCATGGGCTTCATGACAGCTCAAGCATTTTCCTTGACGGACCGGAGAATGAACCATTCCCTGGCCGAAAGACTCTTCTTCCTGCTTATGACAATCATAACAGAGATCAGCACCCTGCTGGTCAAGCAAGCCTTTATAATGAGCCACATGGGGATTATGGCAATCATTACACTTCCCTTTGGCAAGAGGCTGATGCACCACCTTATTTTTGAATAGATTTTTATCATGGCAGGTAAAACAAACATTATCTGCCATGACCGTTGCAGGTAATGCAACAATCAGAAACTGAAGAATAATCAAGTTCAGATTTTTATATTTCAACATTACTTATTGCCCTCCCCTGGATGACACGGACTGCAGTTCCCCTGGGCAAACGGACTATGAACAACAGGAAAGAGCAGCCCCTTTTCTGCCCCCCCATGGGGATCATGACAGCTAAGACAAGAATCTTTACCTGGTTTTATTCCCTGATGCACGGCAGCAAACCTCGGTTCGACAAGATTATGGCAGCTGGCGCAAAGATCACCACCCACTTGCTTGACTATGCCTTTATACTGAGAGGCATGGGGATCATGGCAAAGCGTACAGTCCTTGGTAGCTGGTTCATGGGCAACACCTTTGGACCAATAGACAGCAACTTCGCGATGACAATTCAGACAGAGTGCCGGTTGCTGTTTTTTAAGATTATTTTCATGAACCGAACCGTGGGCCACATGACAAGCACCGCAATTGAGCTTTTCAGCAGGTTCGTGTATTTGCTTTGAACTGTTCAGCTTCTTCTGTATAACATCATGACATGAAAGACATTGAACCCCGGCTTTGTCTTTTAAATTAAAAGCGTAGTCTCCGGCATGGGCAGAATGGCATGTCTGACATTGCCCCTTTACAAAAGGATCATGGGAAGATGTCTCCTGTTGTTTCTGCTGATCCTTATGACAACTTAGACAAAGTGCACCCTTGCTTTCACTTTCTTTCAGGAATTTCTTCCGTTCTCCCTGATGCGGTTCGTGGCAACGACTGCAGTTACCGGCTGCAAAAGGAGTGTGCAGCGAGAAATTCCCCATCTCTCTTGCACTTGTCTCATGACAGGACAGGCAAAGATCTTTTTCCTGATTATTTAACAGAGTTCCATATTTCGCCTCATGGGGATTATGACAGGTAAGGCAATCTCCCTTAGCTGCCGGATCATGAGCACGACGTCCTTTGCCATAGCTTTTTGATTCATGACATTGATAACAGAGCTTATCAGATCTGTCTGTGAGCAAATTTTTTCGGTCGGAACTATGCCCATAATGGCAGGAAAGACATTGCCCGTCCGTGTAAGGAACATGACTGCTTTTTATCTCAACATCACTTTCCTGGATATGACAACTCAAGCACACCTTTTCAGGCGAAGGGGAAAGCATCGCGGTGTATTGCCCGGCATGCACGGCATGACAAGTGGTGCACTGCCCCTTGGCAAAAGGCTCATGAAGACTTGCGGTTTTTTTCACATTTTTTTCATGACAGCTTAAACAAGTTGCATCCGCATCTTGCGGGACCTGTAACGGATCCCCTTTTTGCCCGGGGTGGCAACTTTCACACTCTCCTTTTTGTACAGGTTGGTGGACAACATTTTTAAGGAGATGATCACCATCAGAACTGTGCGGGGTATGGCAGAGCACGCACCGGCTCTCAACAGCATAGCCGAAATGACTCTGCTTAAAAGATTCGTTAATTTCGTGGCAGGAAATACACAGTGACTCCTGACTCTGCTTCAGTAGAGGCTTGTTGTCAGATCCATGGTTGACATGACAGCTTCCACATCCGTCCTCTAACGGTGGATGGATATTTTTCCTGCTGAACTCCTTTTTGTCATGACATTTAAAACAAAACTGGCTGTTTTCTGATTTTAAAAGACCGGCGAACTGGCTCTGATGCACCTCATGGCAAGAATCACAACGCCCCTTGGCAACAGGCAGATGAACAGACTTTTTTTTCGCCTCATCCATTTTTTCACGATGACAGACAAAGCATTGCGCCGGTTGGTTCTGACGCAGATAAACTCCCCCAACCATGCCATGGTGCAGGTGACAGGCCTCACAGTTGTCCTCCTGTACCGGTTTATGGACCACACCCTCCTGCTTCAAGGCAGCTGCCATATCGGCATGGCATTCTACACAGGACTTTCGTGTTTTTCTGGTAGGTTGACTGGCTACGCAGGACACCAAAAAACAGGAAATAAGGGCTAACCCGGTAAAAAATTTAATTTTCTTTCCCGACATGAAGATCTCCGATTTCCTTTTTTAATTTCTCCCAGCTGCGATCATTTACAGAAATAACTGATCTATTTCTGAGCTGGGCAAGATACGAGTCACGTGCCTTGGAGAATTTTTCCTTATCAAGCAGAGTGGCAATCTTGTCTCTGACGTGATCAAAAGGCATTGCTGTGGAGGGAACTCGACTCACAAGTTTTATGATAGCGTGATGTCCCTGAACAGTAATTGGCGAACTCACTTCACCGTCTACCATTTTAGAAAGTTTATCCTGAACAACGGCAGCCAAGTTCTTTAAAGGCATCCGCTTTACAGGACTTTCTTTGGAATAATAACGCCTCCCCACATCAAAGAAATCCTCGCCCCTTTTCATTTCTTCATACATCTTATTTATCAGATTCTCTTCATCTTCAAGTACAGCTATTGAAACCATTTCCGGCTGCGAAAAACGCTCCAGGTTGTCATTATAATACTTTTCAATTTCTTCGTCGGTCACAGAAACCTGGGGCCGAAAAAGGCGATTTTCAAGTTCCTTGATAAGCCGGTGCTGACAATAGAATTCATAAATTGGCTTGAGAGGCTCTTTTTCTTCGTAATGTTCGTCTAAGGCGGCAAGGGTTGTGAGGGTTTGCGCGAGCATGCCGTTAAGAATTCTTTTTTTGAATTTTTCTGCCTCTTCAAGATGGTAGCCGTATTCGGTACGAAATGAACGCTCCTTCTTCAAAAATTCCAGAAAGATGCTTGTAGAATATTCTTTATTATCAATGGTAATGAGGGTCTTATCAAGCAATTTTTCATTTTCACCTTCCGGCTCAACGGCATTAAAAACATCCCAGTCCACAGTTACTTCATATTTTTCCTTCAACTCCTCCACCAGCTGCCGTGTTAAATCATTCTCCATCTCGTCGCGTATTTCATTAGGAAGAATCTTTTTAAACTTTTGAAAATCCTCCTCATCCCCACCTTTTTCCCCGGCATGATAGACAATGACAAACCCATGCCGCCAAGCAAATGGTTCGGAGATTTCGCCTATTGCAAGTGATGCAATACCTTGCCTCCATTCCTTGTCAAGACGCGTCATCCGCACAATTTTTTCTTCAAAAAAAACGGAATGGTCCTCTTCAGACTGGGCTTCTTCAAAAAAATCCTTGAAACTTATCTTCTCGGTTTTCAGACTGGAGAACGCGGCATCAGCCTTATCTTTATCATTAAAATAAAGCACATGGAGATTCAATCGGGGTAGATATTTTTCCTCATACCTTTTTTTCAGCATCTCATCAGTGATCTTAATTCGTGAACTGATCTTGTCACTTTTATACATCAACAGAGTACGAGCCTTGAGAAAGATCGAAATTTTCTGCCGATAGGTCGGCTCATTATAGAGCTCCATCTGTTCAGCTTCATGAGCCAGCAAGTGCCAGTCAATAAAGGGATCAAGAGATTCCGGAAAGGAACTATCCTCTTCGCGCCACTGCTGCCACCAGTTTTTGAAGTCTTCCTGGCTGAACTCTTTATCATTGATAGTTACCAATGATGAGTTTCCCCAGAACCAGGCAGCCTGCAGGGGAGCCCCGCCAACCATAAACAGTGCAAGAAACCCTGCAAGCAAAAATATTATTCTCCGCATTTTTTTAAACCTTCAGAAAACCACATGTCTAAAATTTCCTGGGACATAACCCGACACAGCTCGGTTACCGTATTAACCAGACCAAAATGCATAATGGTTCGATAGTCCCTTCCCTCTTTCTTATGGTAAGTAGTCCACATTACTCTACCGCTCTGGGCCTCATGAACTTCCAGATTAAGTGCCAGCAGAGGATTAACATGCTGTTCGCTGAAATTTTCCTCCATTGCTGAAACTGTTCCTAAAATGAGATAATCGACTCCCAGTCGACTACCCAGTATCCTGATCTGGTCAACATCAGGCACCTGATTGGGATAAATCCTTAATTGAGGATATACCTTCCGGACATCCCCTTCTCGAACAACTTCCACACCGGCAATGCGAGCAAGCTCCGACCCAAAAATTCTCTGTACTATCGTATTACCCTGGTTGAAGCGAGTGTTGTTGACAAAAGGTAAAAGAGCCACCTTACATAACCGTTCCTGCTCAAGGGGGGCATAACGCTGTACAATTGGCCCGGAAGGGCCACTACAGGACATACAGCCTAAGCAGAAAAGAAGACTCATTAAAAACAAAAAAGCATTTCTCAAAACTCAATCACCCACTCATCCTGCTCGGCATCATCCTCAATTTCCTCCACCGTGGTTACAAGTTGCATGATACTGCTGAACCTCCGTAGTATTTTGTTGCCAAGAATATCCTGGATCTCGATCAAACCTTCAAGATCTCTGGTCTCATCGTCCGCAGGCAGGGGAAGATGAAACTCCACAGGCAATTCGCTGCCCTGCTGGTCTACCAAGGTCTCCCCATCGGAAAACAAAATTTTCGCAGACCAAAACGCTGTCGGCACCACTCCCTCACCACGATCAAGGGTAACAACAAGCTCTTGTTCCGTAATATCCGCTGTTAAAAGCGGAACAGGAGGATTTTTATAGAAATTTATTTTTGTAGCAGCCTGGGTTTCATTACCCGCACGGTCCCAGACTTTCAGAATAAACTCGTACACCCCCTCATCAACTTTCTTGCCGTCTGCCTTCTGTCCCTTCCAGACAAAGTGCTTTGGCAGGGCATTCTTTTCAGTCAGGTTTGCAATGATTTCTCCATCAGCGTTCTTAATAGAGAATGACCAGCGCGAAACAGGCTCAGGTGTCTGCCACTGTGGATAAACATAAATTTTTTGACTAAAGGCCACCGAATCGTTGACCTTCTTTCCTCTGGCCTCAATAGTGAGTTTCGGGGCACTGTCATCGACCTGATAATGGCCCACATAATAAACCTGTTTTTCTCCGGCAGAGCTTTGCAGCACAAGGCTTACCGGAATAGATTCGTTTCTGTTCGGGGCCACCCATGTCGCTTCATAAAGAGAGGGAGCATTCTCATTCATTGTGACGTAATCATTATCACCAACCATGAGCTGTACCTGAGTTTCATCTCTCTGCCCGGCCGCAGGCCGAAGACGGACAGAACAACGAATTTCTTCTCCCGGGCGGGCATGTTTCGGAAAAAGACTCGTGTATTCTACTTCAACCGGAGGAGTGCCTTTATCTATGCTGGCCAGTCTATCGAGGGGGAGACTGTTTAACAGTTCATTTGCCAGAACAGGGAGCAGATCATCGATTTTTTCCGGTTCCGAAAGCCCTAACAGATTACATATATCAGCACAGCTCATTCCACCGGACTCAGACCATAACGTTGTGGCATTTTTAACCTCAACAGCGGTAAGAATCATACCAAGGGAGGGAATGGGTTTTTCCTGAAGCTGACTCACTGTCCCCAACATAACAACATCAACACCTAAATCTTCATAAGCCTCATAAATATTGCTGCTATCCAGAAACCCAAGCCACCTTATTCGACGGCGAACCATGAAAGCCATAAGATCTTCCGAGGAGATGACTTCCAGCCCCCTGTCGGCAAGATTTTGCCGTAAAAATTCTGTCAATGGAGCGTTATACCCGTTCCTTCCCCGGCTCAGATCCTCCACGGGGAAAACGGCAACAGTTACCCCATATGCCGTCATCGGAATAAGCAGAACCAGCAGGAGTCCGGAAATGACAAAAAACTTTTTAAGCATATTTATTATGTTTGTATCTATTCAATTCAGGCTCAGGCCAAGGCACGAAATGAGCCTCAACTTTAGACTGTAAGTATCAGATGTGCCCCAGCTTCACATGTATGTGGGCCTACGAGTCTTTAATAAACATATGAAAACAAGCCTGACGCGCTAAAAGCGCTGGCACAGACTTCGTGGGGTGCAAATGAATAGTTACAATTATTTTTTCGGCTCAACTTCCACAATACTATCGTCAAAACTTTGCGGGATGGTATGCAAAATATTTCTTACCAGTTCAAGGGCAACTTGATAGGTATCTCCCGGAGTCAAACCAAAAAGACGCCCCAACATGGAGTCACCATCATTATATCCACTCGCCTGCCACAAGATCAATCCAGATTTAATCTCAATAAGTCGTAAAGTCAGACTGATCTCCGGAACAATTACGGAACCAACTCTTTTTTCCCCTGCCAGATCGACAGATCCAACAATAATTGCATTTACATTGAGACGCTGGCCCAGGCGCTGCAAGGCATGCGCGCTCAGAGGCGTACCCGGTTCAACAGCTTCCTCATACCGGACAGAATCAACAATACCTTTGTCGACAATATCAAAAAGACCCATCTCAAGAATCTGAGTATTGATGACATTCCTTGCAAGTTCAGCCGCAAACTTTTCCTCCGAGTGATTCTCAAGGGGCATGACACACACTTTTTTGACAAAATCAAGGGTTACATCTTCTCGGGTAAAAGACACAGGAGACTTTGTACTGCAGCCGGCAAGGCAAACTATCACCAGTACAAGTAAGAAATATTTTATTTTTTTCATTGTCTGAACCTATTCAAGTTGATGTTAAAAATTTTTTAACATGTTCTCTCATCCTTTCCTTCATCTTCATTTTAGGGGGAACGTATTCCCCCGAGCTTCGTGATCCCTGCAGCAAACCGTGGCTAATATCTCACTGACATCTGAGCGCCATATTGAAGCTCATCATCATCTACTTTATCGGAATAACTACAATTTATTCTCGTTGAGTAATATTTATTTATTGTCCAGCTCCAGTTCGCACTGTACATATCACTCTCGTCATCGTGGTTATAGTTGAGACTCACCTGAGTATTATTTGCAGGAGACAGAGAAAAATTTAAGTTATAAAGAAATGGTCCTGTTTCCACATCATCCCACAACTGTGAGCCTGCAGCGCTCATCGACAGGATATCTGAAAAACGCCAGCTCAGATCCAGACCACTGGAAAAGGTCCAGCTGTCTGTCTCTTCTGCGCGGGAAGTAGAATAACGCTCTGTAAAATCAAGTGTCAGGCCGGGTATCAATCGGGCGGTCACTTTCCAGTTTACATTAAAATCCTGACTATACTCATTTTTCTCTTTATCACTATCTGTCCCGTAGGCCAGATCAAGAGTTGTTGTCAAATCCGGGAACAAAGTTGCATTGGTCAGGAGGGTGTAGTCATAGTTGGTGGAAATATGGCTGTTGTCTTCATATTTTTCCGATCTGGTCACGGCAAGATTAAAATCAAGGGTCGGGAATGCCTCCCAGAAAAAACTGGCTGCATAAGCTCGGCTCAGGGATTCTTCTTCATCGCCCTGCTGCTCCTGGGTCTCGTTGGCGGTAAAAGTCGAAGTAAAAAGAAGACTGGGCGTCCATCGGAGTCCCAGAGACTGGTTCCTACTGTCAGTGTCTTCGTCAGCAACTGTTTTTCCGGTCTTCATCCCAAAATTATAGGTAATATTAAGATCAGATGCGATACGCCAACTCAGACCCGCTTCAGTTATATAATCATAACTTTCCTGTCTTTCATTGACTTCGGTTCCGATGGCTCCGGTTACTTTCTTGAAGGTTCTGATTTGGGTAATGTTGAAGTCTTCAGTAGAAGGAACATCGGTTTCAACCAACATAATATATCTTGCAGTTATACCAGGGATTTCAATTTCAAAACGTTGCAGATCCATGTTGTAGCTGGCTGTCGGTGTCGGAATGCTTATCGTCCAATCTGTACCGTTTGAGCTGTAGTAAAGCTCCCATCGAAAAAGATTTGCTTCAGAAGTTAAATCAACATCCGTTTCCAAGTAAATAGTATCGACCTGCTGCGAGTCCACCCTGATTGCAATATTGTACCTCTCGTCTTGAAGTACAGTGGGTAAAGGAGTGACCAGATCATCCCACTCAGGCTGCGCATCTTCATCATCCGGATCCCATCCCCCCTTCGAGAGTATTACCGTAACCGGCACAAGAGTAAAACCATCTTCGCTGACTATTGAGGAATGGGTTTGGTCATTCTGAGTATACTGCTCAAGAAAGGAAAAACGTATTCGATCTTCCCAGAAATATTTATCTGTTGAGAAACGGGCAAGCTGTCTTGTATTCGTGTCAGAACTTTTATCGGTTTCATCCTCGTTCTCATTTCGGTCAACACTGTAATAAACATTTGCCAGCAACAAATCCCAGTCAATGTCAAAACCACTAAGAGTAGAGACGGAATCTGTAACCTTGGGATCCTGATCATCCTCAGAAAAATCCTGCCCGAAATTGAGCTGGATGACTGGCCAGAGAGGTTTTTCCCAGTTACTGTTTAATCGGGTCAACCAAGAACGATTCAAACGGTTTGACTGTTCTGAACTCCTCTGCTTCGTTGCTGCACCGGAAAATTCGAACAAAAAAAGATGATTATCTACAGAAAAATCAAGGATAGGAGCGAGAGACTCGGCATTTTTGCCACCTTGCCAGGAAGTACGATAACGGACACTTTCTTCAAGTTTCATTACAGGCGTCAACTCCTGGTCAAAGGTAGCCGTTGTATTCTGGCTGACCTGAGTGGTACTGTCATCATTCGAAGAATCGTTATATGAGACTGTACCGGTAAAAGAAAGGGGTGATGCAAATGCCAATACTGTACTCATAAAAAAAAAGAGTACGAAAAGCAAAAACTGAAACGTATTATTAACAATCCCTCCGCTCATTAACTTACCATTTTGGCAGATGTAACCACAAAAGAACATCAATTAAAAAAATTGAGTAACATCGTTATATTTCATCATTTAATTTTGCATCCTGAAACTTCTTATCATAAGTATTTCAAACCACACAAGTGTAAAAAAGAAAAAAAATGGGATTCAGGGCAAAAAAAATTCCGGACCCGAAACGATTAGGAGGGAAGGGATATCGTTTCGGGTCCGGAATTTAACTCCGTTATCATCTTGAGATCTTATTACATGTGTCTAAGACAAATTGACCTCTATTTTCTATTTCCCGTTAACCTGCCTAGCCAGATTAATTCTTTGTGGTGTGACAGGCAAAGCAACCACAATCTGCTGCAGTATTTCCGGAACCTGCATCACATTGGGCATAATCCCAGCGAAGCAGATCGGCATACTCAGAACCATGAGCACGATGACAGGAAAGACACATTACAATACCATTGTCCTGAGAGTTAACATTGGTATTCACCAAAGCGCCATTTGAACTGCCCACAGGGGCAAGGGGATTATAAGTGACATAGCTGGCATATTCAGTTCCGGTCACAAAAGTGGTATCATCGCTCATGTCAATATCAGTTGGATGACGAAGCCAGGCTGCTCCGAAGGATCCATCTGCGTCAATACCGAGATCACCGGTTCCGGAATGAAAATCACCGTGACACTCTGCACAAAGATAGTTAATGGACGCAGAGTCAGCAGAAGCTTCAGTATCTGCTGTCCTGTGGGCAGCATAATACTGATTATGGTCATTGGCAGCCACGGTATCTTCCCAGTCAGAGTCTTCTATGCCTTTGATACCAAGGAGGAAACGATAACTTTTCGGAACGGTAGTACCGTCAATTGTGCTGTCGTCAGCATGATGGGCACCTGAAACAGCGGAAAAATCACTATCTTTTGTATGATCGCCATGGCAACCGTATGTACCGGCACAAGTCAGCTGGTTACTGCCCCAAGTGCTTCCCACCTGACTGTTCGCATTAAAATCAGCATTCCAGCCCGGAGGCTCCTGACCTATGTCGCCATCGGTTGTTGCTATACCAACAACATTATGACCTTTAGAATCAACATTTTCGCCACTGTCATTTACCCAGTAAAAGGAACCGCCAGCCAGTGTTCCACCGTTAGCTGTGGCAGCAGGCGCACCCGTGTGCATGACCATCGGTATATTATTCTGAATATTTTCAGTATTATTACTACTGGTATGACAACCGACGCAGCCACCTACTTTGGCAATCAAAGCCCCGTTTGGAGTGTCTGTCCCAATTACATTACCGCCATCCTGGCTGTTATGCATTGTATGACAGTTGACACAAGGACCTTGTGCTGCCCCCATGGCAATTGTGGGAATAAGAAACATCCCTGCCGCACCTATACCTAACACAAGAGCTTTTACAGTGTGTGTTTTCTTCATCATTTTTTTCACCTGTCCCTCCTTTTCCTCAATCTCTGAGGAGGATTCATAGTTGATCACTATCACTGACGATTTATACTTTTTCTCCCAAAAAGAAAATGTGGCAAATTGTCGCACCAACTCGCACTTCCAACCAACAGACAGCACCTATCAACAAATTACCACCAAGCAAACTTCGACTTACTGCATGAACACAAATGAGAAAATTCTTTCCATTTTTCTTAATAAAATCAGAAACAAAACATAACGTGTAACCTCTACATGTTACACGTTATGTCAGCAAAATTTTTTTCCCTCTTTAGCTTATCTACCTCACCAGAGGGAGTCCCAATCAAACAGCTATAAAAATGAAATAATCACATTAACTGGCACGAACAAATTTTAATCCGGAACGAAAGCCGCCATCGAAGCTAGTCGACCACATGACTACTGCTTTTTTAGGCATTTCACTGTTAAGTCCGTTGGTAACACTGACCATTTGGCCGAGAGAGAGTTCATGTTCAGTTACTACCCCCATCCCTGTCTGACTAATATTAAGCAATTGCGCCGCCATAACATTAAAGACCAAATCTCTCACTTCAAGGACAAGGGATGTGGCACCGTCAAAGCTAACAGCAGAAATGCGTTCAGCAAGCCTCCCATCGGCAAGAACAGCAGCTTCACCCATTTTTAGCACCAATCCCAAAGAACCTCGCTAAGCTTTCCAAAACGGCATACGCCCTCAAAAAAATTATTATTTAGACTTTGAAAAATAATGTAACACAGAATGCATCAGTTGCACATGTGGTGAATTGTCGCACCTGCAATTTTTTTGTAACACCCACTGTAACAACATTAGCTTATCGTTTGACATGCCCGGTATATAGAGGAAGACACTTGTTAACCATCTGGTAAAACGAGCATTGTTGGCAGTTTTCTAATTTTGTGGCACAAATCCCTTTAATTCGTCCTTCACTATAAGTACCAGCTGTTGACCAGCAAATTCTCCCAAAATGTGGGTAGGCTGGACAGTGACGGGTTGAATCCGTCTCAATGCCACATGAGAGATATTCCCAGCATGGGAGCTTGACATCTTCCTCCTCGTCTTGACTTGGAAAATAAAGCACAAAGTCAGCCCCCTGCCCCGGACAACTCTCTACCCGAACAAAGCCCCGGTGTTCCTCCATAATTTTTTGTACGATTGACAAACCAAGCCCGGTTCCCTTCCCAATTTTCTTTGTGGAGAAAAATGGTTCAAAAATATATTGATAGATCCCCTTGCCAATACCTGTCCCATTATCGCATACACTTATGGTCAAGTAATTTGTGTCATTTTGTTTTTCCATACCAAGCGAAACAGTCAATGTTCCACCTGAAGGCATTGCGTCAATGGCATTGGAAATAAGACTGTCCAAGGCCTGTTGCACCTGAGCCGCGTTAATTTTTGCTTTAGGCAATCCAGGAGCACAATTATCCTCCACAGTGATCCCCTGCTCCATGCAAAGCTCCCTGTATAATGAAATGGCTGCCGAAACCGGCTTGGTTAAATTTTCGCGTTTCAACTCAAAATCCGTGACTTTCCCATATATAAGGGTATCAACGAGTATCTTTTCCAACCTGTCAACTTCTCTTATGATGATTGAAGCATACTCTTTACCTTTAGCCTCATCAGGCAAATGCCTATCCAGCCTCCTGGCAAATCCCCCCACAGCAGTCAAAGGATTCCTTATTTCATGGGCAATATCAGCAGTCAATCTTCCCAGTGCTGAAAACTTTTCAGCCTCAATCAGCTTCCCCTGCATCAAATGCAAATTTTCCAGAGATTGGGCAAGTCTTTCGTTCAACTTTTCTACCATCTTTTTGTCGCGCTTTACTTTTTCAGAGAGCAAACCAACAGGAATGGCAATGAGATAAAGGAAGATGAGTCTGAGGGCAAGGTCGGTCCAGTGGATATGAACCAAATAGTGCATGATGCTGCCCATATAGAATACTGATGCCAGAGTGGCAACGGCAAGACCAAAATTTAAGCCGAAATATACGGTATGAAGGCAGACAAGGAGATAAAACCCAAGAAAAAAACTGTCTTCAAGCTCGATACCATAAGCAACAAGATTGGCAAGAAAAAACAAATCCAGCAAGAGAGAGACAAGATAGACCTTCCTCAGCAAAACAGGCTTCGCAAAAATAACAATATAACAGACAAAACTATAAACCCCAAAAAGGCTCAAAGCCTCCATGAGATTCTCCCTTTCCGCGGGAGCAAGAGGAGCAACGTAAAGCCAGACAACTCCCCCTACCAGACTTACCAGGCGGAGGACAAGGAAGGTCAGATCAACTTCGGTTGCAAGAAAAAAAATCTCGTGCCACTTCTTTTTCAGCCATCCAGGTGACTCAGCTTTGTACGTGAAAGCAGAACCCGACCCTTGAATTTCCGGGTCATTCTCTTTACCAATGCCTCCAGGCGCTTCTTGCATATTTAACATCCTTAATTTATTGACGAACTCGCAATACATAAAGAAGCTGAGCGTCCGTCACAAATTATCAACGAGATCTAGAAGATGTGATGACGATTCGGGACTTTTCACCTTCAAGGTGCATAAATGCGAAACCGTGAATTGTTTTGCCACGAATCACTTGACAAGTTTTTATAAGTGAGTACTTAATAGCATACTGTACAACTTGCCACATGAGGCAAAATGTCGCGCCAAGGTAAGCAGGAATCCGCCTTTTCAATGTACTTTGCCCTCAATATAAATGGAGCAACAATTGAGTCTGTCTGATCAAAAGGTCATATCGCTCTCTCCGACCCAGGGAGCCAGCATTAATAATTTCATATGGCTTTTACGACTCAGGTGGGCAATTATTGCAAGCCAGGCTTTTTTGGTATTGACCAGCGCTTCAGACTTACAAGAGGGCACATCAACGTGGGTCATTTCGCTTTTAATCTCAATCGGACTTATCAGCAACATCCTTCTTTATGGGCTGCTCTCCCCTCGTAAAAATCTTCCGAACTGGGTTCCTCCATCAGTCATGTTCCTTGATGTTGCCCTTATGACGATTCTCTATTTCCAGATAATTTCCACCCTCAATCCAGCCAGCATTCTTTTTATGATTTATATTGTTCTTGGAGCACTCCTTCTGGAAAAAAAATATTCCTATGGTTTGACAGCATTTACAATTGTCTGCTACGGAATTTTTTTCTATTTTGGAGACCCCATGCTGATCAATGAGCAAATACTTAATCAATACAACAACTTGACCACCATTAACAACTCAGCCGACATCCTCCCTCTCTTGAAAGGGCACCTGGAAGAACATTCCCGCTCATCCAATTACTTCATGCTCCTCGTTTTTTTTCTCATTTCAGTACTTATCGTCTATCCTGTTGCAAAAATGAAAGAAGAGATGCAGGCGCAACAGGGGGCAATGAAGGAGCTGGAGGAAACAAGAACAAGAAATGACAAACTTGCTGCCCTTGCAACATTTGCGGCCGGGGCCGCTCATGAGTTTTCCACACCCCTTTCAACCATTGCCATGGCATCCGGGGAAATGATGTACTATTTCAAAAAGCACGGGGGAGCCCAGGAGCTCATCGATGATACCCGCCTTATCAGGGAACAGGTGAGCAGATGCAAGGAAGTCCTTTTCCAGATGTCTGCAAAAGGAGGAAAGCATTTAGGAGAGGAAAGTGAAAAATTCAGCATTAAAGACCTTGTCAATGAAGCCATGGCTCTTTTTAACTTTGAAAATATTCAGCAGATAAACTTCGTCAATCAGGTAGACAGCCTGCAGATTGTCATGCCTGTTCGAACACTGACAAGGACAATCCGGGGATTGTTGAAAAATGCCCTGGATGCCTCGGAACCAGGCTCCCCCATCCAGCTCACCTGCAGAAAGGACAAAAAATTTCTTTATTTTGAAGTACAAGACCGAGGTAAAGGGATGAATGGAGATTTTTTAAAAAGAGCAACAGAGCCTTTTTTTACGAGTAAAGAACCAGGCAAGGGAATGGGACTCGGGCTTTATTTGGCAAACATATTAGTGGACAGGTTTGATGGTGACCTGAAACTGGAATCCACTCCCGGACTTGGTACGACAGCCACCTTGAGCTTTTCTTTAGAAAGGATAGAGGCTTAAAAAAATCAAACGCTTGAATCTTAAAGATCTCGCATTATACGCCTTGAGGGTGAAAATCCTCAAAACGAGCCGAAACAACACTGTCAATCAATACCGAGAGAAGCTTAAATCTGATAAAAACATTTTTTCAAAAATATCAATTTTGAAAAAATGCGCGCATTCATATAGTATATATATAAGCTTTATTTAAAAAAATAGAGAAATAAACGCAGACTTCCAGACTTCGACAAAGGTGGGCAGCACTCTCAAAAACGAGAAAACCCTGGACGATCTTATAACCCGCTAGAGGACCAACCATGGAAACAATTCTTATAGTAGACGATGAAGATATGTTCAGAAGCCGGATGAAACGGGCTTTTGAAAATCGTGGTTATGTTGTTTTCTCAGCTGCCAATTACGATGAAGCAATTGAAATTATCAAAAATGACCAACCTAACCTGGCCGTCGTTGATCTGAAAATGCCGGGCAAATCTGGACTGGAGCTTATCAGAGATGGGCTCAAAATTACACCGGAGTTAAAAATTGTCGTACTGACAGGATATGGCAGCATTGCCACGGCAACTGACGCCGTCAAACTTGGAGCACTTTACTATCTCCCTAAACCGGCAGATGTAGGCGACATCCTGAATGCCTTTAACCGGGGCGAAGAGGACCTTGACATCAGCAGCGACCCGGATGACTTCACCGCCCCTTCACTTGCCAGGACGGAGTGGGAACATATTAATCGTGTGCTCGCTGATTGCGGAGGGAACATTTCAGAGACAGCAAAAAGACTGGGTATCCACAGAAGAACGCTGCAGAGAAAACTGTATAAATATCCCCCGGATAAATAGCGTTCTATTTTTTATTGTTCATTCTGTTCACTATTCAGAACCAGACCCAAACAGTGTTACACCTGCTTCATACTCCACATCAAGCACCTGTACTCTTTTATTAAAAAGATCCGCCACAATAACGTTTCCCTGACGATTCAGCGCCAAAGAGGAAGGAAAATTAAACCAGCGGGGAGAACGTCCGAACCCGCCGATTTCGAACAAGAATCGTCCGGAAAAGTTATAAACAAGAATAGTGTGGCGCATATAATCCACAACGTAAATACTTTGCCTGTCTTCATCAACAGCAATACCTCTGGGCCGACTCAGTTTCCCGGTTGACCCTCCTTTGGTTCCAAAAGAAAAAAGAAATTCTTCAGAGGCTGAGTAGACATAAACCTTGCTGGTTTCTTCACTCAACATGAAAATATTACCTTTTGAATCACAGACAACATCCGTCAACTGCACTGGTCCGCGGCCATCTGACTCTGCAACCCCTTCGGTCATAAAAGTCCTTTTGGGCCGCAACATATCAGGAAGATTTCTCATCTCCGCCTCACGAAGTGTCTCCTCAACAATCTCTGTCTTTTCAGGTTGCTTCTCTTCCTCTTTTACATCTGCCTTGCTCTCTTCTCCGGGAAGAACGTTTTCCTGCCCTTCGGCCTCTGGAGACCAAAGCTTATCAACAGGCTTCAACCAACGCAAAAAGGCCCCTTTTTCATCAAGAACCAATGCGCCCCTGAAATTGGTACCCAAGAGATAAATTTGCCCATTTTTCCCCACAGTCACTCGATTGGGAGTAAAATTTTCCGCCCCCGGAATATCATGTACATATATTTCATTTTGCGGAAAAAAGGCGGCATTGAGAATAGTTAATCGCGGGGGCTTGCCTTCAGATTTTCCCTGGCAGACAAAAAGTCGACCATCACCGGCAACATAAACGCCGGCGGCCCCGCCAACACCACGACCAGCCCCTAGAGAAATCCTCGGGAAATAATCAGACCCGTAAACAGTAATCCGCCCTCCGCCGACAACGTAGATTTCGTCCATCGTCTTATCAAAATAAACATAGGAAGGGAATTTTAACGGCAAGCCCTGATCATCTTCGGTAATAATCGAAACGGTTTTAACAGGAACATACCATGGAGATATTTCATCATCATCGTCTTGTTTGGGATAAGCTGCCTGTGGAACGACAAGCAGCCCGGCAAGGAAAAAAGAAAAAAGTGCCAGCAAGGCCTGTTTTCTGAAATGTATAGAAAAAAAAACCATCATGAATACTTAATCCTGAGTGCAGTCGCTAAAAGAAAAGCCAAGAAACTGACCATCAACCCATGAAATCTCAACAAGCTCCGCAAATGTCGGCAACGGTTGAATGTTTTTTAGCAGGTTGTTGAAAACTACTGCGCTTGCTGATACTGCGTCAAAATTTGGCTCAAAATGCTCATTTACTCCATGTAAACTGCGCTTTTTCGCCTCATTTTTCCATGTCTCCGCTTCGCTCGCTACATTTTTCAACAGCCTGTTAGACGAAGCCATCATTTTGGGGTCTGAGAAATAAATCCAATTGAAACCGACACTAATTATGACACTGGGCGCACACATGACCGCCCAAAATATCACCGACAAGCATATATGCATATCTGGATCCATGGGGATTATGACAACTTGCGCAATTAAACTCCCCTCTTTCCGGTCGTAGCGGATTATGGGGCCCACTGACGGGATGGCCGCCTACAGGATGCCCTTTTGTCACACCGGCAAGCTCGGTATGACAGCCAGTGCAGAGTTCATTAATCGGTTTATAAAGCATAAAAGGGTTTTCACTGGCATGGGGGTCGTGGCAGGCGACACAACCACTGCCTTTTATTATACCATGAACAATCAGACCTTTTGTATCTTTTGCCAGCAAAATTTCTTTATCTACATGACAACTGACACACAGATCAGCCTTTCCATCCGCCCAAAGCTGGTATCGATACGTATCACCGTGGGGATTATGACAGATCGCGCAGACACCAAATCCAACTGGTTGATGAACATAAGGGAGTCTATCCCATGCCTTTCCCTTGACAAGATGACAACGATAACAAAGGCTTGAATCCTTCCCTTTTGCCACTGAAATCAACCCAATCTTTTCATCCTGATGGTGGCATGCTTCGCAGAGCAGGTTAGCGACGGGGCTATGCTGCCAGTTCGTTCCAGCCAGAATTGCCTTGTGGCAACTATAGCATGCCGGGGAATTGTCTCCGTAGGGCAAGCTGTGTACAATATAATCATCGGGTACGGAATTGACATCATGACATTGCCGGCATTCGGGTTGCATTAGATCGCGACGATGGTACAGATAAACGCTGGAAGCATCAAAATTTACGTTGAGCAAGGTCCGAAGCGGCTTATATTCGATAGTTACTTTCTGTCCGGGAGGAGAAACTGTAAAGTGGTTCATTCCGGGAGTAAGAGGGACACTGAAATGGACAAAGAAATTTTTATTTTTCTTAATGATAGCAAGAGGTGAAACTTTACCGGACTTGGAAACAAGCTCTAGCCTGTCTACGTCTTTCTTCTCAGAAACTTTCAGAACAAAATGCGTCGAAGGGGCGCGAGCATACACAACACTCTTTATTTTAGGAGTTAAAAGGGTTATTTCTCCAGCATTCGCAGAACTGCCGGCTGAACTAACGATAAGAGACAAGCAAAAGAATACACATACCCGCACACAAAAAAAACGCTGCCACAGCTTCGCACAAAGCCCCATGCCCATTATCTCACTTTCATCATTTGATAATTGATTCATCACCCTTGCTCCGTTTGTATACGGAGTTGCTCATACTACTTTCCAGGGTACTTCTTGCAACCTTCTTCATCGACTATGACGACCTACCATTTTCACTTTCTATTGTCAACGAAACCAGATAATTTATAAAACTCCAAAAAAGGCGAAAAAACCCGCATAAAATCATTTTTTCTCAACATCACAAAGACAAAACAAGACAACTATTTGATTTTACATGGTTAAAAACGAAAAAAAATTCATTAACCCAAAATACTCCTGACGCTTCCTGTATATAAACTGTCACAAATGCGACAATATGCCCTACCTTGCCCCTGTTAATCAAAGAAAACCACTACCACGCTGTAACCATTTACTTTTATGCGACAATTTGCCCTATTCACAGTCCCTCTTTTTTTTGATATGAGAAGAAACAAGAAGAAAAGATGGCTCTCAGGATATACCAGAATATCAAAACAAAGAGGGACACAGAATGAAAACCAACTTCACTTTAAGCAACCGCAGGAGATTTCCCCGTTTTTCGCCCAAAAAAGAAATGTACGTCCTCCATTATAATTTCGGAAAAGTGATTGATATCGGGATGGGTGGAATACTCTTTAATTATGTAGACAAAGATTACCTCAACGAAAAGCCTCCGGAAAGAGGTATACTTTTCGGTCTCAATGAAGACTACATGGATGAAATACCTTTTGAAACAATTTCAGACTCAATCATCTCAAAATCAGCATCCAGTAAGCCGGTCATCAAGCAGCGGCGCATTCTTTTCGGCGACCTGACAGACAGTCAGATACGAATGCTTGAACAATTTATAATTGCAAATGCCCGCATCCCTCAACTGACGTATGACACGGGAAATGACCTGAACCTGGGACAGGATTACCTCACAGCCATCTAAGCTGGCCTTTCTGAGACAGCCACACCATAATTCTTGCTTATTGCAGAAATTACCCTCTTAAAAAAAGAGTACGACATTTCGTGCTCTTTTTTTGCTTCTCCAACACCAAGGCATATGGGAGATTTTTTTCATCCCTCTATCTGATTTACATTCTCTATTTGAAAAAAAAACTTCATCCTGATAAATTAAAATGAATGGATCTTCAGGAATAAAAAAACTCATATCCTTGCCCTGAAGATCTAAGAGCGAAACCGCCCAAATTCATGTTCCGGCAATATGCAGATGAAAACAAACCCCTGCAAGGCAGGAGCGATGCTGTAAAAACCCTTTTCATTGGATTTCAGC
This sequence comes from Desulfobulbaceae bacterium, assembly GCA_020444175.1. Classification (GTDB taxonomy): domain Bacteria; phylum Desulfobacterota; class Desulfobulbia; order Desulfobulbales; family SURF-16; genus JAHLLM01. Next base: position 25,824 of record JAHLLM010000040.1, on the reverse strand, counting down.
AACAATAGAGGGATTGGGCACACTACATTTACAGATAAAGACAAGCCCCGTAAAAACTTGTTAGAGGCAAAAGCATTCAATGCTAAACAGATTGTCACAAGTTACCCTTGTATTGACAATTTTAGTTTTACCGGTCCATGCTCAATCCGGAGAAGTCAGTCCCTCAATCAGATGCAGGGAATGCCATATGGAAACTATTGTCGAAGATCTTTCCAAAACGTTTAGACATGTACCATTTGTGAAAGATCTTTGTTATAAGTGCCACTTGAATGGAGAGTCGAATAAATTCCTGTTTACAATCCAGGAAATCAAAAATTCAAAAGATGAACGAACGAGAAGCCATACAAACTTAGAGGGAAAAGAATTTACCAGCTTAACCATATGCTCAACCTGCCATCCTGAGAGCGTTGGAACAGCATCCCACCCTGTTAACTTTATCCCGGCAAAAAAAACATCGATCCCAGGCGAATATCCGACCCTGCCTGATGGTCGTATTACCTGTATCACATGCCACAAACCTCATGCATCAAATCATGAGTATAGACTTATCAAGCCCCGTGATCATGGATTTTGTGTTGGCTGTCATCCTTCCAAAAAAATTGAGGATTCGGAAGTCAAATTTCGATGCAGGGGAAAATGCAACAAAGAATTATGATATACGTAACTGGATGAAAGAGCGAAAAAAGTGAAAATTTGAGTAACAGTTTTAAAGCACACTTTAATTTTACTCATCTTGGAACCAGGGGATTTTTTTAGGCAAGCCTTTTTAAATTATTGCATTTCTTTCAATACTATGCGACAATTTGCCGCATTTGCAGGTCCATTTATTACTGTTATTGTCAATAAATTTTACATTTATTGATTTAATGAGCAATTACGACAAATTAAGCTGTTTTTAGCGAACAAAACAATTTATTTGTTTACTATATTTTCCACGCTTAATTCAAAATTCAGGAGGAGTATAAGTGAAACAACGCATGAGAGGTAAGAATATTCAATTGATGAAACATGTCCTGGCAACTTTTGTAATCTTCCTGACGGCAGGAATTTCAGTTCCGCTAGCCGCCTCTGCCATGGACGGTGCACGGCCAGTCTTATCGCCTGATGATTGCTCCAAATGCCATGATGCGGCCCCTAAAGCAATTGAATCTCTGGGCATGGCCCACAAAACAAGCGTTACATGTGTTGATTGCCACCAGGGACATCCCCCTAAGGACGCGGATATTATCCCTCAGTGCAGTATGTGCCACTCGGGGGAATCCCATTTCGAACTCCAGAATTGTCTGGGCTGCCATACCAACCCGCATACTCCCTTGGAAATCACTCTTTCCGACGAGATGACCGAGCCATGCCTTACCTGCCATACCGAACAGATAGCCCAGTTGAAAAAAGTACCCACCATGCATACTGAACAGGCCTGTACCACATGCCACACAGTCCATGGTGAAATTCCGAATTGTACGCGCTGTCACGATCCACACTCTTCAGACATGGTTCAAACCGACTGCCTCACCTGTCATAAAGCCCATATGCCTCTGCCTGTGAGATACCCTGATGATATTTCTTCAAAACACTGCGCATCCTGTCATGACACTGCTTACAGCCTCCTTATGGCAAGCAGCGCTAAACATAGAGATGTGGCCTGTGCCGATTGCCATAAAGCAGAGCATAAGATGATTCCAAAATGTCAGGATTGTCATGGTATCCCGCACCCAGACGCTATCATGAATAAATTCCCCACTTGTGGCGATTGCCATGGCATCGCCCATGATTTAAGAAAATAGATCCGGCAAACCGAGTGAGCACAGGAAATGAGCTCACTCGGTTTTTTGGGTCAAAGTTGGTTGATAACAAACGATACAGAATTGTTCTGTGCTTGCAAAATATATTGGAGAGGGGATACTTCCTATGAAAATGAAACGAAAAGTTCTCTATAATGTCGTTGCAGTTTTTTTTATTTCATCGGCCATATCATGTATGCCGATTAACGCCACCGAGCGAGGAGCAGAACCCAAGGAAACCGTTGCTTCCGCCGCCATGACGGAACCGGCTCCTGAGCCTGCAGCAATGGAAGCTGAAAAAGCTCCAGCCCCCATGCTCATGGCCCAGCTCGACATGCAGGATGCCAAACCGGTAGACCCGAAAACAATCAATCCTGCCCGAAAAATCACCCCGGGAGGATCTGCCCTCTATGAAAAAGCTCCTGAACCTTTGACGGTTACGCAATGCGCTCAATGTCACACAAGCGTTTTTATGAAAATAAAAAACAATGGTGGACGTCATCAGATTCATTGCCAGGATTGCCATCAGTTATTTCATGCATACAACCCCACAAAAAATAATTTCCAGGAAATTATGCCCAAATGTACCCAGTGCCACGTTGAGCCCCACGGGCCTCAATTCACTGATTGTATGACATGTCACATTATTCCCCATACACCGCTGAACGTACCTTTAAATGACCTCCTGGAAGGCCAATGCGGCAACTGTCATACCGGGCCATCAGGTGAATTGACCAAATATCCGAGCAAACATACCGAACAGGGCTGCGCTACCTGCCATCACACAAAACACGGCAATATTCCATCATGTATGGAATGCCATGACACCCATATTCCGAACCAGACCCTTGAGGCGTGTAAATCCTGTCATCCGGTGCACAAACCACTGGAGATCACCTATGAGGCTGGACAAGAAACAACCTGTAGTGCCTGTCACGATGGTGTTTACGAGACTTGGACCGCTTCTCCGAGTAAACACTCCGGCGTATCCTGCGTTGACTGTCATCCGGTCCATGGCCAGATACCTCAATGTTCCATGTGCCATACTCAACCCCATGATCCGAAGATGCTGGCAAAATTCCCGCGTTGTCTGGACTGCCATATTGACCCGCATAATCCACCGGTCAACAAGTAAGCATCTCTCTAAAGGTATAAAAAAGCCCCGGTTTTCCGGGGCTTTTTTTTTGCACTTACCACATTGTTAATTTCGTATGTGATTACCAACGAATTTCAACCAATGATATATTATTGGCTCATTAACAGGTTGATTTGTAGACATAAAATGCAAATGGTGTCATTTCGACCAACGGGAGAAATCTGTCACCACAGATATTAAGATTTCTCACATCCGTTCCGGTAAGCGAGCTTGTGAGACACCGAGATGACAGAAAAAACTAAAAACTCTCTTTGTGCTGGCTGAAATACGTTGGTAATCACTATTTCGTATTTACGCTTGCTCTCCCCCCTGTTCTCCTTATGCAGACAAATCCTGATTGAGTCCCCGGAAAGTTCGGATGCTCCCCATAAAATAAATTCATATTTGGAGTTAATTAAACTACCATACAAAACTGGGGCACTATTTTTTAAGAGCTTCATGATTAAATTTTTGCTACATACCTACAAAATGACAAAAATGTATAAGAGAATTCACACTGAGTAAAAAAATGCTTTCATATTCCAGTCTGAAAAAAAAGATTTTTATCGGCATGGCAATCACGGGTCTGGTTCCGATATTGATTTTTTCTTTCCAAAATCACTATTTTGCCAAAAAAGCCATTGAAAAACTGGAAAAAGACCACCTTAATTACTCATTAAAATCACGAATGCTCTGGCTTCGGGAATGGCTCAGACATTCAAAGAAGGAATTTAATCGCATTGCAGGAAAGGTAAATATTCAGGATGGAACTCTTTCAGCGAACAATAAAACCATTATAAAATTTGCAGCTGATACCCTTTTTAAGGGACACGCCTCTTATAAGTCACTTACTATATTCGACCACAACTGGAATCCTATCAGTCAATTTCCTGATGACAACTATATTCCCCCACTTTCTGAGGCATTCAAAAAAAAATTCAGACAGGACACACTCCTCGTAACTTCAAATCCTTATATTTCTTTGAATGACAAATCCACGATTCTTCCTTTAGGACAGACGCTCATTGACAGACGCGGCCTACTGAGTGGTTTTATCGTTGCAGAATTGAATGTCAGCAGGTCTCTTAATAGAATTCTTGCCGACACTTCAGATCTTGATGAAAGCGGGAAATTGTACCTCGTTACCGCTGACGGGAATATCCTTTTCAGCTCGTCTCCATCCCAGGAGGACAGTCCTCCGGAGCAGTCGCTGATTTCACCGGATATATTAAAAACACCATACTGGAAATTAAAGAAACACTATAACAGCCAGGGAATTTCGGTTTTTTTTATTGCTGCAGACATTCCTGAGATGAACTGGATACTCATCGTGGAAATAGAAAAGATACAGGTGCTGAAAGAATTCCAAAGATATATCCTGTACGGAGGCATAACAGCTCTTTTTATTCTACTCCTGATTCTCCTTTTCGCCCATAAAAAGGCAAACAGCCTTTCCACACCAATTGATGAATTCGCAACCCTCACCCGCCATATTGCTGCGGGAAATTACCAGGAACGCCTCCCTGAATTTCAGGATCGTTCCCTTAATGAAGCTGTCACATCATTAAACAACATGCTGGACACTATCGAAGATGCTAAAAAGAACATAATTCAGGCCACTTCACTCAGTGCTGTCGGCAAATTGAGTTCCAGCATTGTCCATGAAATGCGCAACCCTCTTTCTTCCGTCAAAATAAACTTGCAGGCTCTGGCCCGCAAGGTCAAGAACGATCCTGCCTATTCAGAAATGGCTGCCATTGCTCTTACCCAGGTAAAGCGGCTTGAGTCGATGTTTACAGAGCTGCTCAATTTCAGTAAACCCATTGACCTGACCCCGGAAAACGTATCATTCGAGCTGCTGGCCAATGAGGTGTTGGAAATTCTTACCCAGAAGGCAGCCGACAAGATAATCTCCATTGAGATTAGCGATAACCTTGATAGCTCGTTGATAAAAGTTGACAAGCAGCATATGCTTCTCGCCTTGCTTAACCTTGTCGATAACGCTATACAATGGTCTCCCTCTGAAAGCATCATTCACCTTACAGCGGATAAATTGCCGGATAACGAAGGATTTATTATCACTGTCAGAGATTCAGGCAAGGGATTGCGGGAAGACCAGATGGCTAAACTTTTCCAACCGTTTTATACAACACGGGAAAAAGGAACCGGTCTTGGTCTGGCCAACGTCAAAAAAATAGTCGAGTTCCACGGAGGCACCGTATCAGCAAGCAATAGCCCCTTGGGTGGAGCGCAGTTTTCAATGATTTTCAAAGGAAGGTTAACTTAAATGAGCGACATTCTCATTATCGATGACGACAAAGCACTCTGTCGCAGCCTGCAGATTCAACTGCAAGCCGAAGCACATAATGTCCACCTGGTCCACTCCATCGGTGACGCTATCCAATTTATTGCAAGGTCCAACGCGCCGGACCTCATTCTCCTTGACGTCAACCTTCCCGACGGCAGTGGCTTGCAGCGACTGCCGGACCTTTTGAAGGAAAATCCGAACCTCTGTATTGTCATTATGACAGGGGATTCCGACAATAAAGCGGTTATTGACGCCATGCGGAATGGCGCCTTTGATTATCTGCGCAAACCACTTGATCTGGACGACCTTTTTGATATGGTTCATAAAGTTACTGACCGCAGAAAAAAAGAAAAAAATCCCCAGAAAAATGATGATTCCGGTCCATCATTTGATGACATGATTGGTTCGGACCCCCAAATTATCGACCTGCTGAAAAATATTGGTCTCTTGTCCCGGAGCAGGGTGACAGTTCTCATCCGAGGCGAAAGCGGAACGGGCAAAGAATTAACCGCTCGGATTCTTCATGAAGCCTCTTCTCCGGATATGCCTTTTGTGGCAATCAACTGCTCAGCGGTTGTGCCGACTCTTCTTGAAAGCGAACTTTTCGGATATGAAAAAGGTGCTTTCACGGGAGCGGAAAAAACCAAGATAGGCAAAATGGAATATGCTGGTGAAGGCACTCTTTTCCTCGACGAGATCGGAGACATGCCCCTTGATCTGCAAAGCAAGCTTTTAAGGGTTCTCCAGGAGGAGGAATTTGTCCGCGTTGGCGGACTTGACTCCCTTCCTCTCAAGGCAAGGGTTGTAGCGGCTACCCATTGTGATCTTGAAGAAATGGTTGAGGAAAAAAAATTCAGGCAGGATCTTTTTTACAGACTCAATGTTTCCAGACTGCAAATTCCTCCTTTAAGAAAACGTCGGCAGGATATCAGCCTGCTGGCAGAAAATCTTTTGAGAAAAATCTGCAGGAAACTGGGTACGGAAGAGGCCGTCATCACTCAAGAAGCCATGGCCAAAATGCATAGCTACGATTGGCCGGGAAATGTCCGTGAACTTGAAAATGTCCTGACCCGGGCAGTGGCTCTCTCCAGAGACTCCCACATTCTTGCCGAAGACATCCAATTGCATAAGAGTCCGTCCCCCAACCACTCCTCCTCCAAACAGGAACAGGCCACAACCCTTGCCGATGCAGAGAAAGAACACATTGCCAAAACCCTTGCCCAGAACAACTGGAATATTACCCATACAGCCCAAAAACTTGCTATCTCTCCCACCACTCTTCGAAAAAAAATCAACACCTACCAAATAAAAAAAGTTTAAATAAAACAATATATTCATTTTATTGTCCGTATCCTGAATAATTTCGTTGTTGACTGGTTTTACCTGAAAAGCTAGGATAGCTCTGCTATGATAAGACGAATTATTCATATTTCTTTCTTGCCGCTCGTTCTTGCCATTGTCTTTCCGGCATCCATTTACGCCTTTGATCTTCATCAAAAGGTGCAAATCCACGGTTTTCTCTCCCTGGGCTACCTTTCAAGTTCCGGCAATGATTTTCTGGCCGACAGCAAGGGTGGCACCTTTGATTTCAACGAAATCGGCATTAATGTTAACTCCCAGTTGTCACACTCTTTCAGAATCGGCGCCCAGATAATTTCCAGAGACCTGGGTGATTATGGGGACAATAAGCCACGACTTGACTGGGCACTTATTGACTACCATGCCCACGACGCAATCGGCACGAGACTTGGAAAAATTAAAATACCCATGGGTTTTTATAACACTGAGAGAGACTCTGATTTCCTGCGTCCCATGATATTTCTCCCACAATCCATTTATGACGAGACAAGGAGAGACCTCTGGTTATCACACACCGGGGGTGAAGCATACGGCAACCTGAGCAGTGAAAATTTGGGAGATCTTGACTATCAGATATTTTATGGCCGCATTGATTATGAAAAAGATACGGTCTACTACGACTCCTCCCTGCAGAATATACAAAACCGCCTCCGAACAGTCTCGGATCCGAACAATCTCCTGCCGGACTACATCTCTGACTTTGAACGCGACAACAAATATCTGTATGGAGGAGCCCTGGTCTACAGTCATCCTACTCTCAACCTGAAACTGGGCCTCTCTTTTGCCAGTGGTAAAGATGAAATGGAGAGCAATGGAACAAAAATAGGAGAACTGAAAATCAGAAGCAAAATGGTTTATTCTCTGGAGTATACCTGGCAGAATCTGACTCTGCGCTCTGAATACTCGGAAAATGACCGCACGCAATCCCTTTACGGATCAACCGCCCTTGATGGTCCTTCCCAGGCCTGGTATGTCATGCTTTCCTATTCTCCCACTGACCCGCTGTCCGTCTCTCTGCTTTACGATGAATATTACCGTTTAAAGCATGATAAATACGGAGAAGAGTCGACCAAAAATCCCATTGATTCTCAACCCTGGCGAAAAGACTGGGGCCTTGGCCTTCGTTACGATTTAACCGACAACTGGACAATAAAGGCGGAATATCACCTGGTTGAAGGAGGAGCTCTACTTATGAGTTACTTCAATCCTGATAGCCTGAAAACCCACTGGCAATATGGAGCTGTCAAGATATCCTTTACTTTTTGAGCACCTTAATCATGCGCAACCTCTTCAAAATATCACTGCTTACCTTGTGGGCCCTGTGGCTCACAGGTACCTGCTGTTTTGCAGATGATGTTGCCCTGGTCATTAACAATAACAACCCCCTTTCCTCAATCAGCAGACGAACTGCAGACCTTATTTTCCACGGAAAGAAAACGAAATGGATTAATGGAGAATATATCAGCGTTTTGGTTAACAATAGTCAGGAGGTCTACTCTGTTTTTTGCCAAAAGGTCTTGAAAAAGAATCCAAGACAATATTTACTTTATAGAAAAAAAATACTCTTCACAGGGATGGGAATTCCTCCCATGGTAAAAAAAGATGATGAGGCAGTCATAGCTTTTATTGCCAAGACCCGGAACGCAATAGGATTTATAGACAAAAAGTCACTGGACAGCAGGGTTAAGGAGTTAAAAATTCACTAAATCCCTTAAATGAAAATTTTATCAAATATCAAAACAAAAGTATGGAGCTGTGTCTGGATTGCCCTTTTAGCATATCTCTTTGCCACAATTGCCACTTCAATTTCCAACTCCAGAATAAACACTGTTCTCACCCATATTGAGGAAGTGCATTTTCCCCTGTCACTGAAAGGAGAAAGGGCCTTTACTCTCTTTAAAGAACAGACAAAACATTATGAAAGTGCGCTTCTGACCGGGGACGAGGATGAACTTGTCAAAGCAAATCAGCTCAATGACGAAATCGCCTCGCTACTCAACGAACTTATCCAGACAACATCCCGTTCTCATAAAAATTTTTATCCTCTTCTTCTCTCCCTGCGTGACAGCTATGAAGATTATTTTCTCATAGCCTCCGAGCAGTATCTGGCGGCACTGCGAAGTCCAGATCCTTTCTCAATCACAAAAGAAATGAGGAGAATCGGTAAGGTGCGGGACCAGTTACGGGCTGATTTTCAGCGCAAATCATTAATGCTCACAGAAACAGTGGTGCAGGAAATCGGCAACTCCAAACAAAGTGCCACAAACAACTCAAGGCTGCTCCAGGCCCTTTTTGTTGCCGTACTTGTCATTATAACCATTGTCATCAACCTGATTGCCAACAGACAACTTATTCTCCCCCTCAAAAAACTCAGGCAAATGATTGAAAATTTTGCCAGAGGGAAATCAATCGAGCGACCTGAAATCTGTGATGAAAATGATGAAATCTGTACACTTGCCCGCTCTTTCTGGGACATGACGGAAAAACTCAAAAAAATTTCCGTATCCAAAGATTACGTTGATAACATTATTAACAACATGTCCGACAGCCTTATCGTTCTTTCACCGTCTCTGACTATTCAGAGAATTAACCAGTCAACCAAGATCCTTCTTGACTATGAAGAAAATGAGTTGCTTGATCAACCGATTCAGCAGATTCTCAGCCGAGATGAAGAATCGTCCACTCCCCAGACACTTTTTAACGAACTGTGCATGGGAAAATCCATCTCCAGCCTGGAAATGACCTTCAAAACAAACACTGGCAATCATCTGCCCGTGCTTTTTTCAGGCACCCCCCTTTACGATCCAGACGGATCATCCATTCAGGGAATTGTCTGCCTGATCCGAGACATAAGCCAATTTAAAAAGGAAATCAAAAAAAGAGAAATCCGTATCAATTATGACCCTCTGACCAATCTCCCCAACCGCAATCTTTTCCTTGATCGTCTACACCAGAGTGTGGGTGAAGCAAAACGCTATCAGCAGAAGATCGCTTTTTTTATCATAGACATTGACCTTTTTTCATCGATTAACGAAACCCTTGGCCATGAGACGGGAAACCAGATTCTGCAAGAAGCAGCTGAGCGTCTGAAAAAATCGGTCAGGGAGACCGATACGGTAGCTCGCATGAAGGGCGATGAATTTGCCGTACTGCTCAATCGAATTAACGGACCGGATGATGCTGACATTGTTGCCAGGAAAATAATTGAAAATATTTCCCAGCCATTCCCCTTTTTTGGAACCGAAATAATCGCCGTGAGTATTGGAATCTCACTCTTTCCAAAGGATGGAGTGGACGGGAATACCCTGTTAAAGAATGCCGATTGTGCCATGTATGAGGCAAAATCACAGGGCGGCAATCGATATCTTTTCTACAATGAGGAAATACAGCCGGTTCTGAACTGATTTCAACCGAACAAACTCTCTCCCCTAAAAAAAACTCCTCCTGCTCATCAGGAACTGACCAAGTACTGCTCAGAAACTGATGACCACATTGTTCCTCTCTTCCCCTGTCCCATTGGTTACGGCCACAAATAACACAATAAAAAAATATAATCATTTAAGATAGTTAAGATATTTATAAATTTTTTCTCCATTCTTTCAAAGGTATTGGCATTGATCATGCTCAAGCCGCATGCAGGTGTGGCAAAATGTCGCACACCGCGTCATAAAGTGTTTCCCCAAAAAAACACATTCGCAAACCAATTAACTGAAAAAGGAGAAGCTAAATGAAGAAGACAAAAAAACTCTTTGCAACAGCAGCAGCCCTGGGTGCCCTGGCAACATTCAGTGTCGCCAATGCCGCCATGATCACCGAATGGGACCAGACCAACGTCACTCCACGCCCCTCCACAGACGAACTCTATCCCGGTGGCGTTGGCTATGCTTGGGACGCCTGGAACTACATTGAGCCTGGTTATCTGACCGACCCCAACACAGGCGCTGTTTCCGCAGATGGTTTCATGCCAAGCGGCTGGGCCAAATACAGTGTTGGCTCAGGGGCCATCTCGAATGCAGCCGGGACTGTTGTCGGCGCCATGACCTGGAAAGAGCGAGACACCCAGGGTCCAGGGCTGAGCATCGTTAACGGCGATGACGTTACTGGTGACAACTGCATCATGTCAGCCGGCTGGAATCCTGATTCAACTGTTGTACTGGACGGCGACGGTAACGACATCACAGAGATGTCTGACTATTGGGGCGTTGACATAAAACAATGCTCCGATCCCTTCCAGTCAAGCAAGCGTTTCAAATCAGTCAGCTACATGATTGATACTCCCCTCGACCTGACTTTCAACACCACAAACAACGGCCAGACCGAAGAGTACAGACTGCTCATGAAATACGGCAACCAGACCGGTTCCCGGGTTACCGGCTTCACCATGCAGCTCGGCTTCGTGGATGCCAGCGGCAACTTCACCGAGGCAGGACCCTCTGACGGTCTTTCCTTCTGTTCACGCAACGGCAACAATTATGACTATACCGTTCCCACCACAAGTGACATCATGAAACAGGGTGAGCTTGATGCCCTGCAGGCCCATGGTCTTTTCGGTGCGCCGGACAAACACCATGATTCCTATGGTTACTTCAACCCCTATGTGCGGGCCACATTCCTGATGACCGCCAACCAGACCCATATCGTTGCCTCCGACATGGCTGCGGTTCACACCGACCTGTTCGGCGAATGGCTGCCCTCAAGCAACCTCAAAGGCGGCCTCTACTTTGACGCTGACAGTATCATCTACACCGACAACATCCTCATGGCGAGCTGCCCGGGCAACTATGACGAAGAAGCCGGTACAACCGGTGTTGCCACCGCCGACTGCGATCAGGCCTGTGCCGACAACCTCGGCTGTGACGCCCCATGGGTAACCTACCGTGAGTCTGTCAACATCACCACAGACCCTGTCACCGGCGACTGGATCATTCCCGCTGTAGTGGGTACCGATATCCGTCAGCCGATTGAACTGACCACCGCTGAACTTGATGCCATCAAAGCCAATCCTGCCTGGAGCACCGGCGCTATCGATGATCTTGCCAACGTCAACATCAATGCTTTTGTAAACGTAAGTGACCTGAACCAGGATAGCTTTACCCTGCGTGTTACTCCGACATTTGACGAGTCCACAGCTACAACTGAGCCCGGCACCGCTGGCCCTGCTGACTTCGAGATCACCATCGACGCTCCGAACACCGTCATTCCTTAAGTTCGGAAAGATTTAACTGACACGAAAAATGACAATTACTAAAAAAAATTATATCGATATATCGGAGGATATAAAATGAAATTGGCAAAAATTATTACCCTGGCGATTCTTCTCGCTTTCACCACCACAGGAATGGCACTGGCTGCAGGCTCCGTTAAAATGAACCAGGCTACAACCGTTTCAGCGGCTGTAAAAAACAACACGGACCGCAGCGTATACGCCGCAGTCAAGATGATGGGCTATGACAAGGTAGGTACCGCTGTCGCCCACCTGTGCAGAGAAGTTTACCTGCACCATAACGACACAACTAATGTCAGCTTTACCTTTCAGGCCCCGAACTACGAGACCGGCCTTTACTGGACAGCCAAAGTTGACCGTGATGCCAACTGCGGCACCCATGATGACAATGACCACGATAGTGACAGTGACAGTGATGGCGATTCACTTCACTTTGACAGTGACAGCCACTGATAATCTTCTCATGTCCAAAGGTTAATTTTTTCTTGCCCCTCACCGGCCATCAACTCTCCGGTGGGGGGCATCCCCATTTACCGTGCTCATGGAGTAGAAAATGATGAACAGGAAAGCTGAAAGCCATACCGCACTTTTTCTTTTTGTTATCATTATCGGTTTTATGGCCGCGATTATCCGTTGGTTTCCAGTGGCATACATCTGGGCCACCTATGAAGATCTGGTCGGAGAATGGGCCCAGTTTTATTTCTTTGCCATTACGCTCTTCTTCTCGGCCCGCCTTGTCCTGAGCAAGTCACGACACTGTTTCTTTTTTGCCGCCCTGGCAGTGGCCTGCCTCTATGTTTGCGGCGAAGAAATTTCCTGGGGGCAGCGGTTGTTCAACATTGGTACCCCTGATTTTTTCAGCCGACACAACCTGCAGCAGGAAATAAATCTGCACAACTTTGTTACCGGCCCATACAGCACAAAGTTGAAACGTGTTATTGAGGTTGTTCTCGCCTGTGGCTTCATTCTGTACGGAATTCTTTATCCCCTGGAACTACGGACCGCTTCCAGGTGGGCAATCCTGTTGAACAACAAGGGTCTGGCTGCCCCGCCTCTTTATCTGTGGCCATTCTTTCTGGTCGCAAGCTTGCTTGAGCTGAGGCTGTTTACCTTTAATGAAGCCGAGATTGCCGAAATCCTTCTCTCCCTGGCCCTGGCTCTCATGGGTCTGTATCACTGGCAATGTCACAAACAGAAAAACAAAGATCAGTCTATCTCACCATGGAGACAATCAATTGCCATACTGCTGCTTTTTTGCGTCGGAATGGGACTCGCCACAGCAACCACCGTCATCAGTTATCAGGTGCCGCATCTGCGAGCTGACATGGACAATAAAATTGAAGGAGGCCTCAAAAAATTCGCCGAAAGATACGGCCGTTACGGGGATTGGCATAATGCCACGAAGCTCTATCTGATGCTGCATGAAAAAAATCAGAAAAACACGGCCGCATTAAGGTCTCTGGCCGTCTGTTATCAGAAGATAAATAAGGAACAAAAATCAAAGGAATTAATAAGCAAGGCAATTCATCTTGACATGACCAGATACGGTCGCAATCCGGGAAGAGTGTCGGTTAATCTTTCCCTGTACAAAACCTTACTGCAGGCAGGCTACCCTGAAAAGGCGGAATTTCATCTGCAGAAAGCGCTGCAGGCCGCCAAAAGAAAAACACAGCTTGAGCCTTACAGCGCCAGTGCCGCATACTGGCTGGCGAGATCCCATCTTGCCGCAGGCGACATGACCAGCGCCCTGCAAGAAATGGAAAAGGCCGTTCACCTGAAACCTGATTCAGCTTCATACAAAAAAGCGTTTTACCGACTTACACTCAAACAGAAGTACGGTGCTGAGGAAGAAAAAAATGAGACCGAGGGCTGAAAAAATGCAGTCTGCAGATAACCGCTACTTGCCCAAGAGCCCTTTGAGCAGACCTTTGCCAACCTCTTCAATGTCAGGTTTGCCCTCTTCTTGCTGAGATCCATCGGTCTTTTTCTTATCGACCCGGTCGCCAATCTCACTGAGGATTTTCTGCTTCACGGTTTCTCCAACCTTTTTCTGTACACTGCGGCTATCAAGCACAGGCTTGGGAGACTTGAGCGTGCCACCGATACTGAGCTGCAGTGTTGTCTGGCCCTGATCGTCGGAGAGATACTTGGCAATGGATGATTTTTCCTGCATCCTCTTACTCATTTCAGGGGACAATTTCAAAGTAAGCGGCAAAGCAAGTGCCGAATCAAGGCCGATCTTCCCGTCAGTCACCATGTCAAGATCTCTGCCATCAATAGAGCTTTTCAGCAAGACGTCTCCCTCGCTTAATCGGAAATTGCCGCTGAAATTTTTAAAGACATAGTTTTTCAGCTCCTCGATACCAAGGAGATTTGCAATGGAGGCTGTAACCTTTGAGTTTCGTATCTGCCCGTCGCTCAAATTGAAATCACCTTTACCGCTGAGTTGGTCTTTGATAACATCCCATGATGTTCCCCTTCCGGAATAAGCGATGTCGGTGGCCAGGCTGCCGGATATATTTTCGGAAATTTTCGGGAAAAGTGCTGTCATCACCTGACCGAACTGTATGGCCTTGATGTCGAGCGCTCCGTCATAGGCAAGATCAGGATCATTCAAATCAAGCTTCATATTGCTGGTTACAACTCCCCCGGCTGTTTCGGCGGAAAATTCCTCCACAAAAAAAATATTCTTGTCAAGCCGGTAGGCGACATGAAAATTATTGACAACAAGCTTGTTATGAAGAGCCTTATCAATCTGCACAACCCCATGTGCCGTCAGTCCCGGAGGCAGCTTGGAAGCAATAGATTCTTTTTTGCCCTTCATTTTAGGAGCAGATGCCTTGCCGCCATCTTTGCCAGCCGACGGAAGAGATGAAGCAAGCCCTATAAGCTTATCAATGTTCAATTCCTTACTCCTGACATTCATTTCAACGGCAGCCGTCAGCATATAATTCTTGACAACAGTGTCCAGATTTATCTCTTCGCCCTGGACAAGAACAGCAATGTTGCCGGACAACTCCTGCTCGGAAAATTTCAGCGCGCCGGAGATGTTGGGTTTTACCCCCTGGTAATCAGCATCAACGTCAAATTGTGTGTTTCCTTGAAAACGCAGGGACGAGATATCCTGTCCCAGATCAAGTCCGATTTCCAGGTCCGCCCTGCCGTTTACAGTGGGGAGTTCCCCTTGAGCATCTTCAACCTTAAATGCAGCATCAGCGATGGAAATTTTCTGTACGGTAAGAGCAAGAGGCAGGGCAGCAGCAGAGGAAGAGGCGGCAGGTTCCTGCTTGCCTTCCTTTTTATCCTGAGCAAGCAGGGCGAGAGTGGAATAATTAAAATTTCCTTTGGCATCCCTTTTCAGAGTGATTGCTGGATTTTTCAGAACGACCTCGCTCACCACGATTTTTTTCTGCAACAAAGGCATGAGATCATATTTAAGGACAAAACTGCCGGCACTGACAAAATCCGCTTTGCCGTCAGCCTCTTTAATGGAAAACCCATCAATGGTGATCCCCTTAAAAAGACTGACATCAATTTTGCCGATGGATACATTCCGTCCCAAAGCCTTTTCCGCCGGAGGAACGAGCATGGCCTGCAGGCGATCTCCGGTCAGCACAAATTTAACCAGAACGGAAAGGCCGATGATCGTAATAACAATGAGAATAAGTATGGCAGTTACATATCCACGTATATTTTTCATAGAATCCCTCTCTTCATGAACTTGGTCACTGAGACACCTTACAAACCCTTCGCATCAATTTCTTTTCTCATTTCCTGCCACCATTTGTCAAGACGTTTAGCTGATATGGGAATGGAAGTTTTGAGCTCCTGGGCAAAAAGCGACACCTTAAATTCCTCGATCATATACCTGTATCCAGTAACGCTTTCTTTCTGTTTGCGAGTAAGATTTTCCATGCTCTGAAAAAGAGCCAGGCGTTCCTCGTGGACATGGAGTTGCTTTGCTTTTTGTTCATCTTTAGCCGGATTATGCATTTTTCTTTCCAATCGTATCCGCATAGCTTTCAGGTAGCGTGGGATGCGCTGTAATTCGGCATTATCCAGTTTCAATAAAAATCGCGGAGGCAGAAGTGACGCCACTTCAGCCCGCAGGTTCCGGCAGTCTTCCAGGCTCACTCCAAGTTTGTTCTGCGTTCGGCATTTCTCCTCAATAGCGGCAATATCGTCAAGCACTTCGCGTCTGTCACGCAACAGCTCGACAACCTGCTGCATCATTTCTTTAGCTGGAGCGTATAGGCCATTTTGTTTCACTTCAGTAATTTTTTTGTCAAATTCCTGCCGACTGGGGATTGTCCCGCTTCGGCAGGAAAAAATTTCGGTAAGCACGAAGGAGAGAAGATCCTCATTAAATTCTTCATGGCTGGCAATTCCCTCGTAAAGCGCCCAGTACGATCTGGGTAGAGCAATGTCTTTTTTCAGGGCTTTACACTGCTTGACGAACTGCATGGAGTAGAGTGCCCTTAATCCCTCTGTTGTTTTTTCTCTCTGCTCGTCCTGTGAGTGAAATAGCCGTAAAGCCACGTTGCCGTCTTTTTCCAGGACAAGCCCGGGATAGGCAAAACCGGTTAGTTTCCCCTTTTTATCCTTTATCGGAATGCGCTCCGGCACGCCGTCAAAATCCCAATCTGTCAGAGAACCCTTTTCCCACTTCTTGCATAGAGAAGAGAGCTGAGAAGTTCCTCCTGAGGCAGCCGGTGAGCTGGCAAAACCTGAAAGGTCCCGGCTCATCCCCACCGTCTTGCCATCGCCATTCACCAGTTGATAGCGCATCTGAAGATGAGCCGGTAATGCGTCACGCTGCCAGGCACTCCTGTCAATGCGCAGATGAAACCGCCGGTAAATGAGATTTTCAAGCTGCTCATACAAAGAGCCCTGAAAAAGCTCCATCTGTGCCAATAAATCTTCGGCGGTTTTGGGAATAGGAATAAGATTTCTACGCACAGACTTTGGCAGCCCTTTGAGGAGAAAAATGATCTTTTCCAGTAAAAGCCCCGGCACGAGCCACTCAAATTTTTCCTGCTGAACATGCTCAACAAGATTTGATGGAATTTTTACCGTTACCCCATCCTCGTCGCTTCCGGGAAGAAATGCATAACTGAGCGGGAAACTAAGTTCTCCGCAGTGCACATTCTGCGGATAATCAGCCAGCTCATCGGATTCTGGAAGCGTGCGAAGGATGTCTGCCTTTTCCATGACAAGCGCGTCATCCGGCAGCTTTTTTAAAAACCGGATAAGTCCGGCTCGGTCAAAGACATCATCAGGCAAGCGCTTATCATAAAATTCATACAACAAAAAATCATCAACCAGGATATCCCGCCGCCGCATTCTGTCTTCCAGGTCTGCAAGCCCGGCAATGAGCTTCTGGTTCCGGGCAAGAAAGGCAAAACGTCCTCCCAGCTCCCCTTCAACCAGGGCCTGCTGAATAAAAATCCGGCGTGCCTCATCCGCTTTAACCAGGCCGAAATTAATAGATCGTCCAGCCTCGATAACAAGGCCAAAGAGACTGACCTTTTCAAGAGCCACAACCTGACCCTGTTTTTTTTCCCAATGAGGAGATGAATAACTGGAACGGCAGAGCCCCTTGGCCAGAGGTTCAATCCATTCCGGCTGTATGGCGGCCACTGTGCGGGCATAAAGACGGGAGGTTTCGACAAGCTCGGCGGCCATTATCCATTGGCCACCTTTATTGAACTGCCCGGAACCGGGAAAAATCATCAGCTCTTTTCCCTGACCGCCCTGATAGATATTTTTTTCTTTTTTCAAGGCAATATTTCGCAGACTGCCGCTCAAAATGGCCTGATGGATGGCGGCATACCCCTGGGCGTAACGTTTATCCTGTTCAAGATCAGGTTGGGACAGGCAGGAGGATTTTAAAAAGTGGTGATGAGTTTTGCTGCTGCCCGCGCTGGCCAGCTGTGACCATATCTGCTCATGAATATCACGCCACTCCCGCATACGTTGAAAGGAGAGAAAGTTTTTTTTACAGAATTTACGCAGGGCGGACTTGCTTTTTTTTGTCTTAATCACATGTTCATAGCTGTCCCACAAGTGCAGGTAGGAAAGAAAATCAGAACGGGCAGCTTTAAATTGCCGATGAGCCTCATCGGCCTGCTGAGCTTTTTCAGCCGGTCGAATTCTGGGCTCCTGGATACTAAGGGCAGCCGCGACAATGACCACCTCACGCAGGCAGCTATTATCCCGTGCCGCGATAATCATCCGGCTGATACAGGGATCAAGGGGAAGATGAGCCATAATCTTTCCCGTCGGCGTAAGCCTCCTTTTTTTGCTGATCGCTTCAAGCTCCACAAGGAGATTATAGCCGTCATTAATTGCTCTGGGACTGGGCGGATCAATAAACGGGAACTGCTTGGGGCTGCCGAGTTTCAGCGAAACCATGCGCAGTATGACCTCGGCCAGATTTGATCGAACGATCTCCGGAGGAGTAAATTCCGATCTTGCCAGATAATTTTCTTCCGAAAAAAGGCGAACGCAGACGCCAGGTCCCACCCTACCGCAGCGGCCGGCCCTTTGATCGCAGCTTGCCCTGGAAATGGCAGAAACCGGCAGCTTGGTGGTCCTGGCCCGGACATTATAGGATGAAATACGGGCAAGTCCGGTATCAACAACATAACGGATACCCGGAACCGTTACCGAGGTTTCGGCGACATTGGTGCAGATGACTATCTTTCTGGTGGATGATTTTCTGAAAATCTTATTCTGGTCAACTCCGGAAAGTCGTCCGAAAAGAGGCAAGATAAGAGGCTCTCTCTCCTTGATTGACAACCGCTCACTCCTGCTTTGCCAACGTTTCCCGAGAAGTTCGACGGTTTCCCTGATATCCCGCTCGGTCGGCATGAAAACAAGCATATCGCCGCCTCGCTCCCTTTGACAGAGCTCAAACACGGCTTGCACGGCCTGTTCCACATAGGTGCTTTCCTGGTCGCCTTCCTCCTGCCTCTCCCTATCGTCCTCTGTGTAGCGGATTTCAACGGGATAGGTCCGGCCGCTGACCATTATCACAGGCGCCTTGTCAAAGGCCTCGGAGAATTTTTCCGTGTCAATTGTTGCCGAAGTAATTATAATTTTCAGGTCAGGACGTTTTTTTATCAGTTTTTTCAGGATACCGAGTAAAAAATCGATATTTAAGCTGCGTTCATGGGCCTCATCGATAATAATCGTGTCATAGGCATTCAGAGATCTGTCACGCTGGGTTTCGGCCAGCAGGATGCCATCCGTCATGAACTTGATGCGGGTGCCTCTGCCTGTTTCATCTTTAAAACGAATCTTATAGCCCACCAGGTGGCTCAAGTCGCCAAGCTCATCTCCGACCCTTGCGGCTACAGAAGTCGCTGCAAGCCTGCGCGGCTGGGTGCAGCCTATGAGCTTTTTTTTGCCGCGTCCGGCGTCAAGACACATTTTGGGAAGCTGGGTGCTTTTACCCGAACCTGTATCACCGGCAATAATCAGGACCGGATGCTCTTTTATGGCACCAATAATCTGCTCTTTTTCAGCAGAAATGGGTAAATTTTCGGGATATGAAATGATATTTCTCATGAAAATGACGATAAATATTTGAAACAAAGTGAAAAAGTTGTTTATAATCGAAAGTTGATACTATATATATTGTAATCTATTATTCAAAATACAAAATTATTTAACTATCCAGCTTGGGACGATAAATATTTGATTCGCCCCGGTGCCGTAACTATTCAGCAGTGCTGCACATGCGCGAAAGAGGCCTGGACGCTATACAAGAGGTATGCGGGCAGGCCGATGACAAAGCAGATGCAGTGCTGCTGGATAGTTACAATTATTTGAAATATTCTGGACTACATAAGGAAAACTGTAAATAGGTGACTGTCAATGGCCCAGCTGAAAAAAAAGAAAAAAAACAACGCCATGAACCGCTTTTCGACTCCAGCCACTCAAAGTGCAACACAGGCGAGCCCAGAAAAAGAGGATAACGAAGGGGGACAGAGTATGACTCAGGAAATGGAAAATATTGAAACGGCCATTGAAGCGTCACAAAAAGTTGTTGTTTCCAGGGAAAAAGAGATAGGCGAAGAAGCGGAAAAACCAACCGGTCCCGTGGGACTTGATATTGGCACAAGCCATATCGTAATGTCTCAAAATAAAGGGAAAACGATACATACGGTTAAACAGCTCAATGCCTTCTTCACTGTCCCCTACTCCAAATTCACCAAGAAAATCCTCATTGAAAACGACATTACCTTTCTTGAAAAACATAACCAATTTTACATCCTTGGCTATTCTGCTGAAAATTTTGCCAACATGTTTAACACCAACACCAGGCGCACCATGGAGAAAGGTCTGCTCAGCTCCAAAGAGGATGAAGGCATCAACGTCCTGCAGGCCATTATTGATACCCTAATCACCCGTCCGGACAAAACAAATGAAGTCCTCTGTTTCAGTCTTCCCGGCGAACCGATTGATGGATTGAACTCAGTAATTTACCACGAATCAATATTGAAAATGTACTTAAACAGTCTGGGATACCGGGCTATTTCCATCAACGAAGGCCTGGCCACTATTATGGCCGAACTGTCCAATGACAATTTTACAGGCATCGGCATCAGCATGGGCGGCGGCATGTGCAACATCTGCCTCTCCTATCTCTCTGTCCCCGTTGTTTCCTTCAGTCTGCAGAAAGGTGGCGATTATATTGACTCCATGGTCGGGGCATCCGTCGGGGAACCGGCCACCAAGATTAAGACGATCAAGGAAGGCTCGCTGAACCTGACCAGGCCACCCAAGGACCGTGTGGAAACAGCCCTTGATATTTACTATGTTGACCTTGTCTCCAATCTGCTCAACACCTTGGAAAAAATCATGAAAACCAGTGATAAAATTCCAAAGATCGCCAAACCGATTCCCATTGTATTGAGCGGTGGAACCGTGCTGCCCACCGGATTCAAAGAGTTATTCGAAAAAACACTGAAAAAAGTAGACCTGCCCCTTGAAATTTCCGATATACGTCTTGCCGAAGATCCTTTGAACACAACGGCTAAGGGTGCAATGGTCATGGCTTTGTCTGAAGAAATATAAAAACTGCCTGGCAGTACGCATTACAAATAATAAAAAAAGTGTGGGTGGGTTACTTCGTGAGGATCCCCCCGTGCTGTTTACCGCTCTTTTAAACTTGTTTGTGAAGTAATGCTCCATGGATATGTTTGCAGACTGTCTTTCTTTTTTTCCAGTCCCTGAACATTGAATTCTTTGCCGGAAAAGTCACTGCCGCACAAATTCCCTGTCTCTATTATTATGTTTTCTCATCAAAGATGAGCGTAATCAACTTGCGCTTCACATCCCACCTGGCTTTTTTCCCGCCCGTGGTGTGCCCTTTTTTTGCTTTGTAATTGCCTCTTTCGAAAAAATTGATTCATTTATTTTGTGATTACCACTCATTTTCAGCCATAGTTGCCAAGTTGCATGTAACCTAATGACTTGTCTACAATACGACCAATGTCGTCATTTCGAACGGATGTGAGAAATCTGACTCCACCGCAATAAAAATTTCTCACATCCGTTCCGGTAAACGAGCTTGTGACACACCGAGATGACAAGAAAAATTAACATACAACTATAACCTTGGCTGAAAATGAGTGGTAATCAAATTTTTTTTATTTCTCTCAACAAAAAACTCTAGCTGCCAGGCATAGAAAATTCTTATTTATTTCTAAATTTTTTAATTTTTTCTTCACATTTTCCTTTACGAAAAGCCCCATCGGCCTAACATATTGTTTTTCCGAGCTAATCAAACACCTTGTCATAACAGCAAGTTGTAACAATGATACTTTTTTATCAAGTGGAGTAATGCATGGTAATTTATGGTAATGGCTTGGAATTTGCAATTTTGGCAATACATGTTGAGGCAACTTACTTTCTAACCGTTTCGAAACAGAGTGAAAATGAAAGTTGTAAAGAAAAAATTAAAACAGGAAGTGCTCGTAGGTTGTCTTGATGTCTTATGCCGAGCCAGTGCTAATGCCGTGGAAAATGACCCTCATCTTGCGGCTGATATCTTAGATGCCATTGAATCACTCACCCTTGCTCTGCAGGGAGAAACACAGGCTGAGCAGCCTGTGGATATTGAGAAAAAGGATAACGGCCAAAAATATGTTTCACTCTATGAAGACAACATTGTGGATGTTTTGACCAATGAGGTCATATACAGACCTTCCGAATCCCAGGAGGATGAGGATTAACTCGTTTCCTCTGAAAACAATTTTTCAGCTCTCCCCACTCCTTGCAGGAAAAAAGCTCCCGGCCTCATATAACATCTGAGTTTCCATTGGAATATTCCAGTTTCACAGACAAAGTATTTTTTTCATCCGAGCCGTGCAAAAACTGCCAGGAAAACAACCGCACTTGCCGTCTCAAGTTTCAAGGAGATCAATGTGAGCCCCTGCCTCCCGGCACTGCACCTGCAGGGTCGTAAACTTCCATTTTTTGTCCTGCCTTCTGGCAACGACAAAGGCAGTGGCATGACCAAGAGGACCGGAAAGAGGGATGGAAAGATTGACCATTTTTCCGGTGGAACGGCTGCAGATATTGCCCATAACAAGCAAACCCGGTTGCACGGGTGAGCCAAGCTGTGCAGTAACTTTATCGTTTTCGTGAACTGCAGCCACGCTCATTTTGTAAATAGTCGAAGACCTGATGACTAAAAAGCATACAAACAGCACAGTTGCCAGAACGCAGAGAGTAATTGGGAAAAATGCAGAGATCACAGTCATCGGCAAAAGCCATTTCCAATTCTGCTTTAACCAGTTTATTTTTCCAGACAAAAGAAAATACCTTTTTAGGTGTTACTCATTAACCATATGAACAATAGTTTACAGATATGCCGCCAGCCTGAATGTGCTCCTCTTTTCGCTTTTTGACAAGAAATTCGTCAATTTTCCAACCCAGACAAACTGGGACGAAGACTTCAAAACAATTTTTTAAGGCACGATACTTACTCCCCCCAAAAGCCAAAACGACCAGCTAAAGCCTCCACACGATGCGGCGTAATGGGTTGGGCGATAATCTCTGCCAAATCAGCACCATCCACATCGGCATCCTCATCCATATCGGTCATCACAACCGTGATGATAACGTCCGCCATGGACGTTTGATCGGCATTATCTGTTACAGTGAGCCGGAAGGTCAGGGCTGCCTCCTTGTCGACAGCCACAGGTGGAGCTGTAAATTCAGGATCGGCCGTATCTGCATAAAGGAGTGTCACATCATTGCCTCCAATCTGCTGCCAGTCATAGGCGGTAATCTCACCGTCAAGATCCTGCGAACCATTGCCATTAAGAATGACCAGCGCATAAGGTTCGACAAGCTGATCCGGTCCGGCATCGGCAAGCGGGGCCTCATCCACTTCCACAGTAAAGCTTGTCTCGTCAAAACCGATGTTTCCCGCCTCATCAGTGACTTCAACCCGCACGGTATGCGCACCTTCAGAGAGGGGCAAAAAGTTTTGGCCCGAAGAGATAATCACCGGACTGCCATTAAGCAGAACATCAATATATCCTTGATCTGCGGTAAATAAGAGAAGCGGGTTATCAACGGTCAGCGTTGAACCGTTCACTGGTGAAGAAATGAACACGGATGGTGCTGTGAGATCCACGGTGATCGTGGCAAAATCATAGCCCCATTTCGCGTCAAGTGTGGCCTGCACACCCACCGGGTATGTGGCCCCGTCAACTACAAAATTGCTCATTTCACATTTCCAGGTTGTTTCACTGGGATAGCTTACAGGACCCTTAACAGCACCGATCGTATTGATAAAAACAACTGATCCGGGATAGCGATAGCCGCCAACGGTCTGGCTCGGCTGGTTGGTCGGACTCTGTATTTGGGTAATATAGACTGAAATGCCGGGATGGGTTCCATTGGCCCATTCTTCAGCATCAGGAATTCCGTCATTATCGGTGTCCGCATTGTGAGGACTGGATCCAAAGGCCATTTCCGTGCCATCGGCAAGTCCATCGTTATCATCATCGTCATCACACACATCGCCAATTCCATCCCCGTCACGGTCAGCCTGTTTAAAATTGCTGATCGAGGGGCAGTTATCCAGAGCATCATTTACACCGTCACTGTCGGAATCTGCACTGAACGGATTCGAATCATTCAAGCTCAGAGAAATTTCAACAGAGGCCGACAATGAGTCATTATCAAAATCGTTGTTTGGATTCAATAAATCGCAGAGACTCCAGCCCAGACTATTTAACTGGAAGAAGGAATAGTGGCCAAGCAGTGCTGCCAGATAACTTCCCTCCTGATTATGCAGATAAAGAGCGGCCTGGCCTTCCACGCCTTCCAGAGCTACCGTATCGGCAAAACCGGCAATATCAATGCGTAAAGTGGTACAACCGCTATCAAGAACAGCGCTGATATCAGCAACCATCTCATTGATATTACGTCCTTCTTCTTTCAGGCGATCCCTAAATTCATCCATTGTGAACTGGGAAGGATAATGACCAAAGGAACCGAAACCAAACCATGTTTCAGGCTCAAGAGCCGCCTCAAGTTCCATGGCTCGAGCCAGCAAAGCAAGTTCAGCTCGATGACCCGGAGTAATATCATACCCAGTCACTGAAACAACCAAAGCGCTCTCTAACAAAGATTCAAAAAGGTTCTGCCATTCTGCTGGCGTAGTCCATTCACCGGGCACATCAGCAGGACTTGGGTCAGGGATCATGGGCAGGTAACGGCTCACCGCCACCAGGTATTCATCCTCACTATCCGTATCCCCATCACCATCGGTATCATGGGGCTGCACACCGCGCACAAAAGCCTCTCTGCCCATGGGGATGCGTACCACTCCATACGCACCGCTGAGCTTGGCAATATGGGAAAAAAGTTTCTTTCCACCAAGGGTTTCAATGGTAAAGGGCGCATTGGCCCATGAACCAGGGCTACCTGAAAACATGCCGGAAACAAGGACTTCTACCTCATACAATCTGGTGGCAGTCGGAAAACTGTCCGGATTATCGAAAGCAGTGCCCCGGCGCAGTTCATCCCAGTCACTCCAACTATCTCCATCTGTATCAACAGGCAGACTGAGAGAATCGTTGGGATCAGAACCACGCAGCACCTCGTCACGGTCACTGACGCCATCCCCGTCACTGTCCGGGTTGGCTGCTGACAGAGGGTTCAAATTATTGCCCGCTTCCCACTCGTCGGGAAAGCCGTCATTATCACTGTCCCGATTCCAGCTGACTGGATGATTGATAATATAGGAGTATGTTTTTGTGGTAAACACCTTGTCGTCACCGGAATCGGGAATAAAAACGGCCTGGACCTGGACATTTGCAGAGGCTGCCAGAAAGATCGTGTGCGTCTTTTCCTCATAAGGAACCCATGCTCCCCCTTCGTAGACATTGATAAAACAATCTCCATCAGGGGCCCCTGGCCATGGATGACAGGTGAAATCAAGGGCCAGGGTGGTTTCATAGGTACCGGGTGGCTGGCTGACGCTTAATCCTGGTGATTGCGGTGATATGCCGGCAAAAAAAGCCTCACTGAAAGTGTACATTGACACGGCAGGCGTTCCGGCAAGAGGGCTATCACTGGTGCCATTAATCATATTAGGGACTGCCACCTCGCCGTTAGTGACAGTAAAGGGTGTTGTAATCGGACTGCTCGGATCAAGAACCGGAGGTGAACCGGCAAGCCATTCCTCACGCACTACAATATTTTCTCCTTCACGCACCTCTGTTGTCCAATCATCAAGATGAAAGGTGGCCTGTATCTCGCCTTGGCTGTCAAAAACCAATAAATTGGCTGAAGAGGCTTCTTCCCAGGCAAAAACAGATGACGCCCAGAGGCAGCCGAAAACAGAAATGACGAAAAGGCTTATGATGTGCTTTGGCATAGTGCACCACTTAGTTTCATTTTTTGTATCTATTCAGCGAGGGCTCGAAATGGGCCTCAACTCCAGGTCGTAACTTATAGTTGTTCCAAAAGGAAAAAGTAAATGATT
>JAHLLM010000039.1 GCA_020444175.1 Desulfobulbaceae bacterium | reverse complement strand
ATGGCCTGCTCTTGCCAAGCCTTATCTGAATTTACAGAAATAATGGTACACTAACGAAGAAAGTCTACGAGTAGGTTCCTATTTAAAAATATCTGACAATGAAAACGTTGCACTTATTTGTATTATTGAGAGCTTTTCAATTGAGATGAAAGAAAACGCAGACACGGGTCCTGATCGAAAATATATGATAGACGCTTATCCTTTAGGCACACTACAAGATGGTCAGTTTAAAAGAGGAGGCGATGATCTAGCAATACCACCCAAAAAGGTTCTTCCAGCAACAAAAGAAGAAGTCGGTGCTATTTATAGCAATGCTTTTGAGGTAGGGAAGAGATTCTGTTTTTCTCAATTAACGAGGCAGCGGGATATAAAGGTCCCTGTACATGGAGATAGATTTTTTAACAAGCATATTGCGATAGTAGGTGCCACTGGCTCAGGCAAGTCACATACCGTTGCAACAATTTTACAAGAGGCAATTGCCGCAAAAAACGGTGATTATACTGGACTGAACAATTCACACATTGTTATTTTCGACATTCATTCAGAATATCAATCAGCATTTCCTGAAGCAAATGTCATTGGAGTTGAGGATCTGATACTTCCCTACTGGCTTCTGAGTGAAGAAGAAATGGAGGAAGTTTTTTTAGAATCTGGAGACCGAAACAATTATAACCAAGAGTCACTTTTAAGGACAATAGTCACACTATGCAAAGAAAAGGACAATTCTGGTGCCGAGAAAGTTTACTTCGATAGTCCTCTAAAATACAGCGTTCAAGATCTTGTTAATTGCCTGATGAACCTTTCTGTTGAGACAAAAGACGCTGACAATCCACTACACATAATCACTGACAGCGACGACAAAAGTTTTGATAGCGAGCAAGCAAAATTAGAGAGTTATTGTAGTGCGCCACTTAGTTTTGCACCAACTCAACGTGCTTCGAAAGATAAGATTGGTATCAATAAAGGAGCATATGCCGATGGAAGCATAGATAAATTTGTCCGTAGGTTGGCTTCAAAAATCAATAATCCGCGACTTCAATTTATTTTTGGAGAAAAATCAACTGAACTTTCACTTGAAGATGTTATTGGCCAGTTAATGGGTTATAAAGCTGGCGTAAATTCAAACATCACAATTCTAGATCTTAGTGGTATCCCATTTGAAGTTTTAAGTATGACAGTTTCTCTCATTACCCGGTTGTTGTTTGATTACGGCTACTATTATCGGCGGTCCAAGAATACATGCGACACACCTCTCCTATTAGTCTACGAAGAAGCCCATAAGTATGCACCAAAAAGTGGTTTAGCGCGCTACAAAGCTTCATTGTCAGCAATAGAAAGAATTGCCAAAGAGGGTAGAAAATATGGAGTAAGTTTACTAATCGCCAGTCAACGACCGTCTGAAATTTCCGAAACAATATTTTCTCAATGTAGCAACTTTCTTGCAATGCGGCTTACAAATCCTGATGATCAGAGCTACGTCAGAAGATTGTTACCTGATACTCTTGGTAATATCACGGAAGGGCTACCATCTTTAGGGGCTGGTGAAGCACTCCTAATAGGTGAGGCCACTATTATGCCATGTGTTGTCTATGTAACCCCTTGTGACCCAGAACCTTCTTCAAGTGATATCCCTTATCTTGACATCTGGAAAGAGGAATGGCGATCAATAAGCTTTGAAGAAATTGCAAAAGAATGGAAAAAATAAATCGAACAAAAGCATACACCAGATGGCGAGAACAGCAGCGGCGCTGACGCGGCTAGCTCATTGGCGCCACTGGTGATGCAGGTCGATAAGTCCGCCCGCTGCGCGGAGCGAGCTTATCGCCGCTGTTGAGTAAACTCGAACACCTTGACAGGTTCCGCCTAAAGGCTACACCTATCAAGGCGTTCGAACCACTGCGCTTCTCAACCAGCAGAGGAAATAAACTACAATTTCCTCTGCTGGCCTGCGATGCTCGAGGCTCAACAGCGGCGTTATGCGTAAAGGATAGATCATGAATAGAAAAGGAACTCTATTTTTTTTCTGTGGAAAAATGGGAGCTGGGAAATCGACTTACTCAAAAAACTTGGCCAATGAATTAAGCGCGGTATTTTTATCTGAAGATGACGCTGTAACGCTGGGGTCGGACCACGCTAATTAGCTGAAAATATAAAGAATAAGTGTTAAAAACAGTCCTTTTATGGTCTTATAATCATGATTTTGGGGTCAAAAACGTGATTATAAGGAATTTGTAGCAATTATGGCCAGAGCCAATAGACATTATATTCCCGGACAAGTATGGCATCTCACACATCGATGCCACAAACGAGAATTCTTGCTTAAACTGGTAAAAGATAGGCGAAAATGGCTTCAATGGCTTTTTGAGGCAAAAAGACGCTACGGCTTGATCATTCTAAATTATACCGTTACCTCAAACCATATTCACTTGCTTGTCCTGGATGAACAGGGAAGAGACGTCATACCTCAATCAATCAAATTAGTTGCCGGAAGAACTGCTCAAGAATACAATTTGAGAAAAAACAGGAAAGGAGCTTTCTGGGAAGACCGTTATCATGCAACAGCTGTGGAATCGGAAGACCATCTACTCAGGTGTCTTGTGTATATTGACTTGAATATGGTGCGTGCTGGTGTAGTCTCACATCCATCTGAATGGCCTTTTGGTGGTTATGTGAGACCGTTCACGTTAATTGATGGATGGTTCGTCAAGTTTTTTGAGGGATGATTCACAAATGGTGGCTGCACGTTTACTTTCACCTGGGGCTCTGCCCCAGACCCCGAGGTTTTTTAAGGCATGAAGGCTCCTCTAAAATATCGAAAGCGACCAAAAAAATGGGGAGCCCGAAGACTCCCTGCATATTCCAATGAATTCGGCCACTCATTCCGAAGTTATCCGGCCGGGTAATCCAAAGTGCCCTTCGCTGGGGTCGGACCACGCTAATTAGCTGAAAATATAAAGAATAAGTGTTAAAAACAGTCCTTTTATGGTCTTATAATCATGATTTTGGGGTCAAAAACGTGATTATAAGGAATTTGTAGCAATTATGGCCAGAGCCAATAGACATTATATTCCCGGACAAGTATGGCATCTCACACATCGATGCCACAAACGAGAATTCTTGCTTAAACTGGTAAAAGATAGGCGAAAATGGCTTCAATGGCTTTTTGAGGCAAAAAGACGCTACGGCTTGATCATTCTAAATTATACCGTTACCTCAAACCATATTCACTTGCTTGTCCTGGATGAACAGGGAAGAGACGTCATACCTCAATCAATCAAATTAGTTGCCGGAAGAACTGCTGTAAGCGACAATTAAATCCCACTGGGAGTATCTGGCAAGGTCAAATCTACCAGAGTAAGTTTTGTTGGCAGAAGGGTGGCAAGCTTATCCATGGGAGTAGTCGGCAGCTTCTCAAACAGAAAACGCAAGTAGCTGAAGGGCTCAAGATTATTGGCCTTGGCGGTTTCTATCAAACTGTATAGTAAAGCGCTAGCCTCAGCTCCCTCAGGGGTGCCGGAAAAGAGCCAGTTCTTGCGACCAATCACAAATGGCCGAATACCATTCTCTGCTGCGTTGTTGTCAATGGCGGCGTTACCACTTTCTATATAGTTGCTGAGTCGGTGCCACTGATTCAGGCAATAATGAACAGCCTGACCAAACAGGCTTGACGGTGTAACCTTGCTTTTGCGCTCCATGAGCCATGCCTTCATCTTTTCAAGAATTGGCTTTGCCTGTTCCTGCCGTAGACTGTAGATGTCATCAGGTTTAAGTTCATTTT
This sequence comes from Desulfobulbaceae bacterium, assembly GCA_020444175.1. Lineage (GTDB taxonomy): Bacteria > Desulfobacterota > Desulfobulbia > Desulfobulbales > SURF-16 > JAHLLM01. Next base: position 47,719 of record JAHLLM010000039.1, on the reverse strand, counting down.
GTCGGACAAATTTTTCCAGACTATAAAGGTTGCGGATAAACGTAAGAGCCTTGTTGGCCCGACGGCTCGCTTTTTTCGTACCTGCATCCAAGGCTTTGACAAATTTACGCCTGGCATGAGCCCAACAGCCTACATGGAGGATATCCTGCCAGCTATCCAGGAAATCATAACCCTTGTAACCATCGGTCTGCACGACACCATGATAGCCGTCAAGAAAAAGCTTCGCCACATCTCCTGACCGGGTGGGATGATATTGATACACCACAGCAGGATGATCAGGCGCACCACCGCGAAAGATCCACATGTAGGACTTCTGGGTTGCCTTGCGTCCCGGCTCGTCAAGAACCTGTACTGTTGTTTCATCGACATGGATCAGAGGGCCACCTCGAATTTCTTTATGTAACAAATCAAGCAGAAGCTGACATCTCTCTGCTGCAATCATCGTCCAGTTGCACATGGTTTGCCTGGGAATATCGACTCCCAAACGGATAAATTGTTTTTCTTGGCGATAAAAAGGCAGGGCATCGCAAAATTTGGCGGTAACTACATAAGCCAGTAAACCTGCTGTGGCAATGCCTTTGGGAATGATCTGGGGTGGAGCCGGGGCAATCTTTACACTCTTACTGTCATCCTCAACTCCTTCACAGTTTTTACAGGCGTATTTAGGGCGCACATGGCGGATAACCCTCATGACGGCCGGAACAATGTCAAGTTTTTCAGAAATATCCTCACCTATCCGGCTCAACTCACAACCGCAAGCGCATTTTTTCTCATCATCAGCAATATCATGAACAATCTCGATTCTTGGCAGATGGTCAGGAATGGGTTTGCGTCCTTTTTTCTTGCGGGTATGCTCCGGGACAATGATTTCTTCTTCCTGCTTGGACTCTTCGTCGGCAGGAGGATTTTCCGGGATGTCAAATAACGGTAATTGTGGAGAGGGTTCCTGGTCTTTACGCTTTTCAGATTTTGGCGCAAACAGGGCCTGACGCAGCAAACGGTTTTCTTCCTCGAGTCGCTCTATTTCCTGATTTTTTGACTCGAGCTGCTGCCCTTGAGACTGGATTATTTCTTTGAGGTCAACCGTATTTTCAGACAGGTTGCATTGTGCGGAAATCATTTAGTAAATATAACACAACTGGCTGAAATTTCATCATTTTATTGATCAAACTTCGCTATAAAATAGCTGCTTGTGGGCCTTTTCTATCTCAAGGCCGGCGAGCAACCAGGACATTTGCCTGGTGCCGATATTCACCACATCATCTTCTGACTCCGGCCAGTGAAAGTGATCCTTTTCCAGTCGTTTATGCCAGAGGCAGAATCCGTTATTGTCCCAGAACAGAATTTTTATAATCTTGCGCTGACGGTTGCAGAAGGCAAACAGATGCCCCGAAAAGGGATCAAGTTCAAGATCATCCGCCACCAACATGCTCAGACCATTAATTGATTTTCGCATGTCAGTATTGCCTATGGCCAAATAGACCTGGACATTTCCCGGAAGCATTTTCATGATCGCCTCTCAAGGGCATCAACCACACGAGTTAATGTGGTCGTATTAAAATCGTTGCTCACCTGTATTTCAATATTGTTGAGGAAGAGTGTCAGGCCGGAAAAATCTGATCCGCTGATTTTTTGACTTTTCTCACTTGGAACAGGAACTGGCACAAAATTTACTGCACCAGCAGCAGTCTTACTGGTGAATTTTTTCTTCCAGTACCAAAAGCTTTTGACCTTTAATTTGTTCCTACGACAATAATCATTTTGTGACAATCCACTCTTTTCCCAAGCCTGAATGTGAGCTTTCCAGAAACGTCTCTTTGCCAACAACTCTTCCTGCCGTCTTTTGTTTGCCATCTTTTCCTCCGTGATTTATTAAATGTCACGGTCATATTGGCAAATTTTTGAACTGGAAAAAAGATGCTGTTTATTTGTCGCTTACGAACTGCTCAAGAATACAATTTGAGAAAAAACAGGAAAGGAGCTTTCTGGGAAGACCGTTATCACGCAACAGCCGTGGAATCGGAAGACCATCTACTCAGGTGTCTTGTGTATATAGACTTGAATATGGTGCGTGCTGGTGTAGTCTCACATCCGTCTGAATGGCCTTGTTGTAAGTCTGTTTATTTAAAAAAATACCGGCATGTTTTGGTCTGATTATCCCAGCGGTGAAATTCTTGGTTTGGTATGACAATCAGGTATTGCTCTTATGAGGTTTTATTCGCTGCTCTCCCCATGCCTTAATAAAACCTTGGGGTTTGGGGCAAAGCCCCAATCATTTACACAAAGCACAGCCTTAACGATAGTATTTTAAATCGGCAATTGCCAAAAATCTGACGTATTTTAATGTGGACAAAGTCCGGTGAAATAAACAGCACGACAACAGGCCTTTTGGTGGATATGGAGAGATTCAGAAACCACGCAGGAAGTCGGTGTTGATCGCATACCAAAAACTTGTTGAATTAGCAGGGTTTGCAACGTATGATGCATTTCAAAAATCTCACAAAGAATGGGTGCGTGAAGCTCTGGTGAATGGTGGCGACTTCAGTCAAAGGCAAGCTCAATGGACTGAAAGCATAGCGGTCGGAAGCAAAAGCTTTACCGAAAGGATTAAAGAGAAATTGGGCATATTGGCCAAGGGACGGAAAATTATTGAAAGTGATGAAGGCTTTCAGCTCCGAGAAAATAAGGTAACCTATATTGCCCATTTTGATTGCAAAAAAGACGATATAGGGGGCCAAAACGCTTATTTTTGGGATATTAATTCTTAATTTTCAGACCCCAAAGACACAACAAAGGCAAACCTCAATCTAAACTAAAAATAAAACTTGATCCCAAAACGGTAACGAGTTATTGTGTTTGATATGAGAATAATTTCGAAAAAAATATTGAAAGAGTTTTGGGGAGTCCATTCAGATGCCGAACAGTCATTAAAGGCTTGGCACGCAAAAGCAAAATTAGCGGAATGGAAAACTTCAAGTGACATCAAAAGCGATTATAGAAATGCCAGCTTTGTTGCCAATAATCGTGTCATTTTCAATATTAAAGGTAACACATACCGTCTTGTGGCAGCAGTCAATTATGATTTCGGTATCCTTTATATCCGTTTTGTGGGTAGCCACAAAGAATATGACAAAATTGACGCAACAATTATTTGAGGTGGAAACATGAATATTAAACCTATCAAAACAGAAACTGATTACACTGAAGCATTGCAGGCAGTTGAAAATTTAATGGATGCAAAAATAGATACACCTGAAGGTGATACCCTTGATGTTCTAGTTACCTTAATAGAGGCATACGAGGAAAAACATCATCCTATTCTGCCTCCCGAACCAGTTGAAGCTATCATTCATCAAATGGAAAGCCAGGGTCTTTCACGCAAGGATTTAATTCCATTTTTTGGCTCAAGAGCAAGAGTATCGGAAATATTAAACAAGAAACGCACTCTATCAATCAACATGATAAGAAAACTACAAAAAGGTTTGGGTATTTCAGCAGAAATATTAATAAAACCATACAACACAAGAACAACATGAAAATGCTTAATCACGAGTCGTTGCACCTCTTTTTATTGCAGCAGCGAGGCAAATCCAAGCCTTAATCGGGTAGCCGGGGGTTTTTCTCCCCCAGCCCCCACAACACCCTGCGTGCGGCTCCGCACAGGGCGTTTCATCAAGATATCCGGGCCGTAGCCGGGTAGTGAATTTTCGACCACTGTTCTTTAACAGATATCAACCCTTGTTCAGCCAGCGTGCACGCTGGGCGCACGCACGCTGGCTGACACGCACACACGCACACGCACACGCTGGGGTCGGACCACGCTAATTACGCACACGCTGGGGTCGGACCACGCTAATTAGCTGAAAATATAAAGAATAAGTGTTAAAAACAGTCCTTTTATGGTCTTATAATCATGATTTTGGGGTCAAAAACGTGATTATAAGGAATTTGTAGCAATTATGGCCAGAGCCAATAGACATTATATTCCCGGACAAGTATGGCATCTCACACATCGATGCCACAAACGAGAATTCTTGCTTAAACTGGTAAAAGATAGGCGAAAATGGCTTCAATGGCTTTTTGAGGCAAAAAGACGCTACGGCTTGATCATTCTAAATTATACCGTTACCTCAAACCATATTCACTTGCTTGTCCTGGATGAACAGGGAAGAGACGTCATACCTCAATCAATCAAATTAGTTGCCGGAAGAACTGCTCAAGAATACAATTTGAGAAAAAACAGGAAAGGAGCTTTCTGGGAAGACCGTTATCATGCAACAGCTGTGGAATCGGAAGACCATCTACTCAGGTGTCTTGTGTATATTGACTTTAATATGGTGCGTGCTGGTGTAGTCTCACATCCGTCTGAATGGCCTTTTGGTGGTTATGGAGAGATTCAGAAACCACGCAGGAAGTCGGTGTTGATCGCATACCAAAAACTTGTTGAATTAGCAGGGTTTGCAACGTATGATGCATTTCAAAAATCTCACAAAGAATGGGTGCGTGAAGCTCTGGTGAATGGTGGCGACTTCAGTCAAAGGCAAGCTCAATGGACTGAAAGCATAGCGGTCGGAAGCAAAAGCTTTACCGAAAGGATTAAAGAGAAATTGGGCATATTGGCCAAGGGACGGAAAATTATTGAAAGTGATGAAGGCTTTCAGCTCCGAGAAAATAAGGCGACCTATAATGCTGATTTTGATATCAAAAAAGACGATATAGCGGGTAAAAACGCCTATTTGTGGGATATTAATTTATAATTTTCAAACACTTAACGTGGTCCGACCCCATATAATATAGTGGGTAAAAACGCCTATTTGTGGGATATAAATTTATAATTTCCAAACACTTAACGTGGTCCGACCCCATATCACATATCAACATACAAAATATCAACATATCACATATCATACGCCCCATATCATATCCAGAAGCAGGGAAAGCCTGCGGATACGGAATTTTTTTTTCGAAGAAAACGGAAGATTACAGGAGTTTTTTATAAACGTCTTTACGATGCCCGATTTTCACAACCAGGATGACAAGCCGATCATTATGGATTTCATAAATTATCCGATAATCACCAGATCGCACTTTATGAAAAGAATTACTGCCTTTCATTTTTGTGGTGGCATGATCAGGCAGATTTACAGCAAGGTCGTCTATCTTTTTCTTAATTCGCCGCAGATCTTTTTTGGGAAGCCGTTTCAAGCTTTTCAAAACGGCTGGCCTGAACTCGACAGAATATTTCATGAATTAAAGCCCCAATTCCTTCCAGAGTTTCTTGGCCGGAATATTTTCGCCGGGTTCAGCAAGGGCTTTTTTCGCATCTTCAATATCCATGTGATCTTCAATAAGCTGAAGCAATTCCAATTCTTCCATGGAAATGAGCGCGGCTATCTCCTCGCCCCTGCGGGTCAAAATAACAGGCTCTTTTCCATACGCTACCTTGTTGACGATTTCTGCAAGTTTTTTTCTGGCTTCTGCTGTGGTAACTGTAATCATGATAACACCTCCAGAGATGTACGTTGTGTACAAAATGTACATCTGTTTCAGGTCGTTGTCAAGGAATTATAACGGATCGCTGGAAATCTTCGCGCTGGAAGAGCGCGCGTCTCAGCTCAACGTTCACTCCTACACATTGACGTTATAGCGTTATGCTTTTATTGTGAAAATAGGAGGTGATATCATGACCACACAGACCAAACGAGCGACTATCTATTTTGACCCTATTTTACATAAAGCTTTACGGTTGAAGGCAGCAGAAACATCACGCTCAATAACAGAACTTGTCAACCAAGCTGTAAGGGCGGCTCTTTTTGAGGATGCAACAGATTTAGGTGCATTTGAAGATAGACAGAGTGAACCTCTGGTCAGCTATGACGAAATGGTTAAGAGGCTTAAAAAAGATGGCCGAATATAAAATCTTGCTTCAAGCAGTAAGTGAAGAAGGACTTCAAGGCTATTCCCAAAAAAGAACTTAGTAAAATCATCAAACAAATTGGCTTACTTTCAGAAGACCCACGTCCACAAGGTTGTGAAAAACTGACGGGGCAGGAGAAATACCGCATTCGTCAAGGACTATACCGAATTGTTTATTCAGTTCAGGACAAGGAATTAACTGTATGGGCAGTAAAAGTAGGGCACCGCAAAGACATTTATCGCTGAAAGCGAACGAATAAGGTTAGACTTTGACGGCAGGTGTCAAGATACTTTTAGCCCGAAACAGGTATCTATTTACCGGATGATCCGAAAAGATCGCAAACCGGACAGATCTCCCTTTGCAAGAGCTTTGGCCTTCCTTTGCACAGGTATGCGAAGACTCCGACCGCCGCATTCCCATCCTCCATCTTCTCCAGACGATTCCTTTCCATATCGCCCTTGCTATTGACTTGTATTTTCGCTACTATTTGTTGATAGTATAAAGGGTTACAGGCATGGTACTCGCACCACTCCTTAAGATCACGACCAACACAAAGCGTGTAACCTGACAGAGAGAAACGTGGGCATGTTCCCTGGCAGATCTTGGCCTGCCGGATCACTTCATCGTTGGCTCCGTATGAGAGGGCTTGATCATTATGAAATATGCAAGAATTACCTTCATATTTAATGCTTTCATCTATCAAAGAGTTGGATGATGAAAAATAATCGAATCAAATATTTTAGCGGGGGATTCTTTTTCAGCATAGTAATTGTTTTGTTTGTTTCCTTACATCTGGTTTGCGATTCCGCACAGGCCGCTGATGGGATCGTGAATATCGGCGTCTATCAGAACGCACCAAAGATTTTTATCTCCGAATCCGGTCAACCATCGGGCATCTTTATTGATATCATTGAGTCCATAGCAAAAAGCGAAGGATGGAAACTCAACTATGTGCCCGGGACCTGGGGGGAAGGCTTGGATCGTTTGGAAAGAGGGGAAATCGATCTCATGCCGGACGTGGCTTATACGACAGACCGGGAAAGAATATTCTCATTTCATAAGGTGCCTGTCCTTTCCTCCTGGTTTCAAGTATATGCCCGCAAAAGAAGCGGGATTAAATCAATTTTGGATCTTGGCGGAAAACGAATTTCCGTTCTGGAACGTTCAGTTCAACAGGATGCATTTGTTCAACTTGTTGCAGACTTCGAATTACAAACCACCATCCTTCCCGTAGCTGACTACAAAACAAGTTTTGAGATGGTTGCAAAGAATGAGGCCGATGCTGCCATCACCAACCGTTTTTATGGTCTCATGCATGCAAAGAAGTTCGGTCTTGAAGATACTGCGGTTCTTTTTCATCCCAGCAACCTCTTTTTTGCCGCTCCCAAAGGTGCACATCAGAAACTACTGAATACTATCGATGCCCGTCTTGAAAGTCTGAAAAAAGACTCTCATTCTATTTATTATCAGTCGCTGCAACGCTGGATATCCGAGAAAACACATTTTGAATTGCCGGTCTGGCTATACACGCTCGGCATATTGCTGGTTTTTTTGCTTTTTTTAAGCCTGGTTGGCAGCTTTGTTCTGAAGCATCAGGTGAATGTCCGAACCCAGAAATTACAAAAGTTGAACCGCGCCTTGCGTACCCTGAGCGAATGCAATCTGGCTCTGGTGCACTCCACCGACGAAACCGATCTGCTTCAGGCCATCTGTCGGATTATGGTCAACACGGGGGGGTATCGTTTCGCCTGCATAGGTTTCACCGAATCGGGCATGGCCGAAACGCTCGGCAGCCTGGTTCAGGCCGCCTCTGGAGAAGAAACATTCGAAAGCGAAAATATCCCCTGGGACCAAGCTGATCTCAGTCGCAGCTTGGCCATTGATGCCTTTCGAACCGGGCGGGTGTATTCCGCCAGGCATATTGCAACTGATCCGGATTTTAAATCATGGCGGAATGATGCGCGCAAGCGAGGTTACGCATCTGCGGTGATGCTGCCGCTGATATCCGATAAAAAGACCCTCGGTGTCCTTGGAATCTATTCGGTTGATCCTGCTGCTTTTGATACGAGGGAGACTGGGCTGCTCACAGAGATAGCCGGCGATCTTGCTTTCGGCATTATGAGTCACCGGACGCGTGTTGCACGGGATAACGCCGAATTGGCGCGACAAAGGGCGCAGCAACGGTTCGAGGATATTGTCGAGTTTTTGCCCGATGCGACCTTTGTTATTGATAAGGACAAAAAAGTCATTGCCTGGAACCACGCATGTGAAGCATTAACCGGTGTAAAAAAAGAATCTTTGCTCGGTAAGGGTGATTTCGCCTATGCCGAGCCTTTTTTTGGAGAACGGCGGCCAATTCTTATTGATCTTCTGGACCTGCCTATGGAGGACGTTGAATCCACCTATAAGTACATTGAGCGCCACGACGACAGACTTTATGGGGAGTCATTCATTCAACGTATTTACAATGGACGGGGAGCCCATTTGTGGGGAGTAGCATCGCCCCTGTACGACCAGGATGGTCGGCGTTGTGGAGCCATTGAGACTGTTCGGGATGTCAGCGAACAAAAGAACATGGAGGACAAACTACGTACAAGCGAAAGGAAATACCGGGAACTGGTGATGCTGGCCAACAGTATTATCCTGCGCTGGTCTGGCGATGGACGGATAACGTTCATGAATGAATTTGCCCTGACGTTTTTCGGTTATACGGAGCCAGAGATACTTGGCCGACACGTAGTCGGAACCATAGTTCCGGAGAAAGAGAGTACCGGCCGGAAATTACTTCCTCTGATGGAGGAAATTTTAGTCAACCCGCAGCAGTTCGAGCATAATATTAACGAAAACATACGCCGTAATGGTGAACGGGTATGGATCGACTGGAGGAACAGGGTCGTACTTGATGAGCAGGGACAGATCAAAGAGATATTGAGCATTGGTTCCGACATAACCGATCTCAAGCTGGCTGAGGAGAAAATTCACCGGCTCAATGAGGACTTGCAGCGTCACGCGGAAAGCTTGGAGAAACGCGTGGAAGAGCGCACTGCAGAGCTGGCCATAGCCATGGAACAGGCCGAATCCGCGGACCGCATAAAATCCGCCTTTCTTGCCACCATGTCCCATGAGTTGCGGACCCCACTGAACTCGATCATTGGCTTTACCGGCATCCTGCTGCAGGGACTGGCCGGGCCGTTAAATGAAGAACAGCAAAAGCAGATGCGCATGGTGCAAAACAGTTCACGCCACCTTCTGGCCCTGATTAACGATGTCCTGGATATCTCCAAAATCGAGGCGGGCCAATTATCCCTTTCTTTTACTGTTTTTGAATTACAGCCATCCATAAAAAAAATGGTTGATCTGGTTGCTCCATTGGCCGAAAAAAAAGGAATTGAGCTGCAGCTGGAGATCGACGATGATGTCACTGCCGTGAACTCGGATCAGCGGCGATTGGAACAGGTCATTCTCAATTTGCTCAATAATGGTGTTAAATTTACCGAAAAAGGGCATGTAAGAATTTACTGCCGGACCAGCCAAGATCATTACCTTTTATCGGTTTCAGATACCGGTATCGGCATCCGTCAGGAAGAAATTCCAGGCCTCTTCCAACCTTTTCACCAAATAGAAACCGGAACTTCACGCAAACACGAAGGTACCGGCCTGGGGTTGTCCATTTGCAAGAAATTGATGGATATGATGGAAGGAACCATTGATGTTGAAAGTCTGTGGGGTCAAGGCAGCACCTTTACTATACGTTTCCCGCGAGAGATGCAGACAGGAGATTTGTCATGAGCGATACATTATTAATCATCGAAGACAACGAGCAGAATTTTTACATGATGCGTTTTCTGCTGGAAAAGAATGGTTTTAGTGTCTTTGGTGCGGAAAATGGCAGGGAGGGCATCGAAAAGGCGTTGCTCCACAAGCCACGCGCAATATTGCTGGACATCCAGTTGCCGGAAATGGATGGTTATGCCGTGGCGGAGGAGCTCCAAAAACACCCCGAACTGGCAAAGATTCCTATTATAGCAGTCACCTCGTACGCCATGGTTGGCGACCGGGAAAAAATTCTTGCAGCCGGTGCCACAGGCTACATCGAAAAACCTATCGATCCAGATACTTTTGTAGCAGAAATCACCCGATACTTTCCTCAGCCTGGTGATGACAGCAAGGAGGAGCGGCAATGAATATTCTCATCGTTGACGACCATGAAGTGAATCGCTACCTACAGGAAACCATGCTCAAGGCAAACGGGCACGACGTGCGGCAGGCAGCAAACGGCGAAGAGGCTTTCGAGATACTGCAGGCGGGTGGAATCGATCTCATTATCAGCGATATTCTCATGCCTGTGATGGATGGTTTTCAATTGTGCCGAAAAGTCAAGACCGACGCAAATTTGCGCGCCATTCCGTTTATTATATACACAGCCACCTACACAGGGCCCAAGGATCATGATTTTGCCTTGAAAATCGGTGCGGACCGATTCATTGAAAAGCCCTGCGAGCCGGAGATCTTCATGAAAGCAGTCGACGAAGTAATAGCCTCTGCCGGCCATTTGAAGAGAGCCTCTGTTCCGGTCCGGGGAGAGGAAGAGGAGGTTCTCAGGCTATACAGCGAAAGGCTGGTTAGAAAACTTGAGCAGAAAATGGTGCAGGCCGAACAGGAGATAGAGGCGCGCCAAAAGGCCGAGAAAGCTCTTGTCGAGAGCAGGGAAAGATTGATTGCAGCCCAGCGGATGGCGAAGATGGGAGATTTTGTCTGGGATGTTGAAACCGGGGAAGTCACCTGGTCCGATGCGCTGTTCGACCTGTTGCAGTATGAGAAATCAGAGACCTTCGATTATGCCGGGATTAATGCGAAGATATATCATCCGGATGATGTGGAGCGGATCACCCGGTGGCTCGGAAATTGTATCGCATCCGGCACGGAAGAGCTTACTCCCAATGAGTACCGGGTGATACGAAAAGATGGACAAATTTTATTCGTCCGCACTGTCGGCGTAATTCAGCAAAGGGTTGGAAAAAAACCAAAGATTTTCGCAACCGTCCAGGATATCACCGAACGTATACAAATGGACAAAGAAAGGGAAAACCTCAAGGTGCAGCTTTTTCAGGCGCAGAAGATGGAATCCGTGGGCCGTTTGGCTGGTGGTGTGGCGCACGATTTTAACAACATGCTCAGCATTATTATCGGATATGCGGAGTTTGGCATGGAAAACGTGAAACCCGGGGATCCTCTGCACACCGACCTTGTTGAGATTATGAATGCAGCAGAACGTTCGAAGGATATTACCCGGCAATTACTGGCTTTTGCCCGACAACAAACCATTGCCCCCAAAGTCCTCAATCTGAACGATGCAATAGAAAACATGCTCAAAATGTTTCGGAGGTTGATCGGCGAAGACATAGATCTGGCCTGGCGGCCTGCACCTGATGTGTGGTCGGTTAAAATTGATCCCTCCCAGGTCGATCAAATCCTGGTAAATCTCTGTGTTAACGCACGGGACGCCATCGCCGATGTGGGTAAGGTAACAATCGAAACCCAAAATATGAGCATCGATGAGGACTACAGCGCCCTTCATCCAGACTTTTTCCCCGGCGAATATGTGTTGCTCACTGTCAGCGACGATGGCTACGGAATAGCGACGGAAAATCTGGACATGATTTTCGAACCTTTTTTTACCACCAAAGGAATCGGCAAGGGCACCGGCCTGGGCTTAGCCACCGTTTATGGCATTGTCAAACAGAACAAGGGTTTTATTAACGTCTACTCTGAAACAGAGAACGGTACCACCTTCAAAATCTATCTGCCACGGCACAAAGGTAAAACCGACAAGACATCTTCAGGAAATGCACATGAAATTCCAAAAGGCAAAGGTGAAACGGTGCTGCTGGTTGAGGATGATCAGGCAATCATGAAAATGAGCAAAAGAATGCTTGAAAGATTGGGGTATCAGGTGCTGGAAGCAAGCGCACCGAGCGAGGCCATGCGACTGGCCGAGAAGTATGCCGGCAGCATTCATCTGTTGATCACGGATGTGGTTATGCCTGAAATGAACGGCCGCGATTTGTCCGACCGGCTGCATGCCCTTTATCCGGATCTTAAAATCCTGTTTATGTCCGGGTACACGTCCGATGTCATTGCTCATCGGGGTGTGCTTGATGAAGGCGTAAACTTTATACAAAAACCATTTACTAAAAAAGAAATGGCCTTCAAGGTTTGCAAGGCATTGGGGAGGGAAGGTTTTTAATTTAAAAAAGGATCTCAAGTTTGTTACAGGCAGACTTATGGGCTGTTCGGGCTGAAATGATGAAGAAAAAAGGAGAATCACATGTACCTCATTACAAATCGCGTACTGACAAAAGCAAAGAACTTAAAGGCATTTGGTAAAACCCCAAACCCAAAGGGACCGAATGAGCTGCTCATGGTCAATGTTGAGAGATCGGGAAGTGGCTGGAAAGTTGAGCCGGTAAGTGACCTTCTCCCTCCCAACACAGTGAAAGCATTGCAGTCGAAGTATTCGCTTGATATCGATTGTGATTCTCCCTGGCATGGAAGTCTGAAAATTGCCTGTGAGCTTTTTGAGAAAGCTCGTGCTGAAAATAAATCAATATTGTTTTTTGTGCATGGTTATAACAATGACGTGGCAGACGTATTGAAGGCAGCCCATGAGATTGAATCCCTTTATAATGTGATTGTTGTTCCTTTTACCTGGCCTGCCAATGGTGGTGGCGCAATTTCCGGGACTGCGTCATATCTGAGCGACAAATCCGATGCCCGAGCTTCTGCCGGGGCTCTTAACCGTGCAATAGGAAAAATTCAAGAATTTCATCTTATGCTTACCCGTTCCAGAAAACGACTGCACCAGGATGCGGCCAAGAAAAAACATCCTGATAATCCTAGTGCTGCAGACACACTTTTTACGAAACTGATGGAAAAGGATTGTTCTGTAAAAATCAGTCTGCTCTGTCACAGCATGGGGAACTATGTATTCAAGCACACCCTGTCAACAAGCGAGAACGCCACGTCTAAGCTGGTGTTCGATAACATTTGTCTTGTTGCAGCGGATGCGAATAACGAAAATCATGTTAACTGGGTGGGAAAACTTGATGTCCGCAAAAGAATCTACGTTGTTATTAACGAAAACGATTCTGCCCTCAAGGCATCGAGGATCAAACCCGGGGAAGAACAGAAGGCCCGTCTCGGCCATTACACGAAGCAGCTGAACAGCCCGAACGCCCATTATATAGATGTGACAGATGCAAAACATGTCGGTTCTGAGCATACGTATTTTAAAGGCAGCTCTGTTAAAAAGAATAACACATTAAAAGCGCTTTTTAACGGTATGTTTAATGGAATGACTGTGGAACAGACACTCGATTATCACGCGGATAACAACACGTATAAACTATAAACTCCAGGGTGAATCCCCGACCATGGATAGTTGTCGCAAGAATACCAAAAAAAGGGGAAAGAATCCTTGATCGCTAAAGAGACTTTTTGCTTTGAGAGTACTCTGATGTTTGTCATGAGAAAAAAATCACGTCAAGAATGCATTTATGCCCATTGCATGGTAAATAAAAATCACATCCGTGGTTGACACCTGTAACACGACGATATCGCATATAATGTTATCATTTTCTTTATTTTAACAGCAGTAAAGGCATAAATGCGAGTTCATCATGAGTGTCATGTCAAGTGACTTTTGGGGGGGGACAGTAGACTTTGAACCCTTCCCGGCAGTGAAGAGTCACCATGGATATGACGACCCACACGACAATTAAAGCGTGGCATGGCACTTATACGGACTTATCATGTTCTCTTTGCACAAACAGTGGAAAACGGTTTCTGAAGCTACCAGCGAGGTGGATCTTGTTTTTTTGCTGTTACGTCTTTTCAGTCTTGCCGGCGGTATTGCCTGGTTTTTGATTGTCCCGCTTCTGCCTCGGGAAGAGGCTATTCTGGTTAACGCCCTCATCTGTTTTTCCATATACAGCACAGTTTTGTATCTGGTTATTTTCTGGCGTCCAGGTCTGTTAAAAAAAGTCTATCTGGTATCCCTTTTTCTCGACATGACCTTCCTGTCCATGCTGGTCCATGCTGAAACAAGCTTTGAAAGCAGTTTTTTTCTTGGCTATTATCTGCTTATCTGCCTGCACACTATCTATTTCGGTCTTGGCTTCGGGCTGTTGGTTGCCGGTATTTCCGCAGTTTGTTACGTGGTCAGCATTTTACCCATGGTGGCCAGCGTCGAGTGGACCGATCTTGCCATGCGAATCGGGTTTCTCTTTTTCATCACCATACCTGTAGGGCTGTTGACGGAGAAGGTGAAGCGCGACAAGGAAAAGCTGGAGCATTTCAATCGCACTCTGGAATTCCGGGTGACCAGGCGCACGGAAAAAATCGGTTCCCTTCTGGATCAGGAGCGGTATCTCCGGGAAATTCTGGATACTGTTGCCCATATCAATAAGCTGCTGATTACCACGCCGAACATTGTCAGCCTGCTGGAAAGTTCCTGTGCCCGATTCGTCCTGCACGGGCATTATGGTTTCTGCTGGATTGGCCTGCTGCAAAACGATGAGATCACAACGGTCCATACCTCAAGCATTGAGGACAGTCCCCTGGTGGAACCTCCATATGCTGTTAACGATACTGCCGGTTTTTTTTATCAGACTTCCAGCGCCCGATGTATCCGTGAAAATCGAGCGGTTATCCACACACATGATCAGGAAAAACCTCATCCCCACATGTGGCGCGATCCAGAAATGGTGAGAGGATATCAGTCGGTCATAAGTCTTCCCCTGTGTGCCCACCAGGATGCAGAGCCCCTTGGAGTGCTGTCCATCTTTACCTGGAGAAGGGAAGGTTTTGAACCGGAAGAAGAAGAAATGCTGGACGAACTTTCCGGCGACATTGGTTTTGCCATTGATTCCTTCAGACACCGGGAGGCGGTGACAAAGCTTACGGCTGAACGTACTGCCAATTATGAAGAAACGATATTTTCCTTTGTAGATATGATTGAGCAAAGAGATACTTACACGGCCGGCCATACGGAACGCGTTGCCCGTTATTGCGAACTGATTTCCAAAGAAATGGGCATTGAGCTCGAACAGATAAAAAAAGTCTATAAGGCCGCCATTCTTCACGACATTGGCAAGATTGCCACTCCTGATTCCGTTCTACTCAAGCCCGGTAAGCTCACCAGCCTGGATTTTGACCTGATCAAGCTTCATGCCTGCGCCGGTTATGAGATGCTTTCCAATATCGAGATGTACAAGGATCTGGCCGTGATTATTCGTCATCACCACGAACGGCATGACGGCACAGGCTACCCCGATGGACTGCAGGGAGATGAGATTCCACTGCTTTCCCGAATCATGTCGGTTGGCGATGCCTTTGATGCCATGACCACCAATCGTATCTACAAGGCCAGAAAAGAAATCCCAGCAGGCCTGGAAGAGCTGAAGAGCTGCAGTGGCACTCAGTTTCATCCTGACGTTGTCACGGCTGCTGTCAAGGTGTTGGCTGATGTGCAGATATCCACTGCCATCAACCAGCTGCCGGTAAGCGATCTTGAGAAAAAGAGATTTTCTTACTTTTTTAATGATAAGCTGACAGGGCTTTATAATGAGGATTACCTGAAGATCATCCTGAACAATCTTGATTTGAATAAATATATGTGTTTGAACATGCTGCATCTGCAGAATGTGCCGGAGTATAACAAGCTCCACGGCTGGGCTCGCGGGAACCAGTTTTTTAAGGAGTTTGCCGTTGAACTGCAGACCCGTTTTTCCGAATTCCTTGTTTTCAGGGCTTATGGAAACGATTTTGCCGTTATCTCAAAAAAACATCTGGCTGTTGACGACCAAATGATTAACTCCCTTGCCAGCATAGTTGATACGGAAATCCATATTGATGTCCACCATATTGATCTGTCGGCAGGAAAGGTCTACACCATTGATAAGCTGGAAAAAATGGAAATACAGGCCATTGATGACAGTCAACCGGTGATTGATGCTGTGCGGCAAAACAGCAGTTTGCACTGCAAGCTATGACAAAAAAATGGGATGAAAATCAAATTTCTGTCAACTGCGTCTCGTTTTCCTCTGACTTTCTTTTTTATGTTTTATTTATCCGGACTGCGAGCAGCACCAACTACGGCTAGACATCGGCCTTCAAAACGACATTGACTAATTTCCGCCAAGGTGGTATCCGATAGATAGGAATAGCGATAAGAAGAGAGGATTGTGTGTTTGGGGCAGTTGGGATATTCAACTTTTTGTTATGCATCATCTTTCTTCTTCTCAATGTATAAAAATCTCCTCTGGTCGGAGGATAATTCATGTCAGACAACAACGTGAAAAACACGCCGAAAAACAGCTATACAAAAGATTTCGGCAGGGTTTATGCCAAGGAAGTTGCGTATCTGAAAGAACGACGCAATGAATATGTCTTTCCTCCTGTCAGACAACTTACCGGGAATGGAAAGGAAAAAAAACTCTGCTTGCCTGAGGAAAAAGAATCACTGCTGCCGGAAATGGATCATGGAACAATAGGCCTTGCTTTTTCCGGAGGTGGAATTCGTTCTGCGACCTTTAATCTGGGTGTTCTTCAAGGCCTCTGCAAGTATAATCTGTTGAAATTCATTGATTATATGTCGACCGTATCAGGCGGAGGGTACATTGGATCGTGTCTCAGTTCCCTGCTGGATAATCCCGAGGCTTCGGTTGAGAAGGAAAAGTTCCCCTTCAGATTTGAGAGGAGCAAGAAGGATGCGAGCTCCGGCCAAAGGGGGGATGAACACAAGGAAGTAAAACATCTACGCAAGTACGGAAATTACCTGGCCCCTGACAGGAGCCCTCTCAGCCCTGATGTGTGGCGGATGGTTGGACTTTTTCTCACCGGTCTTGTCCTGACCAATCTCTTTCCCCTGGCTCTGCTTCTGATTTTTTTAAAAATGGTTACAATCATAGGGGATAACGGATCTTTTTTTGAAGGTTTAGCAAAAGGTGTTTTAGCGTTTTTCTTTTTTTCGTTGTTTGTCATGGTGTTTGTGCGTTTTTGGGGTGGGGTGAAGGATTTATTGTATCCTCAACGCCGCAAACTTGGAATCGCACTGGGATGGCTAACGTTATTTTCGGTAACTTTGCTGACTGTCTACGGCGTTATCATGTTCACCACTCGTGGAGTGGACGTATTGCCGGAGTTTGTCGCTTTTATAAAAGATTTCTTGAAAAACAACGAAGAGTTTCTGGGAGGAAGTTTCGTTCTCTCCCTTCTCGGTCTGTTGACCAATATTTTTCAGACAAACTCAAGTTTTTTACGCTTTATTCGGGCAATAATCTTTCGTATAGCCTGGGTAATACTTTTGCCAATCGGCTATCTTCTTCTTGCTCATTTTGCTCTGAACTCCTGTTTTATTCACAATGATATATTGTTTTATCCGGTAGTTCTACTGGCCATTGCCATCAGTTTGCTCGTCAACACCAACCGTGTTTCACTGCATCATTTTTATCGTGATCGCCTGAGCGAAGCGTATATTATTAAAAGGAAGAAAATATCCGGGCAACAGGTGGTTGAGGAGGACGTTCTTTCCGGGCACCAGTTTGAGGGGGACACGGAAATGATCGTATCCAATGAACCTCTCTGTCTGAGTAAGCTCCATGAGCATAAATCAGGCCCGTACCACCTGATCAATGCTACACTTAATGTTCCTGATTCGAAAAATCGCTATCTGAGAGGTCGCGGTGCGGAACTCTTTTTGTTTTCACGCGAATATGTCGGCGCACAGTCAACGGGATACCGGGAAACGGAGCAATACGAGAACGGCAAGACCCGTCTTGCTACGGCCATGGCCATTTCCGGGGCTGCAGCCAGTCCGCAGATGGGATCATCAACGAGTCCGGTACTGACTTTTCTCCTCACCTTATTAAACGTCCGTTTGAATCGCTGGATGCCGAATCCGGATCCTCAAAAACAAGCAGGAATAAAACTTTGTCCGGGGTTCTGGCTCTGGTATTTCCTCAAAGAAATTCTTGGAAAGGGCAAAGAAACCGACAGGCTTCTCAACCTCTCAGATGGCGGACATCATGAAAATCTTGGGGTTTATCCTCTTCTTGAACGCAGATGCAGGCTTATTATTGCCTGTGATGCCGGAGCTGATCCAAATTTTCTCATGACGGATCTGGCCAATTTGATGCGTAAGGCACGCATTGATTTGGGTGTGACGTTTACCATTGATCTCACCCCTCTGCGACCTGACAAAGTGACCGGCAGAACCCCGCAGAATTATGCAATTGGCAAGATCAACTATCCGGAAGGAAAAACAGCGGTTTTTGTTTATATGAAGTCAACCCTGGAGGGAAGCGAACCCGAAGATATTCTGACTTATGATCGTCAAAACCCTGATTTCCCGGATGAAATGACAGGGGATCAGTTTTTTGACGAGGCCCAATTTGAATCATACCGCGAGCTTGGCTATCAAATCGCAAGCAAGGTGTTTAAAAACGCCGGAGACTGGTTTGAAGATCTGTATCAGAAGTCCGTATGACCTGGGAGGTTGTATGGCATGAAGATAAAAGGTTTCGTGACATAAAATGATGAATGGAAAGAGAAGAACTTCAATCAGTGATTGGTTTGTCCGATCAGTATCAAATTAATTGGAGGAGAGAAAGAAATGGCGCTCTACGCATTTGATGGTACATGGAATGAAGATGAGGAAGAACCGCAACAGGATACAAGCGTCGTCAAGTTTGCCGAGATTTACGATATTGAAGGCAGTATTGAATACAAGAAAGGTGTGGGGACCAGATTCGGTATGATGGGGAAATTGCTCGGCGGTATTTTCGGAGTTGGTGGTCGATCCCGCATCGAAGAGATGTATGACGCTCTCCGCAAAAACTGGTTAAGAGGTGATCATGATATAGATATTGTCGGCTTCAGCCGTGGAGCTGCCCTTGCTGTCCATTTTTCCAATATTCTTGCAAAACAGGGGCTTGTTCTGAAGAGTGATCCGCAAGAGGTTGTTTATCCGGATATTCGTTTTTTAGGATTATGGGATATTGTCGGTTCTTTTGGCATACCCAAGGATATCATCATTAATTTTCAGGAAATTAATCTGGGTTGGGATATCCGGACTGTTTCCGACACGGTTAAAAATTGTTTCCATGCCCGTGCCCTGGATGAACGGCGTGAAACATTTAAAGGGATTCGTCTTGAATCTCAATGCCCTAATTTCGAGGAAGTCTGGTTTCGTGGGGTCCACAGTGACATCGGTGGCGGCAATGGAAACAATTCCAGAAACAACATCGCTCTTGAGTGGATGTTGACTAAGGCCAGAGAGAGTGGTTTAGCCATACCTCAAGCAGAAATTGACTATGTTCAAGCCGCCACTGATACGTTTGCACCAGTTTACGAGAACTTCGACCCTTTCGAGGATCCCAGGAGGAAAGTTCTTGCCCAGGATGTTTTTCATGCATCTGCCCTGGAAAAACAACTGGATATAAATGAAGAAAGTGTTTTTCCGGTCAGGGCCGCAAGCAAATATAACTGGACAGGAATAAAAGTTCGGGCAGGTGAGACCTACCAGTTTGAGATTGCCGGGGATCAGAAATGGTTCGATGCCGGCATAAGTTGTGGCCCTGAGGGCTGGGACAGTGAACAACTCCCGTGGTTTAAGGAAAAGATCCTGGAGTTTTTAGAGGATAACAGGCGTGTTCCCGGAGCACAGTGGTTTGAGCTCATCGGAACAATTGATGAAAACGAAGATGATCATTTCAGAATTGGGCGAGGTGGGACTGCCAAACCCTTTAAGGCAGAAAAAGATGGTGTATTATTTGCCTTTGCCAATGATTTAAAAAGTAAATACGGCAACAATAAAGGGCAATTAACAGTAAAGATTAAAAGGATAGCATAGTATGGGGTATCGAAGTATCCATTTTTATTAGAAAAAGTGGCGTATTACACACGTATTTGAACCCGAGGGTGTGCCGGAGAATCGATCTATGAGCCCCCGTAAAAGAGTTATCTTGCTGGTATTTATAATGGCGGCAACTGTTCTTGTTGTTGAGGCAATTACGCTCGCTATCTTGTACCATACGGCACTCGATGAAGAAAAATCACGTCTTGAGGAAACAGTCAGGAGTCAGGCCTGTTTGATCGAGGCTATATCACGTTTTGACAAGACTTACAGTAACGGCTTCCCCTTTGGGGCAAGGCAGGCAACTCTCCTTCAGATTAAAGACGCCCATTCCAATTACAAAGGCTTTGGAGAAACCGGTGAATTTACTCTCTCAACCAGGAAAAACGATCAAATTATTTTTCTTTTAAGTCATCGCCATCATGATCTTGATAACCCCATGCCTGTTCCCTGGGATTCAGGCCTGGCAGAACCAATGAAGCTTGCATTATCCGGGAAATCAGGGACAATTATCGGACTTGATTATCGGGGAGAAACAGTAGTTGCCGCCTATGAACCGGTCAGGGAGTTGGATCTGGGCATTGTCGCAAAAGTCGATCTTTCCGAGATCCAAGCCCCCTTTGTTAAAGCCGGTATTATTAGCGGGATTTTTGCCATGGTCATGATTCTGCTGGGTGTTGTTCTTTTTTTCCAGGTAACGAATCCGATGCTAAAAAGACTGCAGGATACAGTGGCAAAACTTGAAAAAGCCTTACGAGAAGTAAAAACACTCAGAGGGATTCTTCCCATATGTTCATACTGCAAAAAAATTCGGGATGATGAAGGGTACTGGGACCAGGTTGAAGTTTATTTAAAGAAACGGTCTGATGCAGATTTCAGTCATGGTATCTGTCCAAGTTGTCTGGAAGAGCGTTTCCCGGAAGAATTTGCAGCTATTCAAAAGGAGAAGCTCGAATGAGATGAAAATTGGTTGGTATTTTTTCATGAGTACCGTTATTTATCTGCGAATCAAATATGATATGATGCTCATCCATAAGATTAATTTTTAAAAAGGCATTTAGAACATGGATACGTATTTTGCCAAGCCGGAGCGTGTCGGTGAGGATGAAATAATTCGCGAAATTGAAATAGTAAGCAACAGTCCCGTCATGACCAGCTTGCTTCATTCAATAAGTGGACTGCTTGCTATTCTCAACGAACATCGGCAGATTCTTGCCGTAAACGATTCGTTACTGGAAATGCTGGGCATTGATGATCCCTCCCAGGCATTGGGTTTGCGTCCTGGAGAAGTTCTGCATTGCACTCATGCCCACGAAGAACCGGCAGGATGCGGTACTACGAAATTTTGTTCCAGTTGCGGAGCTGCCTTAGCAATAGTCAGCTGCCTGGGCCGGGACAAACCTGTCGAAAGAATCTGTGCACTGACAACGGACAGGGAAGGGGAGGCCGCAGATATTGCATTGCTGGTCAGAGCGCACTCCATAAAAATTGACAGGGATAATTTTTTACTCTTGTTTCTGCAGGATATTACTCTGCAACAGGAAAGGGCTGCTCTGGAAAGAACATTCTTTCATGATGTCAACAATATGCTGTGCGGTCTTCTCGGGGCAAGTGAAATGCTTTCTATGGGCAACAGTGAGCCTGATGTTGTCAGAGTGGTCCACCAGGCGGCCTTGCGCCTTAAACAGGAAGTAGAGATTCAAAGATGTCTGCTGCAAAATGAATCCTGCGTCTATCATCCATTATGGCATATGACTGGTACAGGCCAGGTAAGAGAAGAACTTCAATCTTTTTTTGCCAACCACCCGGCAGCCAGAAACAAGAAATTGCTCTTTCGTGAGCCATATCCCATTTTCTCTTTCAAAACAGATATATCTTTATTGTCACGAGTATTATGTAATATGGTTATAAACGCACTGGAGGCAACTGCTGAAAATGCCTCTATGGAAATGTGGCTGGAGCAGAACGACACTTCGTTATCCTTTTGCGTATGGAACGACCAAGTGATACCCTCTGATATTGCTCTCAGGGTTTTTCAGCGCAACTTCAGCACCAAGAAGGAAGCAGGAAGGGGAGTCGGCACCTATTCGATGAAGTTGTTCGGAGAGAAAATTCTCGGAGGCAAGGTAAGCTTTACGACATCCGAAGACCAAGGGACCGTGTTTAGGTTTTCTCTTCCTCTGTAAAGGGGGGGCCAGAAACGTCAAATTATCAATTTACAAACCTGCATGTGTTTTAGAGCGGGATACTGTCATGCATGAAAAATAAAGTTCAGACTCTCTTTCAATCTCCGCAACAGGTACTTCGTGATACGTTACTTCTTTCCATTGGAAGCATCCTTTGCGCAATAGCCATTAATGGAATCTTAATCCCTCAGAATTTTGTTTCAGGTGGAATTACCGGTATCTCTCTGGTACTTTATAAAGTTCTGCCTCAAATTAACCTGGGATTGATTTATTTAATCCTGAATATCCCACTTTTTATCCTGGCCTGGATGGCCGTTGGGCGTCGTTTCTTTTTTTACAGCATTTTCGGTACACTCTTTTTAAGCTTGTCCATAGCATATATTCACTTCAGCATCAGTCTTGATGACAAGATGCTGAATGCTTTGCTGGCTGGTCTTATCCTTGGAGCCGGTGCCGGCCTTTGCCTGCGATCATCAGGCTCGCAGGGAGGGACTGATATCCTCTCCGTAATGCTGCTCCGGAGATTCTCCGTAAGTCTTGGGAACACAATTCTTACTGTCAATGCCATAGTCATACTCATGACATCAGTATATTACTCAATAGAAGCAGTGCTTTATACACTGATTGTGCTTTATGTCAGCTCCAAAGTCGTCAACCTCGTGGTAACCGGACTCAGCCAGAGAAAGGCTGTGTTTATTATCTCATCGCAATGGGAGAAGATCTCCGGAGAAATACTCAAAGACATAAGACGAGGGGTCACTGTTATCAAAGGACAAGGTGGTTATACCGGAAACGAGGAACATATTTTGTACACCGTCGTTCCCATGACTGAAATTGGTCGTCTTAAGAGACGGGTTCTTGATATTGATTCTGGTGCCTTTGTCGTCATCAGCGACACTATGGAGGTAATAAATTTCAGGATTGGTAATCAACCTCACTGGTAAAAAAGGAACAAGAAATGAGGAGGGAAAATGAAAAAGGTTCTATTCTTTCTATTTTCAGTTTTTATGTTGAGTTATACCCAGGCAGGAGCAGCTCAGTGGGAGCTTGATCCCATACACAGTGGTTTTTTCTTTGATATAAAACATATTTACTCAACTGTCAGAGGGCAGTTTGATGTGTTTTCCGGTGACATATTTTTCGATCCAGACACCCCCGGTAAAAACAGAATATATCTTGAAGTTCAAGTTGGCAGCATTAATACCAACAACACCAAGAGAGATATTCACCTTCGCTCAGATGAATTTTTTGATGCCGGCAAGTATCCTGTCATGACATTTCAGTCTTCAAAAATTACCCCTGCCGGTGGAAATAAGTATACGGCTGAAGGAAAACTGACCATTAAAAATAAAAGCAGGGATGCACAACTGGAATTCTTCTATTGGGGTGAAAAAGTCCATGCCCTTATGAAGGGGAAGATTGTCGCAGGTCTTGAGACACGAACAAAGATAAATCGGCTTGACTATGGCGTTGGTACAGGAAAATTCGCGCAGATGGGGGTTGTGGGCCAGGATGTTGACATTCTGATAACTCTGGAGATGATTCGCAACCAGTAATTTGCTGATATTTTTGTATCTATTCAGCGAGGGCTCGAAATGGGCCACAACTCCAGGCCGTAACTATTCAGATGTGCCTTAGATTTGGACAGGTAAGCGCAACGAAGTGGAGACTCCGAGCAGGCCTGCGAGGCAGGTAAGCGAGCTTGCGAGACTCCGATAGCCCGTCTATGTGAGCAGGCCTGATCGTTCAAAGATGAGGTGCAGCTGAATCGTTACATATTTTTTTGGCGTTGGATTCAAAGGCACATGTGCAAAGAAAAGGCTCTTGTCAATGAAACCTGCAAGTGTGATTATCCTGACTTCGTTAACAATGATCGGCTTTGCCGGCAATTCTCTGATTTGCAGGATGGCGCTGACAGATACGAGCATTGACGCCTGCAGCTTCACCACCATTCGCATACTTTCCGGAGCGCTCTCACTCTGGATTCTTGTCCGTATAAAAGGGACTGAAAACGGTAAAAAGGGCAGCTGGCTATCCGCGTTAACTCTTTTTATTTATGCCGCTTTTTTTTCTTTTGCTTATGTAAGCTTATCTGCATCAACGGGTGCGCTGTTGCTTTTCGGTGCAGTTCAGGTGTCAATGATCAGTCGCGGCCTTTGGTCTGGCGAAAAACTTGGTATGCTGCAGTGTTTTGGACTCTTCCTTGCGCTTGCCGGCATTGTCGGCCTTCTGCTGCCGGGACTTTCAGCGCCCCCGCTTCGTGACGCATTCTTGATGATTGCTGCCGGAATAGCATGGGGAATATATTCCTTACGCGGCAGGGGGCAGGGAAATCCCACAACAATAACCGCGGGCAATTTCCTGCGGGCTGTTCCCATAGCTGTTGCGATGAGCATTGTTATGTCTCGTCAAGCTGTTTGGGATTTTACTGGAATTTTGTATGCATTTGTGTCAGGGGCAGTGGCATCGGGGCTTGTTTATGCGATCTGGTACTCTGTTTTACCAGAACTGAAAGCCACCAGTGCAGGGATCGTGCAGTTAAGTGTTCCGGTAATTGCCGCATTGGGCGGCATTCTTTTACTCGATGAGCAACTTACAATGCGGTTTGTCCTGGCATCACTTGCTACACTCAGCGGCATTTTACTGGCGATTTTTGAAAAACATCAGGCCGTTCATGTCAAAAACTTATAAGACTTTAGTCAGTCTCTGTGTCAAACGGATGTTTTTTTTCGACGGACTTGGAGCATAAAAGGTAAAAAGGAGGAAGGCACATGC
Source organism: Desulfobulbaceae bacterium (assembly GCA_020444175.1). GTDB lineage: Bacteria > Desulfobacterota > Desulfobulbia > Desulfobulbales > SURF-16 > JAHLLM01. The sequence goes on along the minus strand of JAHLLM010000039.1, from coordinate 22,926 downwards.
CTTCCTCCTTTTTATGGCGAGACAGGGTGGGGAGGGGAACTGTCTCTTTTGTTGGAGAAAAGATAATGATTTTAATTAATCGTCGTCGTCATCATCATCGCCTTTTTGGTGATGATCGTCATCATCATCATCGTCATCATCGCCTTTTTTGTGATGATCGTCGTCATCGTCGTCATCGTCATCACGGTCTTTTTTTCTTTCAGGACGACCATCGACTTTAACTTCGCGTTCGGTTGAGCAGCCTTCTGAGTTGATGGCTTCTACGATCACCGGGGCATCATTGGCATTCAGTCTTTTGATCTTTACTTTCCATTTCCCGCCCTTGACTTTTACATCCTCGGCAAGAACATTTCCTGTTTCAGCATCTACGACTGTTATGAGTGTATTAATGTTGGAACGCCCCTTAACCTCAAGCTTTCCGGCCTCGAATTTATACTCGGCTTTCTTGATGATTAACACGCCGCCTTCAGGGCATGTTACGCATACATCATCGTTTTCGCCGTTACAGTTTTCATCAACACCGTTTCCACATACTTCTGAGGCACCTGGGTTAATTGCAGAATCAGAATCATTGCAGTCAGTACCGCCACATGCAGCATCGGTAAAACCGTCTCCGTCCAGATCTGTACAGGTTGTATCACAACCCTCGTCGATCAGTTCATCACAATCATTATCAATGCCGTCATCACAGATTTCCACTGCACCCGGATTGACGTCAATGTCGTTGTCATCACAGTCAACCGGACCACAGACACCGCCTTCCAAGGCATAATCATCACCGTCAGCATCGCTACAGATCGGCGGGCAGTTTACTGCTGTATCGTCAACAGCATCTACAAGACCGTTACAGTTATTATCAATACCGTCTGTACAATTTTCTGCCGCATCAGGGTTAACTGAGCTATCGGTATCATCACAGTCAACGGCTCCGCACTCACCACCTTCAAGGGCAAAACCATCACCGTCAGAATCAGTACAGGTCGGCTGAGTGACGCAGTTTTCATCAATCATACCGTCACAGTTGTTATCTACACCGTCATCACATATCTCGGCAGCAGAGGGGTTGACGGTTGAGTCACCGTCGTTACAATCAGTCTGGCCACAGGCACCGCCTTCAATGGCGAAACCATCGCCGTCAACATCGGTACAGACTGGGGGGCAGCCTACCGCATCAGGATCAGCAGCATCAATTAAACCGTCACAGTCATTATCAATGCCGTCTGTACAGTTTTCTGCGGCAGATGGGTTAACCGCAACATCAGCATCGTTGCAATCCATGGGACCGCATTCACCACCTTCAATGGCAAAGGTATCTCCATCATCATCGGTACAGGTCGGGCCGGACGGACAGAAATAATCCGTTAAGGTGGTACCACCAGCTGAATACGCAGTTTTAGCTGGTGTGCTACTTGAATAGCCCCCTGTATGGCAGAGTGAACAACTGCCGGTATAGGGTTGTTGCGGAGCACATAAGTTGTTCACATCGGAACCGAAAGAGCCAAATGCAGAACAGGTCGCTACCGATATAAAAAAAGATCCTACTAATGTTATTGCAAAAGAAATGTTTTTCTTTAACATTGATTACACCTCGTTATTGTTAATAAGCAATGGACAACAGGTATATTTTGAGCGTTTTATCTTCAGACTCTTTTATCTTCCTGTTGTGTGAATTCACCAGCCGGGAATCTCCACTTTGTTGAAACAGCCGCCAATTATTTTTTTTCCATGCATTTCCTCTCATGAAGTTTGACTTGAAGACAATTTTTTGAAGTTAGTTGCTTGAGCGTACGCTGATACCGGTTTGTTTTTGTTGGCCAAGGGAGTACTATATGCCGGCCCTGATTTGTTTTGTTCCCCCAAGGCGTACCTCGGCTTTAATGCACCTTGCATGCCACATTGTGCTATGAGTCGTGTGTTGCTGTTTGCTTAATAGTAACCATTTGTAATTAAAGGAGAAAAAATTTGGTGTTTAAAAGAAGGAGAATTACTATCATTTACTTAAAACTGTCTCTGAAAAGAGACGTGACTTTAAGGAGATAGCTTAAACGGGCAGCTAGGACTGTTTAATAATCTATTGAAATACTTAAAGATATGTACTGGCTATTCCAGGTGTGACAATTTTTATACCCATTAAAATTTTTGTATACATGTTTTTGGTCAAAAGTGAGCTGAAAGTGTTTGTTTTCTAGTCTGGAACACCGAATATGGTAGAATGACTTCACAGATTGCTAAAAATGATTGGATGTTTCTAAGGAGAAGAAAATCTTGCAATATTCAAAATCTCTTATTTTGATTATCTATTCAAGCACTGATGGCCACACCTTTGAAATCTGTCAACGTCTCAAACAAGTGATTGAAAAAGAGGGAGATCAGGTAAAGCTTATTGCCATAAGTGATGAATTTCAGGTTGATCTGGCTTCATTTCATAAGATTGTTATCGGTGCCAGTATACGGTACGGAAAACATAGTCAGCAGGTTTATGAATTCATAAAAAGGAACGAGCATATTCTTGACAGTAAGCTGAATGCCTTTTTCTCTGTGAATGTCGTTGCCCGAAAACCCGAGAAAAATCAGCCGGAAACGAATCCGTATTTACAGAAATTTTTGAAACAAATATCGTGGCGTCCAAAAGAATTAGCTGTTTTTGCAGGGAAAATTGACTACCCGAGTTATCGCTTTTGGGATAGGCTGATGATACGATTAATCATGTGGATGAGCAAGGGACCTACCGAACCTGAAGCAGTAGTGGAATTTACTGACTGGCAACAGGTCGAGGCATTTGGCCTGCGAATAAGCAAAATGTGATGAAGCTGATCAACTTTTTTTCATATCGTAAAGTTACGCACATGACGAGTGTCATGTCAAATGCCTTTTGACGCATGCTGTAGGTCGGGAAGCCCTTCCCGACACTGAAGAGTCGCCATGGGTATGGCGACCTACACGACTATTGAAGCTTGACATGACACTCGTGGTTTTCGAGTGGTTTTTCATCTCAAGGAGATGAATGAAAATCGGGAAATATGTCCCGAAATCGTTTTTTTTTATTCAACTTGCCTCTATACCTTTTTTTAATATTGAATTTATCTGTCATTTGGTGCTATTACGATTAGAAATGATTTTCATGGATATGATGATGGATATTTCCAAGTCTTTAAAAATACATAAATTCTTTGCTGTTCTCTGTCTGTTGCTGTCCTGGTTAACAGTATCTCCTCCACTTTTAAAAGCTGAAGACGAAACTGTTCATACTCGCAGCCCATCATTTCATTTCAAGGCAGGCCAGGAGGCTTTCCGGAAGGGGCTGCATGAAGATGCCCTGCAGGATTTTCTGGATGCTCAGGCCGCCGGGTTGTCAAAACCATCTCTCTATTACAATATAGGTGTCTGTTATTACAAGCTTGGCAGATATCCGGAGGCAGAACAAGCCTTCAGGAAAACGGCGGAATATCCTGATATGGTTTCGCTGGCTTATTATAATCTTGGACTTATCTCTCTTCAGCAACAGCAAAGTGATGCCGCTATCAACAGATTTAAAAGAGCCCGATTCGAAGCTAAAAATCAAAAACTTCGTTTAATGGCTGATGCGGCTCTCGAAAAGCTCAAAAAGGAAGAACAGAAAATTACCTGGATGCAATATGCCTCATTTGGCTTCGGCTACGATGACAACGTCGCATTGCTGGCTGACACTGAGAATGTCCGGGCAAGTGGCAGTGATGATTTTTTTGCTGAAATACTTGGCCACATAAGTGGCTATCTCAGCGAAAATCCGAGTGAAAGAGGAACTCAGTTCCATGCCAACGTTTACCTGTTGCATTATCTTGAACTGGATGAATATGATGTCAGCTCTTTTTTCGTAAGTTTGCTGCATAAAGAAACGATCAACACATTACAAATGGAAGCAAGAGGGGAATATGCATACACTCTTCTTGACGAGAGCCGTTTTGAGCAGGTACCTTCTTTGAGCTTCCAGTTAAAATATCCACTTCAGAGTGCGAAATCTGTTGTGCGCTTTCGCTATCGTCTCAGTTACCTGGATATTCTGGATGATGATTACGAATACCTGGCAGGGTACAGACATCAATTTCTGGGAGAATCTTTCTGGAAATGGTCTGCTTACAGTGCCTTGCTTGGATACGTTTTAGAGACAAATGACAGGGATGACCCGGACTTCTCCCCCACACGCCATACGATTAAAGCTCTCTTTTCTGTGCGGCCTGCTCCGTTGGTAAGAGTCTCACTCGGAGTCAATTATCGCGACAGCAAATATGATATAACAAATGACAACGATCGTCATGAGGAGCGCATGCGGGGTGAATTGAGATGTACCCTCTTTATGAAAAACGACTGGGAATTAAATGGAGAGTATCAATATACGGATAATGATTCAAATTATGAGAAATATACCTATGTAAGAAATATGATAGTTTTATCTCTCTCACGAAGTTTCTGATTCTTTGTTCGTTCAGGTTCAGGTTGATCGACAAGCAGGGGGCTAGTCCTTTCGCTTCCTTTGCGTGTTTTCACGAGTCTCATTGACCGTGTTATTGTGTTCCCCCCGGGTATCCATATTATTTATCACCTCTGACTGCTGTTTTCTTGCCTCATCACGAATATCTTCAACCACCTCTGACTGTTGTCCTTTTGCCTCATCACGAAAATCTTCAATCACCTCTGACTGTTGTTCTTTAGCCTGCTCACGAACCTCTTCAATCGAATTATTCTGTTCCCGTATTTCCTGCGTCTGCTCGTTAATATTATTCACGGAGTCGCTCCGGTGTTCCTTGATCTGCTCGCGAATTTGATACCCTTTATCCAATATATCGTCTGAAGAATTTATCTTTTCTCGCTGTCTTTTTTGCTCATTGACCATTTTTCTTTTCTGTAACTGGACAGGGAGTTGAATCTTGTTAACAATTGCATCGGCATCTGCTGAAGATTCATCCATGAGTTCCATGGTAATTTCAAGGTCACCCAAGTCATTGAGTGCAAGCAACATTGGCGTTGCATGGCTGCCTTCGTCTGCAGAAAGCTGCATGTTTTCAGCCGGCGGCGTCATAGATCCGGCATGTGAGGCAGAGATGGGACCGGATAAAGCAATGAATGCTGCGGTTGAACCTGTTAATAAAAGCCTGAATGTTTTCATTGGTTTTTTCTTTAAGATTGTCTTTTGCATGAAAACGTCTGAATTATAGTTACGCACTTTGGGGCAGAACAAGCGAACTTTTTTGTATAGTTTCCTGAATCTGCGTAGTGAGTGTCAACTTTTTCTTTTTATTTTGATAATCTATAAAAGTAATCAAGTCTGCTTGTCCAGCTTTTTTAGCCACAACAGGAACTTCAAGCAGATTCTTTCCTTTAAGCAAATCTGTATTCCACGATATTTCACGTTGTCCTGGAAATCCAACTATCTCCAGATTCAGGGGAACTTGCAGCGTGACCTGGGAATGCAACATGTCATGTGGGGCATTAAAGACCATTTTGATGGTTGTTTGTCTTTGAACTTCCAAGGTCATGTCTGCGAGTATGTCGCTGTTTTGTTTTTCTCCACCAGGAAGTATGTTTCCGGAAAGAGAAACAAGCACCCAAAGGGCAATAGCTGCAGCAAGGCCTCCGCCGAAAGATAAAGCAGCCCTGAAACGTCCTATGCTTTGCGCCTCTGATATTGCCCTGCGAACAACCTTATTTTTAAAATCAGTTGAGGGAACAGGAGCTGGGAGACTGTGCAGCATTTCACGGAGCTGCTTTTCGTTTTCAAAGACACTATGACAGGAAACACAGCCGATTATATGATGTAAAACCTCATCCTTGGAATCTTTGTCAAGCATCCCATCAAAGTAATCGTCCAGATATTCTCTTGCATTGTTACAGTTCATAAAAATACCTTTATATGACCAAGAGGTTAAATCGGAGCCTTTCCGGCTTTTGGATTGTTTCCCCTAATGTATATAACGAATGTTTTATCTAAAAGGTTCCTCTGTTTAATTGCTGACGGAGTGCCGCCCTTGCTCGGTGAAGTCGAGATTTGAGGGTGCCGAGGGGAACGTTTAAAATGTCAACAAGTTCACTCAGCGTATACCCCTCAACGTCATGAAGGATACAGAGGTGACGCTGGTCATCGTTTAAGAGATCTAACGCCTGTAAAATTCTTGAGTAGTTTAACTTCCGATCAATAATTTCTGCTGGTCCCGGGTCTTCTGTTGGGATGTTTTTTAAAGTTTCATCAAAATCATCATCATTGCTTGAGGTGAATTTTAAAAGGCGCAGAGGTGAACGTACAGCACGGCGATGCTGGTCAACAAAAACTCTATATAGAATTTTTACCAGCCATGGACGTAGTTTTTCAATCCGTGCAACTTCCTGACGTCGAGGATAAACTTTGACCAACACGTCCTGGACAAGATCTTCGGCATCTGCCGTATTGCCTGTAAATCGATATGCGAGCCGATACATATTTTCTATATGCGGAGTTACGAGCATTTCAAACTCATCCGCATCTGATATATTTTGTCTTGCCAAGCTTATTACTCTATCCATGGGTAAGATACTGAAGCACTCCAGACGCGCAATCACTATACACGTCTCTTTATAATCAGGCAATCAGGTATAATTTTCTAAAATATCCTGGGCTGAACGCAGCAAAGACAACAATCAGTTTTGAATTCCCTGAACCGATTATTGTCTTTGGCAATTACAGAAAATACTTTTCCATCATTAACTTAATCAACTTCCTCAGGAATATACCGGTTGCGTATCTGTTTTTTGTTCATCACAGGATCAACTTCAAAACATTTTACATATATGACATCTGCACCGCTAAAAGGGATGTATTCTTCGTTCAGGGTGTCAACAGGTATAGAATAGCCTTCCAGAGTAAAGGTGTTGATGGAGTCACAGGTCAATTCCAATTTTTTTATATCGCTCATTGAAAATTTTGCCACGAAATTTCCACAGTCATCAGCCTTCCACCAGTCTATCGTGGCACAGTCGTTTTCATAGTCGGAACATAATTCAATCGGATAATTTTCAAGGTCATCAACATAAACCTCACTGTAAGGTATATCGATATGAACTGTAAGAATGTGGTCGCTATCATTTCCAAATATCAGAACACTGGGAGAAATAACTATGTTTACCAGTCGTGTATTTTCATCTTGCCCATAAGACGAAATGGGTGCCAGAACAAAGGCGACAACTGAAACAGCGAACAGGTATATCAAAGTCAGGGATGCTATTTTCATAGTTGGCAATCTCATGATTAAACTCCTTTATAAGGATACATTGATCATTTTGAACTATTCAGGTGAAAAATTTCTAAGCACTGTTGCTGATTTAAAAAAAAGACAAAATATGCTTTTGGTGGACCGGCAAAACGTAAATCTCAGTCTGTGCTCACAGTCTGCAAACCACAACGTTCATTCCGAGTTGTTAGTCAATTATTCTCAATTCAAAAAAATGTTGGATAAAGAGCAGCGTGTTTCCCTTTATTAAATAATAAGCAGAAGTAAAAAAGGCCCATTTGTATTGTGCTTATCAAGCTATTAAACAATTAACGGTCAAATGCGACAGAAGGTTCCACGTATACAAAAATAAATCTTGCTGCACTGTTCCTCCCACAAACCCTTTCCTAACGGGGAATTTCTCCGTACAACAATATTGTTGCATTGTTCTGCCACACTAAGTGTTGCGACAACACTACGTGCAACACTTCTGTGAAATCTCTCCAATGTGGCGTTTTGGTTTTTTTGTTAATTTTTTCAGATGGTTATCTTTTTTTATTGGTGTTGCTTCTCTGTATGGCACGAGGTCTGCTCTGTATAATAATCAAATAAATAAAAAAACCGGACAGGAGGTACACCATGAAAACGAAAGCTCAAGAAATTACAGTTCAGGCACAGGGACAGGAATCAGTAGCAGAGAGTAGCTCTCAGGTCGGTATCGGAATTATAGCATTTGCCAGCGCCCTTATCGGCACATGGTCAGTTGCATGTCTTATCGGAGCAATTTCTCAGTACGGTATAACTGGTGTTATTAAAGGATGGTTTTCTGCAGTGATGGGATTATAGGGCTCTTGGCAAAGCGCTCTTCAGTGATTCTAAAATGCAGGGGGGAGGAACAAAAAATGTCATCTCATAGAAAAGAATCTGAAAAAAATTATATGGCAAACAAATCTACAGCTACTTTTTTTGGCATTGCGGCAGCACTTGGAACATTTATAGGTATGTGGTCAATGGCGACACTGGTTTCCGGATTTGCCTCGGTGAACTGGCAGATTTCAGAAGTGTGTCGGCAGTATCTCATGGGCGCCGGTCATATTGAAGACTATGAAGCGATTGTTAACCAGTACTGCAATATAAACGGAATTGATTACCTGCTTGCTGGAGTCTGCTTTGCAGCCTTCACAGCAGTTTACAAATATTTAAACAGTGAAGAAGAGGTTACGGCAGCCAATTAAAGTGTAAGAGCAATCCCCCCTTCTTGAAAGGAGCACATAACGGTACTTACCAAGTGTGCTCCTTTGTCATTCGGATTTCCCTTTTTCCAACTCATTAATTTTCTTTTGAAGTTCAGAACTTATCTTAACTCTGCCCTCCAGCACGCAACCGCGTCTTCCAGGAATGCAATCACCTTTTAATTTATTGCATTTATCTGCGTTAATATCATAATTCTTACAGTGAAACGTCATTGCTCATGTTCCTTTTATTTCTTATTTCATCTTTCGTATACGAAGCTCAATGTCTGGATTGTGATCAAGCAGCTTCACAAGCTCTGATATGTCAGTTTCTCCGTAATGATAGGGATAAAGCACTTTAGGTTTAAATGCCTTTGCCGCATCTGCCACCATTTCGGGAGTCATTGTGTACGGAAGGTTCATCGGGAGAAATGCTATATCGATATTGTTCAATGATTTCATTTCAGGGGTGTTTTCCGTATCACCGGCTATATAGACATTTTTATTGCCAAATGCCAGTATATATCCGTTTCCTTCTCCTTTGGGGTGAAAAAAATGGCCGTTTTCTCTTTTGTGGACAAGGTTATAGGCTGGTACGGCCTTTATCTTTATTCCGTCTATAACCAAATTGTCACCATTTTTCATAATAATCCCGGTGGATAATTGCTGAGCGCATTTATCTGTGAGTATAATTTTGCTCGTGCCCTTGTCCACCTTTTCTATTGCATTCAAGTCAAGGTGATCGCGGTGGTGGTGCGTTATAAGAATGAAATCCGCCTCTGGCAGTTGATCATAGTCAGCCAATCGACTGTATGGATCAACATGAATTGTTTTGCCGTTAAAAGTGAACATGAGTGAGCTATGACCTATAAATGTTATGACTAGATCGCCTGCTGACGTCGAAATGGTATCTTTTTCAAAAATCTCCATAGAATGGGCTGGAGAGATGAAGAGCATTAAAGACAAAAGAGCCGGCATAACGCTTTTTAACATGGTTGTATCTCCATAGGTTGAATGGACTGTAAAAGATATTATATATGCACTACCATAATCAGTCTTTTAAAATGGGAAAGAGATGAACCATCAAAAAAAGGCGTACATGACGGGTGACGGAGGACTGTTCCGGGAAAGTCTCTCTTAGCAGGCTGTTGAAAAACTACTGCGCTTGCTGATACTGCGTCAAAATTCGGCTCAAAATGCTCATTTACTCCATGTAAACTGCGCTTTTTCGCCTCATTTTTCCTTGTCTCCGCTACGCTCGCTACATTTTTCAACAGCCTGTTAGAGAAAATAAGCAGGTTGCAGGTAATCCTGCTTATTTAATGAAGCCTAAATCAAAGACTTTATGGCAGGAAGGGCATATAAAAAGCCATTTAATAATATCCCCTTTTCTTTTAAACATTGAATGAAAACCGTCCTTATAACCACAAGCGGGACAGACTTTAAATTCTTCCTGCATTGCAATGTGTGTAATCTCGTAATCCATTGTATTTCCATCTTCTACTTAAATATGCCGAGTTTTATGGCACTTGCCGGTTCCGATCATGTTCCATGAACTACATTATATACATTGCTTTGTTGCCAGACTAATAAAATTCTATTAAATGCAGCAAAACAGACTGTTTTTACGAGGGTTCTGCCTTTTTTCAATTTGAGAGGAGATTGTATGGAAAATGTGGCTGCAAAGTTTTCGATTATCGGTATTTTACGCGGAATTGAAGGTGATTTCTTCAGTAAGCTGATGCATGTCGCATTCCGTGAAGGCCTAGAGGCAATAGAAGTAACCATGAATACTCCTGGGGCCTTATCCATGGTCAGGCATTGCAGGAAGGGGGTTCCTGAAGGAAAACTTCTCGGTATGGGGACGATTCGCAATATCGATGAAGCGAAAATGGCCGTTGATGCCGGTGCCATGTTTCTTGTTACTCCGAATTGTGACAAAGAAGTGATTTCCTATTCAATATCAAAAAATATACCTGTTATATCCGGAGCATTGAGCCCAACTGAGGTTTATGCCGCCTGGAGTTCCGGAGCTTCAATGATAAAGGTTTTCCCCTGCCAGGCAATGGGAGGGCCGCGATATATTCGGGACCTCCGCGGCCCGTTTGATCACATTCCACTGGTGGCAGTAGGGGGCGTAAGTCGAGAAAATGTTGGCGAATATTTCAACGCCGGAGCAAAAGGAGTCGGCGTTTCAAGCGCTTTATTCGGTCGTAAAGCCCTTGCGCAGCAAAACATAGATGAGCTTGCTGAAAATGTAAAAAAATTCATGCAATATTGCCAACCAGCAAGAGCAGAGCTTGATTAATATCGAAAATTGTAGTTATTAATCCGATGCAGATAAAAATTCGCAGAGCGATTGACTGATAAGGGAGAATAAAATGTATAAAAAAGAAATAAAGGTCATTGATTGTACCGTGCGCGATGGCGGCTTGATGAATAAATGGCAGTTCAGCAACAAATTTGTCCGTCATGTCTATAATGCCCTGACCGAGGCAGGTGTTGATTATATGGAGATCGGCTATCTCAGCTCAAAAGACGCCTTTGACAGAAAAGAGTACGGGCCATGGCGTTTTTGTTTTGAGGAAGACCTGCAAAAAATTATCGGCAGCAGTGAAAAGAAGATTAAACTTTCCGCCATGGCTGATATCGGCAGAATCCATTATGAGGATATCCCGCCAAAATCGGAAAGTTCTCTTGATATGGTCAGGGTGGCGTGCTACGTCCATCAGGTGGACACAGCTATTGATCTTGCCCATCATTGCCGGGATAAAGGCTATGAGACGACTATCAATCTTATGGCGGTTTCTACAGTCGGGTTGCGGGATCTTAATGAGGCACTGGAAGACCTGAACAAGAGTAAGGTGCCGATCATTTATCTTGTTGATTCATTCGGTGCTTTTTATTCCGAAGATATTGACACCTTGGCTGCCAAATATATTGAAAGACTTCCGGAAAAAACCATCGGAGCGCATTTCCACAATAACCAGCAACTTGCCTTTGCCAATACAATTTCAGGCATCATTAACGGTATAAATTATCTTGATGCAACTCTCTACGGCATTGGCCGGGGAGCAGGAAACTGCCCGCTTGAGCTGCTTTTATCCTTTCTGAAAAATCCTAAATTCAAGGTTCGTCCGCTTCTGAAGTGTATCGAAGAAGAGATCTTCCCCTGGAGCAAAAAAATTGATTGGGGATATTCAGCGCCCTACATGGTAACCGGAGTGATGAATCAACATCCCAGGTCTGCCATGGCGCACATGGAATCGGACAAAAAAGAAGAGATTACAGAGTTCTACGACACTATCTGCAACACCATTGACACTGTCTGATTTTTAGCCTGCACCGGCGCAAATCGATTATTTAATCTGATTTTCGCCGGTGCTCAGCGAGACAGTCCCTTTTTCCCTGACATGTATGGCTGGATGCAGTCCACCAGGGTCCAGCTTGGCATCAAGGGTATACTCAAAGGATTCCTGCTTTTTTTTCATCAGGTCGGCGATCAGGCTTATACTGCTGATTAAGTCTGTTGATGCATTCAAGAGTACATCTTTTTCTCCATATCCTTCAATACGTGGCAGATCATTGGCAACGCCGGTAAGTATTCTGTGTCCGTGGATTTCAACTGTGTAGGCAATACCCTGTAGATCAAGTGGCGCCCGATTCGGATTTATTACATGCAGCCCTATCTCAAAACGGGGAAAAACGCCCTGATTGGGTAATGCCTTAAAAGAAACAACATTCACGGAAGGTGGAGTATAGCCCGGCTGTATTGCGGCACAACTGCAGCAAAGCAAAAGCAAAAATATCTGAAAATAAAGACAGGTGTATTTTCTCGCCATTTTTTTTCCTTTAATTAACTTGTGCCTGTCCATAAATGGCCCTTTCGGAGTCTCGCGGGCTCGCTTACCTGCCCGATATCTGCGTCATGCTTAAAAAATTATCCTCCGGTAAGCGAGCCTCGGCGAGACACCGAGATATCGTATATATGCCTCCGGTAATTTTTTGCACAATCCTTGATCTCGATCAAAATGACCTGTTTCTGGACAGACACTAACTTGCTGAGAATAAACTTATGTCAGCCTTGGGTTATTTCAAGAACTGCACGCCACATGGCGTCATTGATATCTACCCTTTTTTTGTCGCTCAAACTTAACTGGATTGGCACCAGACAGAAATGCTGATTCCAGAAACCTATGAGCGTGTTTGTCTTGCCGGCCATGCCGGCATGAACAGCATGCATACCTAACTGCAGGCAGAAAGATGAATCAATGGCATTTGCCTTGGTGGAGCGGATCATATAGCTTGGATCAATGTATTTCAGAGTATGCGGGATATGCCTTTTCTCAAGGTAGGTGCATATTTTTTGTTTCAGAAACAAACCGATATCTTTCAGTTTGGGATTGCCTGACTCATCAAATCGTTTTGACTCCTCATCGACCAGGATATCCTGTCCTACACCTTCAGCGACAACAATGACGAGGTGGTCTCTTTTGACCAATCTTGACTGAATTCGCTTCAGGATTTGTTCAAGATCAAACGGTTCTTCCGGAATCAGACAAATATTGACATTCCCTGAAGCAAGAGAGGCATGGGCCGCAATAAAGCCTGCATCACGTCCCATTAATTTAACAAGCCCGATGCCGTTAAAACTGCCGATAGCTTCAACATGGGCTGCGTTAATCGCTTTTCTGGCATGCTCCACAGCCGTGTCGAAACCAAATGTTTTGTAGACAAAAGCAATATCGTTATCAATGGTTTTAGGAATGCCAATGATCGATATTTTAAGATTTCTTTTTTTTATTTCAGCCGCGATTTTTGTAGAAGCGTGTTGTGAGCCGTCACCGCCGATAACAAATAAGATTGAAATATCGTATGAAACAAGCGTATCAACCATTTCTTCAATGGACTGAGCTCCACGGGAAGAGCCGAGAATCGTGCCGCCCTGTTCATGAATGTTGCTGACGATTTCACTGGTAAGAATCATGGGGGGGGATTCATGACTTCTGGTTAGTCCTGCAAAACCATGGCGGAAACCATACACGTTTTTTGTTTTGTACGAGTTAATGCAGCTATATGATATTGAACGTATAACATCATTGAGGCCGGGACAGAGTCCCCCGCAGGTGACGATGCCGACGTTTACTTTTGATGGATCGAAGTAAAGATGCTTATAGGGACCCGGACTGCCGAAACTAAACGTTTGGTCAGGCATTTTCCCGTGGCAGCACGTCGTATTCTGGTAGAGGATGCGTTCCGGTTTTTCAGCAAAAAAATTGTCCGGCAGTTGAAGAGGATTAGGAAAAATATTTTCCCCGAGGTCCTCAGAAATAAAGTTTTTCTGGGTGAGGTCATTCTGTAAGGTGTCAGTCTTCATAGTGTTTTATGGGGGCTGAAAAGGATATTTGACTGTTTCGCAAAAAAACACGCAACCACCGCTGACATGATGTAACTTGTTGATATTGCGTTAGCGGATGGTTATGTTAAATGATTTTACCCCTTAAAGGGCATAGGCATAAATGCGAATCCATCATGTTTGCATAAAAAATCGAGCTATATTGCCTCTAAGTGTATCAACAAAAAAATAAGAAACAAAACAAATAATCGGAATAGGGGAAAAAAGCATGTGATTATCATGTTTTACGGAAAATAGTTCCTCCCATATTCTGCAGTGGCAGGTCGTAACCCTGTATTGTTTCTGAATGACCTAAAAAGAGATACCCTCCCGGTTTCAGGCAGTTGCAAATTCGCGAAATGACCTGAATCTGGGTTTTTTTATCAAAATAAATGAGGACATTACGACAGAAAACAATATCCATCAGGGTGGGGAAATTATATTTTTTGTCCATAAAGTTCAATTGCTGAAACTTCACCCTGGATCGGAGTTGTGGAATTATGCGAACCTGATTGTTGTTTTTTCCTCTCAGGAGGTATTTTTTTCTCAGGGGCATGGGAAGAGGGGAGATAACGTCATGCTCGTAAATTGCAAGGTCTGCAGTGTTCAAGACTTTTGTCGAGATATCCGTTGCCGTAATTGAATAGCTGAATTTTTTGTGTTTTTCAAAAAATTCACTGGCTATGATGGCAATGGTATATGGCTCCTGACCGCTTGAGCATCCGGCGCTCCAGAAATTTATTCTCCGCTCTGCTGAATGGTTTCGTTCCTTAAGAACAATTTCAGGAAAGACCTTGCTGGTCAGATATTCAAAATGTTTCGGTTCACGTAAAAAATCAGTTTTATTCGTTGTTACGGAGTTGATCATTGCTGTCAATTCAAGAACCTGGCCCTCCTCGCTGTTGATATAATCGTAGTATTCAGAAAAGGAACGCAGTCCGAGTTTTTTCAGTCTTTTCATCAGCCTGGAGGTCAGCATCGTCTTTTTGGCTGGTGGCAGCAAGATGCCGCATACCGTATAGACAAATTCACTGAATGCCTGAAATTCTTTATCAGACATCGCAAATAATGAGGTGGACTGTTTAGAAGTCGCCGGAGGAGTCATTGTCAAAAAAGGCGTACAGGTCAAGAAGGGAACAACATAAAAAAGTAAGCTGGTTAATACAGTAAAGAAAATTTCTTTTCAAATTCATTCAGATAGTTTTCTTTTATCAAAGGCACAGGGAATTATGAGTTTTTCCCCATGCCTTTGACAGCTCATTACTCTTTGACGGTTTCGTGAAAAACAGTCAACCGCCGTTGACACAGAGTGAACTTGTTAATATTTGACGGTTTCGCAAAAAAACCTCTCAACCGCCGCCGACACGTATGTAATTAGTTGATATTACTTTGGCGGATGGTCAGCTTCAGAGCTTTTTGCGATATTGTCAATATTTGGTGAAATTATCATCCAACTGATCGCGGCCATCTTCAAGTTGCAGTTTAACACCATGCTCTGCTTCATTTTTATCCGGTGCTTGTTTGGCGGGGTGTGTATTTTTCCCCAAAATATTTTTTCTCGCCGGGAGTTGTCTGGTCCTTTCAAAGCTCATTGCTGTATTGGAAAGGTGTCCTGAATCCACATGGACCATGTTTAACACAGTACTTTTAAGCATGTCGGATTGACCGGAGAGTTCCTCTGAAGTTGCAGCCATTTCCTCTGCTCCGGAAGCATTCTGCTGAATAACCTGATCAAGTTGCTGGATGGCTGTGTTGATCTGTTCTGCTCCAATATCCTGTTCCGCACTTGCGGCGCTGATTTCTTCGACAAGCTGAGATGTCTTCTGGATATCCGGAACAAGTTTTTTCAGCATATCGCCAGCCTGTTCAGCTACCATCATGCTGTTCGATGATAATTGACCGATTTCCGCAGCAGCAGCCTGGCTGCGTTCAGCAAGTTTGCGGACCTCGGATGCAACAACGGCAAAACCTTTGCCATGCTCACCGGCCCGGGCTGCCTCAATAGCGGCATTTAAAGCGAGAAGATTGGTCTGGCGGGCAATTTCCTCAATGATGGAGATCTTATCTGCAATATCCTTCATGGCATTTACGGTCTGGCTTACCGCCGTTCCTGACTGTTCAGCATCAGCAGCAGCCATTTTTGATATACGTTCCGTCTGTTGCGCGTTATCTGCATTTTGCCGGATATTGGCAGCCATCTGTTCAATGGAGGCAGATGCTTCTTCAACCGAACTTGCCTGTTCCGTTGCCCCCTGGGAAAGTTCTTCTGCAGTTGATGAAAGCTGCTGGCTTGCTGTGGCGACATTGTCAGCCGCATCAAAGGCGGTAAGAAGAGCCAGGTTAATGCCCCGGGTAATAAGAAAAGCGAGGATACTGCCGATAATTGCGGCCAACAATGAGAGAAGGAGCATTATCCTTGTCGCATTCTGTTCATGATGCTCGGCGTTGGATACCGCACTGTCAATGAAACCATCGACCTCCTCAACAAGTTTCTCCAGTTCATGGGAAACTTCCCGGCCTGATTCTTCCACTCCATCTACAAGATTTTCAGCTTCAATGAGTTTTCCGGCAAATACCAAGTCAAAGATATTCCGGGCATCCTTATCGTATTCATCATGTTGTTTTTCAATTTTCATGATCGCTTGATCTATTTTCTCAAACTCAAGTCTTTCCTCTGGAGTCCTTGCGAGACGAGCGCCTTTTTCGGCTAATTCCTCGCCTTTCTGTAATTCAGTATCGATCAATGGAGTGATGTTCTCAAATTCGGAGACAGCCGCCTGAAACCCCTGCATGTCGTTTCTTTCGCCATGGGCCAGGGCCTTTTCAAACTCAATTTCAAGCTCCAGAGAATGTTCAGTGATTGAATTTGCAGTTTCAAGCAGAGGGAGATATTCCTCATCTATATCTGCCAGCTCTACGCCAATGGATTTCATGGAAAGAACAGCAAATGTCGAAACAGAAATAATAAGAAAAATAAGAACGCCGGACAACAGGCCGACCCGGGCTCCGACTTTCATGCGGTCAAGGGCGGCAAGACCGCTGCCTCCGCGAAAGAGGAAGAGAAGGAGTGAAAGGACAACGAGAGAACCGACTGCAAGTATGATCCAGAATGTCATGGTTGTTTTTGCCTCCACATGTTCAGTAGTTTTTGCTTCTTCACCCCTTTGACTGTCTCCTCTTTCATGGGAAACTCTCTGCAGTCGATTCATTGAAGCATTTGATGCATGAGCATCTGTTGAATGACTGGCTGGCGGAGCAACATTGGACGCTGCCGTATGGCCGTCAGAAGCGGAATGTGCGGTTTGTTGAGAGGGGGAGTGAGGCGAATGAGCTATTGTTGTCTGTACTACCCTGCCTGTCGTAAATTCATAGACCTGCCTGCCGTGCAGGGGTTGGACAGGACGGTTATTCAAGCCGATAATTGAAACGAACTGCTTGACCTGATCGGCAGAAACTTCAATGGGGTCTTTCATCATATACCACATTACCCCTTCGGAGCAGGGAGGAGTGGTCAGGGAGCCGGACCAGTGGTAATAGGAACCGTTGGCCGGCAGCAGTTCAAGAGCATTGACCTGAAGCTGGCTGACCACGTTCTCCTGTCCCACGGAATGAGGCATGTTGTCCCATAATTTTTGAATAAAGGGATTGTATTTTCCTTCTTCGATAAACACGGCAACAACAGCTAATTCACCTTGGTCATTCTTATGAACAAGATGGACTTCCATGGCTGTGTTTTTTCCATGGTGTGTATTCTCGCTCAAACTGTGGAAATGAAATTGCAGAAGTTTATAAACCTTGCCTCCCATACGCATGAATGAGTCTGTGCCGTAATTAACCTGTATCGCATGGCCGTTGTTAATGAGACGCAGTGGGGTGTTTCTATAGTCAAATTCGAGATCCCCCATGCTGGACGGCACTGTATGGGAGATATCTATGGGAGACTGGCTTCTGCCGGCACTGCACACCGCATATTCCGGGTTTAAGCTTCCCCAGTTTGCAGGACCGTCATGTCCACCATAACTCCAGTGGGTACCAGACGATGAAGCCCATGAGATATCCCATCCGCAAAGCTGCATTGAAAGAATAACTGCCAAAAAACAGTATAATCTTTTCAACATACGTTTCTCCTCCCTGTGTTTCTTACAAACACTGTGAGCGTTAATGATAATTTATTCTATCAACAGGATGAAGTTTATGAACGTGATACATTATTCTGCGCAAAACTCTGGGTAAAAGTCAATAGTTCGATAGGAAAATAGTTTGTCTGAATTTGCCGTTTGAAGAACGTTTAAATTAACCAAATAAAGGATGGGGCTAATAAGGATTAATGGTTATGACAGGCAGGGCGCTTTCGGGATGGCGCGCTTCTCCAGCACTGGTGACTTTTATGGCGGAATCGTCTGGAAGTGGGCATTTGTTCTCGCAGATACCGCAGCCGGTACAGTATTTGTCGATAATATAAGGTTGTTTGACTCGTCTCTCTATCCCATCGTTTCCCAGAACTGTTTTTTCCCTTAACTGTATAGCCTTTTCCGGGGTAGGGCAGTGCTCTTCACACACTATGCAGGGCACGCCCTTGGCATAAGGAAGACATCTGTTCTTGTCAAAATAGGCATGACCGATCTTGGTCGATTTTTTTTCAGCGGGAGCAAGTTTTCGTATTGCCCCGGTGGGACAGACCTGACCGCAGAGGGTGCAATTATATTCGCAATACCCTGTACGAGCCTTGAGCACGGGGGAGAACATGCCTTCCAGTCCGGCCTCAAGAAAAGCAGGCTGAAGCGCATTGCCGATACATATTTTCATGCACTCTCCGCATCGAACGCAATGACCTAAGAATTTTTCTTCAGGCAATGAACCAGGCGGTCTGATCAGAAAAGGATCAGGACGCTTTGCCATTGTTCTTGTGCGTGCAAAAAGAGGAAGGGTTACGCCTGCAAGCAGTGCCCCGACAAAAGATCTTCTTGAGAGTGCAAAGCTTTTTTTACGACGAGGCGGTTTGAAAAATTGAAATGATATTTTATCACCTGGACATTTTTCGATACAGTCCATGCACAGAATGCATTCATTCATCGAAATCTGGCGTTTTTCGTCAATGGCAGCCATGCGGCAAACATCCTGGCAATTTTTGCATTTACCGCATGTTGAGCCGGCCTTGCCGCGCAGCAGGGAAAAGTGGGAGGCAACAGAAAACAGGGCGCCCAGAGGACACATATTGCGGCAGAAAAAACGGCGTCCCAAAGCTTCCAGCCAAAAGACAGCGACAAGAATAAAAAATGAAAAAAGTGCCAGGTCGTAATACTTCTGGTGAAAAGGAAGAACAGTCTGTTTAAGAAAAGCGTAAACAGGCTCGCTGAGCAGGTTCACCCATTCTGGAGCCTGCTGATAGGTAAAGGTGAAGAATGAGGTGTTAAGAATATTAAAGGCAGGATAAAAGGCCAGGGAAAGTCCTCTGACCAGGATAGAAAAAGGATCAAAATAGCCGGCAATCGGAAAACCGAACAGGGCACCTGTCACAATTAAAACGAGCAGGAAATATTTAAACGGCTTGAAAGGAGAATCTTCTGCTGGACGTGATGGAAAGACAAGTTTATGCGTTCCGTCGAGCAGTGTTCCCATGGGACATATCCATCCGCAGAAAAAACGGCCCAATACAATGGTGAGAATTATGGTGACCACTGCCGGCATCATCAGACTGATAAATGTACGCGCAGCAAGAGATGAGCTGAGAAAGAGTAAGGGGTCAAGGCGGAAAATCAGATTCACAGCATAGGTCATCTCATCCGTGCCGTTGTAATCTGTCTTTATAAATAAAAAACAGAAGATAAAGAGGGCGAGGAGCTGGGAAAATCGCCTCAATCCGGTATAAACAATTCCCTTTTTGGGCATGTTCAGAGATTTAGTCCCTTAGAAATTATTTTCGTGTTCTTTGTGACAAGAAATCTAAAAATTTTTTTGAAATATATAACTTGCCTCTACTGTTAAGGGACTTATCCCTAAAACCGTAATTCCTTTTCCGATATATCTGGGTTAGGATTTTAATATCTGCATTTTGGCAAGATTCATTTCTCCAAGCCCCATGCGGTATGCGGAAACAGTAGAATCTATTTCATCAGGCTGCATACCGAAAAGAGTGGTGGCATAGGCGTCGGCTGCGACCGGGTCAGCTGAAGCAATGACCGTGTCCATCACCTTGACGTCATTTAGGTCTCCACCCTGGGGACCGTTTCTGAGAAGTATTCTGGTTGCATCGATAACTGTCAGTTTCGGGCGTATTACCGTGGCCAGATCAGCCAGTTTCTGTCCGATATTATGATGGATCTGTCCCCGGTTGCCTCCCAGAACACCCATGCTGTTTTTAAGTCCCAGTGTCAATTTGCTTAAACCATGGTGTTTGGCAACCGGCACATTAATATAGCAATCAGCATCCAGAGCGTCTTTGTATATTTCCAGACGATTGACAGCCTTGCCTCTTTCGATAGTAACAGGAATAAATTTTCTTGAATCAGGATGAAAATATTTGACTCTCCTGTCATCAATTGATTTGAGTGCCTCTTGTATTCCACTGTTGACGTAGCATCGCCTTTCTTCGTTGCAGGTTCGATCAAAAATTTTCACCTCGGATGCGCCGGCAGAAAGGGCCTGCAGGACAAGGGCTTTGACAATAAGAGGATGTGTGTTTGCCGCCTGTTCCGGGTTTCGGTCCCAGCCGATATTCGGCTTAATAACGACCTTGTCTTTAGGTTTGACAAAATTCTTTATGCCGCCCAGAGAGTCAAGGACCCTGTTTACCAGAGACATATAATCCTTTCCCTCGGCAATGGATAGAGTCGCTGACCGGTTCTCTTTGGCAAAGACGTCCGGTGTAATCTTAAAATGGGGGATAGTGAGTGTCATCCCCGCTGACCAGAGTGAAACCTGCTTAAGAAACTGTCGTCTATTCATAACAATCCTTTTCAAAAAAATTGCTCACCCGGCTTCAACAGCCTATAGTGGTGTTGGAGACAAATGGGCAGATACGTTATGCTCTTTCTTTTTTGCCGACGGAAAAGATACGGTAAGCGTTGTTCCTTTCTCAGGGGCTGAATCCATGGCTATGTGTCCACCCAATGTTTCTGTAATTAATTTGGCGGAATATGTGCCAAGTCCGGTGCCATGCTTTTTCCCATGGGTTGCATACTTCTCAAAAAAAGTATGTTTTACTTCATAGGGCACGGTGCCGGAATTGTGGATTGTGATCGTTGTCTCCTCTCCTGTTGTCAAAGAAAGGGTAATGATACCATCTTCCGGGGATGCTTCAATGGCATTCTGGATAAGATTAGAAAGCAGGCAATAGAAAAGCAGTTCTTTTCCCTTTATATAAAGAATCTGATTTTGCATCAAATCTCTTTCATCCACAAAATATCTGATCCTGATTTTTTTACGTTTCAGAATCTCAGCATATTCCTGTTCTATATTTTTTAAAACCGTAATGACATTGACGTCATGGGGCAGAAATTGATAGGTCCCGGATTCCATTTTATAGAGATCAAGGGAAAGATTTATCATGTTCAAAACTCTGAGACCGGCTTCTTTTATGACTCGGAGATCTTTTATCTGTCTTTCCGTCAAATTCCCCTCAGATTGTATAAGATCGGGATAATTTATTACCGCGTTAAGTGGACTTTTCAAATCATGGCGGGTAATTCGTTCGACTTCTTCTCTGAGCCGTGCATTTGCCTCAAGCAGGGAATAGTCTTTTTCAATTTCAAGCTGCTGCCTGTCAATCCTGCGCATAAACATGACGATGGTCAGATAGAGAGCCGACAGGACACAAAAGGAAATAAAGGACAGGACAACCGTTGTCTTGTGGGCATTGTCAAACCATCGTTCAAGAGGGATACGTATTGAAACCATGGCTCTGATAAAACCGACATCCTCATGAAAACCTTTTTTATCGCCATACATATCAAGAAGTTCATCCGGTGCACTTAACGGGTCGCCATGACAGCGCATACAGGAATCTTTATTGGGGTTTATTGGTTTGACATAATAAAGATATTTTTTGCCATCTTTTTCATACACTTTTTTGAGCTCTGTGAGCTCTCCAGCATTCAACTGTCTCAGAAGTTCGAGTTCTGTTTCGTCAGCTCTGTTGACCGGATTTCGAGGATTACTGGCAGCAAGTTTGAAATAAATTTCATCAATTCCTGCTTTCTGCCTTTCCTCGTTGAGAAATTCTTTAAAGGTGCGGGCAATATAGGTAAAGGAAAGAATTTCAGGAGCAAAATATTCAGGGTAGAGCTTGCCCGTCTCTTTGAGACGATAAATTTCAGGCTTCTGGATTTCTTCAACAAAAGAATGGATCGCACGGTGAGTCAGCAGAGCGTCTTCAATATTTTTTTCTGCTTCGGAAATTGCATAAGCGCGGGTTTCTTTATTAATAAAAAGGACCAGGATTACGAAGCCCAGAAATAATAAAACCGCAATGAAATAACATTTGTAATTATTACGATGACACATGATTTTATTTTAGCAGGTATGCAAAAAAAAGGAAGTGTTGACGTGCAAGTTTGAGGAGATAGATAAAATTTTCACCCACACAAAAGTGGAAAAGGATCAAGAGATTTTCAGAGGGAATGCACTAAACGAACGAAGAGAAATTACGTTCAGGGGAAGGAAATTTTTCCTGTCAGCTTGGATCAGGGAACAATACTGGCAGAGGATATCTCGGAATACCCGTTCAGATCACAACCTCCAGTGACATAGACTCTCACTTTTTTATTGTCAGTAACAGCGTTAAGCAGAAGGGTGAACATATAATCCGCCCCAGTACCGGAATAGTTGCGATAAAAATAATTTTTTTCCCTGCAATTGCTCGGCGTTGCAAGGCCGTCAATTTTAACAATAAAATGACCCTGTGATGTTGGCGTCAGTTCAGAGACCACACCAAAAGATGTCCAGCCTGAAGCAGACCAGACTTGTGAGCTTGTCCCGAACAGGAAAAGAAGGATGATCAGCAGTTTGGCAAATTGACTGGACATGATTTCGGTATATGTCAATATAAATGAGACACCATCTTGGCCAATTTACTGTAGCGATG
>JAHLLM010000038.1 GCA_020444175.1 Desulfobulbaceae bacterium | reverse complement strand
CTGGAATAGGTGGCCGAATTACTCCGGAATGGGTGGCCGAATTACTCCGGAATCCTCAGACGACACGTATATAGCTTATTGACTCAACTTTTCGACTTCATGTATTGCCTTAATTTATGGTGTTATTTGTAGGTTGGGTTAATTTCCAATAACCTCTGTTCTTGTTGGGTTATAGGTCTTTCAACTTTTTTACTTATTGCTTGCTACCGAAAACCCAACAATTCTGGTAGCATGAAACGAATTTAACCCAACCTACAATGTAATAACAACGAGTTATGTCAAGTCGGAAAGTTGAGTTATTGATATTACATTGGCGGATGGTCAGCTTCAGGGCTTTTTACAAGTTCATCATTTTTTGCTTCGCATTGCCTTCATCAAAAAGACCGGATACTGGCGAACATTTCCGTTATTATCCTCTTTATTTATAATATGGACCTGGCTAAAGCTGATATTTTCGAATCCGAAACCGGCAACAAGTTCTCCGAACTTATCCTTTTGAAAGCCGTGATGGGCAACACCTTCCATATCGCCATGAAAAGATCCGTCTTCCTTATCAAGATCGGCAATAAGCAGAAGACCTCCGGGGTCAAGAAGATCTCGGCATTTTTCAAGAACATTCCGCGTCTTTTGAATATGATGAAAAACCATGCCGCTATAGATGAGCTCAAAGCTTATTCCGACAGACGCGGTATCATCCACGGCTATATCCAGGCACTTTGTTTCAATATTTGAAATATTATTCGATTTGATTTTTGTCTCCAGAACCTCAATCATGCCCGGGGAGCTGTCTGTTGCCACAATACCTTTTAGGTCAGGTGCGAGTCCGACAGTGAGCAGTCCCGTACCACAGCCGATTTCCAAAGCCCTCATTTCTTGAGTCAAGGATACATTGTTCTTTATGGCTTCAACAATTCGCCTGGAAAGTTCGACACGTTGCGGTTTTTCATCCCAGTCAGCAGCAGCTTTATCAAAAATTTCTTTTGTCACAAAATCTCCTTTTCTTCTGTTTATTTCTTCACAAATCTATGTCTCTATGGAATAAACAGCATAAATGATAAGCCATTCACATCAACAACATGACATCCCACGAACTTTTATCGGATAAACTTGAATTTTTGCAATTTTTCAACTACTTTCATCCAACCTGAATGAATAGTAACATCTATCAAAAATTTATTTATTTAACATAAAATCAAGGTGAAGACCATGAAACTCTGGGTTACCCCTCAAGGGGACAAATGGCTGTGCGATGAATGCCAGCAGGAACTCGAAAAACAGATTGAAGAAGAGGGTTGGCGGATTGCTTTTGAAAAATGGGAACCCATGCTGCGTTGTTCTGTCTGCAAACACTGCGACATGGAAGTATTTGACTAAACCTCATCCTTTTGCATTTCAGGGACGGACAGAACAAACATGAATTGAGCAAATTTCCCCTTAATTAGCATAATTTCAAAAGCCAACTCTGACAAAATCCTAAAAAAATGATTTTGTCAGAGTTGACTTCTTCACTTGTTGATTTGCAGTATAACTCCGATTCGCTCTCAGCCTTTTTGCGATTTCAGCAATTTTTGTTGCCTCTCAACAACAATGCAGGACGTCCTGCAACAGACCTATTCTTCTTCAGGGTAGCAGATGCAATCGCTTCCTTCCTCCTCGCCACGGATTCCGCGCCACTCCATGTTGCAAACGCATGTGGCATTTTCTTTTGACGTTTCTTTCACTTCAGCGGTTGCTGGTTTGGCGGTTTCTTTTTTATCTTCCATGGTAAACCTCCTTGCCGCAATTAATGAATACATCTATCTCGGATAATCGGGCATAGAATCAATTATATTGTCTTATTCCACTTCATATTAAAAAAGTAATCACGCGCAGCCCACGATGCCACAAAGTGGCATCGTTTTTCCCTGATATTCCTTTTCTGCCAATAGAAATCATCATTTTTGGTATCTATTCAGCGAGGGCTCGAAATGGGCCTCAACTCCAGGCCGTAACTATTCAGATGTGCCTTAGATTTGGACAAGCAGGCCTGCGAGGCAGGTAAGCGAGCTTGCGAGACTCCGATAGCCCGTCTATGTGAGCAGGCCTGCTTGTCCAAAGATGAGGTGCATCTGGATGGTTACCATTTTTGAACAAATCACTCTGTCATTATTACGAGGGCATGCCTTGTATAACTGACAATCATAATTATCCTTTTTTCTAAACTCATTAAAACAGCAAGGTGAAAATATGCCTCAAATCAACAAAAGCAAGCTCCTTTTTATGGCAACCATTGCTGCCTATTGCCTAATCGGGGTTGAAATCATCATTATGATCTCCCCCTTTGCCCTCTACTTTTATTCTGTTTATGGGCCTATCCTTGATTTTTTTGCGTCTTCACCATACTTGAGCTGGATGACTGAATTTTTCCTCCCCCATATGGTTTTCACAGATGACCCGCTCATACTTGCCCTTTCTTATATGCAGATATTTCTCGTTCTCGGTCTTCTCCTCTTTTTCACGGCAGCCGTTCCCCTCTACTATGGCCGTTTCAGAAAAAAAGGCGTTGTACGGATAAGCTTTTATTCCAAAATCAGGCACCCGCAGTACCTTTTTCTGGCACTGTCCGGCTTTGGTCTGCTTTTGTACTGGCCGCGTTTTATTATTCTGGTCATGTATGTGACCATGCTCTTTGTTTATTATATTCTTGCCAGAAATGAAGAGTGGAGAATGAAACAGGAAGCGCCAGAGTCCTATGATAACTATATGAAAAATACACCCATGTTTCTTCCAGGTGAGCCCGGCGGGAAAATTTATCGTTTTTTGTTCGGCTGGATCAAACCCAAGTGGCTCGGAATCGCAGTTACCTATGTTATAACGGTCTGCCTTTCCGTAGCTGTCGCCTTTGGTATCAGGGCATATACCGTTAACCGATTGCAGACGGTATCGAATGATTCCATTACACTTCTTTCTGTTTTTCCGCGCCCGTCGGAAGAAGTTTCCGAACTGTATCAACAGATTATTTCTTCACAGAAAATAAATGATCCCCAAAAAAATATTCAGGCTAATCTGGCCTACATTTTCCCGGGTGATTTTTTTCTGACAGCCCTTGTTACTGACAAAGACAGACGATTTTCTGAAGATATCATTGAACGTTTTCCAGAAGTGCTCGAATGGCATCAGCATAAGTTCAGCGGAGGACTTGGAAAATTTTTCAAAATTTTCTACAACTTTGTCAGAACACTGGGAAAAGTGGAAACAAACTATGATGTTGAGCGCTTTGTTTTTGTCCAGGTATCAGATTCAGACGGCAAACCGGTTGCTTCCTCCGATCTCTTTAAAATGGGGACGAAAAGAAAACCTGTATTAATAGTAGATGTAGATGCTTATGATCACCAGGTTCTTGCTGTAATCGAAACAAATGGCAGACATAAGTGGGGCAAGATGCCTATGCCTTCTTTTTAAAAAAATTCGTTAGCGGTCAACAAAAAATGGCGCATGATTGGAGGTGAAATGCGGAGGGTCTCGACGTAAAATTTCCGCAACAGCGGGATGCCTTTTAAATTCCCTGTCCAGAAAACGCCGAACCTCTTTGCGTCCCCACCCTTTTGGGTGCTGGAAATCCGTATAAAGGGAAAGATCTCCTTCATAAAAATCACTGGTCGCCAAAGCAGCAGCATCGGGCCCGCAAACAGGCATATTAAAGACAGCGAGATTGAGGAAAGTAATGGCAGCATGGTGGCGCACGACAAAATCAAGCGTTCGCCTCGCCTCTGGGAGTGATTCCGATGGGGTGCCGAAAAGAAGATAGACATAGGTGGCGATTCCTGCACTTTGAAGTGCGATCATCACCTTTGATGCCATTTCCAGATCAATCCCCTTATCCATGGAATCCAGCACATTCTGGTCTCCCGATTCAAGTCCCAGTTTCAGCATCACGCATCCGGAGTCGCGTAAATTCCTGCAAAAATCATGATCTGCAAGCAAAGGACTGATGCGGGCAAAACCATACCAGGAAACATGTGGAGGGTTTTCTACCAGAGAGCGCAGCAGAGCCGGACTTATTGCATTATCCAGAAAATGAAGCATGGAAGGGTTATATTGTTTTGTCAACCTTGCCAGGTCCGCTAAAACATGGGATGGTTCCAGTGGATGGTAAGGATTTTCTTCCGCTTTTTCAGGACAGAATGAACATTTATTCCAATAACACCCTGACGAGGCGGCATAGGGCAGGACAAACCCGGGTGAAAGATAATCGCCCACCGGCAACCCGCTGTAATCAGGTGCAAAGTGATGGTCCTGCCACTCAACTCCCAAAAAATTACCCAGCGGTTTTTCACCTGGTCCGGCAATCATCTGATCGACAAGCCCGACAAAGGGATTTTGCCAGCCCGGATTCCGCATCCAGGAAGTTACCAGACCGCCTCCCAGAATAACTGGAATTTGAGGATATCTTTTCTTCAAAAAACCTATCATGGCAAACGTTGAAGGGGCCTGACTCAGGTAATTAAGGGAAAATCCGACTGCAACGGGCACCTTCTCTTCAACAAGTTGGGGAAGTCGCAAGGAAAAATAGGGGAAGAATATGTTTTCTTCAAATCTTTCAGCAGCTCGGAGCAGATCCTCACTTCTAAGAGCCGACAGGGATCGGTCCTGATAATTGGCAAGACTCAGCAACAAATCCCTGCCACCGGCAAGTTCAACGAGATGATTGATATCGGCAACTGCTCTTTGGTAGCGGTCACGATTTTTATAAAGCTGCGTTGTGCGAAGTTCGGTCAGGTTGGAATTTATGTGCCTATAGCATCGTTTACTCCAGGTATCGTCTGCCTTTGCAGTCATTCCGAGCAAAAAAAAGAACCCTTCCAGGCTTGCGTCAAGCAGAGCACAGGTCACGCCACAATACCGTAAAGCACCTGCTAAAAGGGCAATACCCGCGGGAGGCTCGCATGGTTTGGCTATGGGAGGATAAACAAGGAGCATTCGATTCTTTCTCGCCTGGCCTGAGAATTTCTCTCTCAGATCAATACGTGTTTGGAATTAAACATATCATCTGCAATCAACAATCCTATCCAGGCGTTACAGGGGCAGTTTTTAAATGGCAGAAGTTAATTAAGTTAATTATGCTTTGCTTTAACTTTATTCCGGAAGTAAAACCAGTAAAATTCATTTCTATAAATTTCTCTGTGTTGAGAAATTCGGAAAATACAATTTACCATTTAAAACCTGCGTAGGCCCAAAAGTATTGTGTCACCCAAGAAAAAAACAAAAAAACATCGCTCTTTATTCAGTAGAGTTACCATCATTTTTATCTTAATTGCAGCCGGATGTTTCGCTCTCTATGTTGCATATCTTGACAAAGTTATTCTCAGAAAATTTGATGGAAAACGATGGACTCTTCCGGCTGTTGTCTATGCCCGCCCCCTCGAGCTTTATGCAGGGTTATCCCTTTCCCCGAATCAGCTGATCAAAGAACTCAAGCTTGCCGGTTACCGGAATGAAAAGCAGAAACTGACTCCTGGGGGATACTCTCAGACCGCGGAGACGGTACATCTTGTCACCAGGGATTTCTATTTTCCAGAAGGGTTGCAAAGATCAATGAACATCTCAGTCACCTTTTCAGGTAATAAAATTAAAAACATTTCTCGTACTGACTCAGGAGAAAATGTATCAATAGCACGGCTTGATCCTGCCCGAATTGGCAGTTTCCATCCAAAGCAGCATCATGAGGACAGAATCGTTCTGACGTATGCAGAGTTACCGGAACAACTCATAAAAACACTTCTTGCCGTTGAAGATCAAAATTTCTATTCCCACAGGGGCCTTTCTCCAAAATCCATAGCCAGAGCATTATGGGCCAACATCAGAGCAGGAAAAACTGTTCAGGGCGGCAGTACACTGACTCAACAGCTTGTAAAAAACTTTTTTCTTTCCAATCAGCGTACGTTAAGACGTAAATTCAACGAAGCAATTATGACGTTACTGCTTGAGGCGCATTACAGCAAACAAGAAATACTTACTGCATATGCCAATGAGATCTTTCTCGGACAGGACGGAGCCAGGGCAGTGCATGGCTTTGGACTGGCCAGTCAATTTTATTTCAAACGTGATTTAAAAGACCTTTCAGCTTCGCAAACAGCACTTCTTGTCGGGATGATAAAAGGTCCCTCCTATTTTGATCCGCGCAGACACCCCAAAAGAGCACAAAGCCGCAGGCAACTGGTACTGTCCATCATGCGAGATCGTTCCATTATTGACGACAATACATTGCAACAGGCACTTGCGTCATCTCTGAAAGAGTCTACGATGACAACCTCTGGTTTTAACAGGTTTCCCGCCTTCCTGGACCTTGTACGACGCCAGTTACGGAACGACTACCGTGAAGAAGACCTGACTAATGACGGAATGAGGATCTTGACCACACTTGATCCTCATGTCCAGTGGCAAGTAGAAGAACATCTTGGGGAATCTCTGAAAAATTTACGGCAATCCACCGGAAACAAAGATCTTGAAGGGGCGGTAATCGTAAGCAGCCGGGAGTCTGCTGAAATTCTTGCGGTTGCAGGTGGCAGCAGACCTCTTCAGGCTTCTTTTAACCGTGCCCTTGATGCCAGTAGACAGGTAGGATCTCTGATAAAGCCGGCTCTTTATCTCAGCGCCCTGGAAAACAAGTATACCTTGGCAACGGCTGTTGATGATCGCTCAATAACCCTTACCAACCAGGGAGAAAAAAATTGGAAGCCGCAAAATTTTGACAGAAAAGAGCATGGCCGTGTCGCTCTTTACCAGGCCTTGGCGCAATCATATAATCTTGCCACTGTGAGAGTCGGGCTTGATGTCGGTGTAAAAAAAATCATTCAGACCGTTAACAAACTGGGCATTGACCGCGCATTTCCACCGTATCCATCATTTTTGCTGGGGGCTTCGTCAATGTCGCCAATCGAAGTCTCTCAAATGTATCAGACCATGGCCACCGGAGGCTTTTATATACCGCAAAGAGCAATAAACTGTGTTTTTGCCTCAGACAACACCCTTTTAAATCGCTTCGGTCTTTCAGTTGAGCAGCGTTTTACACCAGAAAGCATGTATCTCCTGAATACCGCTCTGCAGCATGTTGTAAGTGAAGGGACAGGGAAAACACTTTCACGATTCATACCTGCTTCTTTTAAAATAGCCGGAAAAACAGGGACTTCAAACGATCTGCGTGACAGTTGGTTTGCTGGTTTTTCCCATGACAAACTTGCCGTGGTATGGCTCGGGCGCGATAAAAACAAGCCGTCAGGCCTGACCGGTGCAAGTGGAGCTCTCGTGGCCTGGGCAAAAATCATGCGCTCTCTTTCCCTTAAACCTCTTCAACTCACTGAACCGCCTGGTATACTTTGGTCGTACGTGAACCCGGTCACTTTGGAGAAATCAAACAGATTTCACCCTCAAAGCATAAAATTACCATTTCTGCAAGGAACCTCACCAAATCCTATAAATTCGGAACCTCGGCCACCATACAACCAGCTGAAAAAACCGATTAAATCTTTTTTGGAGAAATTACGCTCCCTGTTCAACTAACCCCTATAAAAAAGATATATTTATGAATGGACCAATCATGAATCACTCAACTTACAATTCACACCTCCCCCTCCTGCAACACTTTTTCTTCCTGTTCGCCATAATCAGCCTGGGGCTTCAGGGATGCACAGTTTACAAAGATACTCATTACCCACAGACAGAAAGAAATAACCAGGGAGCGATTGACCATCTTTACAAAGAGGCAGGTCAGGCCATTGATAGAGGCAAGTTCAACCAGGCAGAAATCCTCATAGAACGGGCACTACGAATTGAACCAGACAATGCGCATCTCTGGCATAGTATGGGGATAATAAAATTCAACCAACAAAATTATGCCCAATCTGTCCAGTTTGGTCTTAAGTCGAACAGCTTGGCAGCCGGAGACCATTCCCTGACCCCAAAAAACTGGAAACTCATAGAGAAAGCATATGAAAAGCTTGGGCAATTCGATAAGGCCCGTGAAGTCCATGAAAAATATTAATAAATAGCCAGCTTTTAACAATTTCTCACAAAACCGATTAAGAGGCCAACATATGCTCAGTATAGTTGGTGAAATAGCCAATAATTGGCGTTTTTCATTGACACAAAGAAACCTACAAAACAACATAACTCACTGAAACAACAGAATATCCAGCAAGTTACTGCTTTCGGTACATCTTTTGCATAGTCTTTAAATAAGAGAATAAACCAACCGTCGGCTACGACTTCCCCATTGCGAGGGCTGCCATGAATAGCTTAGAACCCATACCTATACTCCAAAGGAACTTCATTCGATACAGAATCAATGAGTGTGCTCTGGCCATCTTTAACAATGCCATCCCTTTCCACATAATTGACATCAGTTCTAACGGCTTATCTTTTCGTTATATCGGGAATGAAAAATGGTTTGATGATCCCCTCTCATTGGATATCGTTTATGACAATCTTTTACTGAAAAAAATTCCGGTCAAAACCGTGTCCGACCAGCCTATCACAAACGACTTTATTCAAACACGACGACACAGCGTGCAATTTGTCAATCTCAGCCAAGAAGAAATCGAGAAAATTAACTGTTTTATTGCAGGCTGCCTCAAGTGATAAAGTTGCTTTTACAGAAAACCAAAAGCAACTTAAGATAATTAACTTTTTTTCTTCCATAAAATTTTTTTCTTATTTCACCTAACTTTGTTTCCTCTATTTTGGTTATCGCTTTTACCCACTCACGAGCTACAGCACTAAATTATCGCTAACACATTGAAATAAATGTGATATAATAATTACAAATAGTGCCTTTCTTCCCGGAAAAAACCAAAGACCAAGCATAAAAGTGGCTTAAAAATTGCTTAACCCTTTTATATGACATCATATTTTCTACTCCACATACTGCAGGTTTTATCGGAGCATCAAAAATGAGTGCTGATAAAAAAAAATTTAACCAGGAGATTCTCCTCAACTGCCTGGACGTACTTTGCCGCGCTAATGCAACCGTTTTTGAAAGTGATCCAAAACTTGCTGCAGATATAACCCAGGCTATCGAGGCGTTATCCGACTCCCTTAATTCAGACGATTCTTTAGATGAAACAACATCGGAGGATGCCGGAATTACACAACAGGAATCCAAGTCTGAGCCTTTCGTTTTTGAAGAAGAAAATGGTATCCTCGATGTCTTTAGTATAAAAACACTCAAAGAAGCCCAAGAGAAGATTTCAGAATTAACTCATCATGGTACTGATGAAATTGTTGACGTGTTAACCAATGAAGTAATCAAAAAAAAATAACCAGACACAGGAAATAGAAACATGGAAGTCGCAAAAAGATTTATTATTGGTGTAGACAAACTTGTACCACGACCGGACATAGCCCTTGAAGTGCTGACTATGGCCCATGATTCAGATGGCTCTGTTTCCGCGATGGCTCAAAAAATCGAACAGGATCCAAACCTGACAGCGAACATGCTGCGCATGGCGAATTCCTCTTATTTCGGACATATGAAAAAAATCAGCTCCATCCGGGATATTATAGTCAGGCTTGGCAATGATTCAGTAAAACTTCTCGCTATCACAAGCGCGTCTTCAGGTCTATTGAATACTCCCCAAAAGGCTTACGGCCTTGAACCATATTCACTCTGGAATCACTCACTGGCCACAGCACTCCTTGCCGCAATTCTTGCCCGCTATGCCGACTATGAGGACAATTTTTCCGTCTATACAGCAGGGCTTCTCCACGACATTGGCAAAGTTGTTCTCAACAAACCACTGCAGGAAGAGAGTGTAAACAAAAAGATCAACAACAAGTTCTCAAATATCGTTGAATACGAAAAATTTGTACTTGGGACAGATCATGCGAAAGTCGGAATGGCTCTCTTAAAAACTTGGGGACTGCCTGAAAGCATTATCCTTCCCATTGGCTATCATCACACCCTCGATGGAGAAGAGGCTGGTCTGCTCCAATCTAAAATTCTTTATCTCGCCAACTTCCTGATCGAAAGTATCGGCATCCGGTCAGCTAATCCGGAAAAATACATGTTCAAGGTTGAAGATTTTCTTGAACAAAACCAGCGTCTTCCTGATGTACCAAACTTTCCTGACAATATGGAGGTAATCATTAACGAATTTTATGATCAATTTAACAGCGCAGCGGTAGTTCACTGATTTTTCAGATGCAGCGCTCGTCCCACTGAAAGTGGGATAAACCAATCCACAGGAAAGCAAATTAATTTCGCTCGCTCACGGCTCACGGAGACCAGAAATGATCACATCCCTTGCAGAAAACAGAAAGGTTCTCTATCTGGCCTGGCTAAAATTGCTTGTTACCTTTATACTTTCATTTTCCGTCAGCCTGTTGGTCGGCATAATTTTAATTAAAATATGCAATATTGATCCGGAAAGTATTTACAGTATCTCAACCAAACGTCTCTCTTATGCCAGCTCAGTTCTGGAAAAAGGTGGCTCGCTGGGAATTGACAGTGGGATTATCCTGTTTTTCTGGAACCTGCTCGGGGCACTTGCAACTGTTTCGTTTCTCTACACAGCGACCTTATTCAATCCCGGCGAAAAATCTCAATTTCCGCAGGGACTCAGAAACGTGTTCTGCGGCAGAAAAAAAATGAAAGCACTCTGCTATCTGCCTGGCTGTTTTCGCATTCATGATGAATGTCTGCGCAGGCTATACGTCTGGTTGATGGTCCCTTTGCTTGGCATCATATTACTCGGTATGGAATGTGGATTTGCCGCTTCGACTTCAACATATATTTTCGGCTCCTACTTTTTGGGTGTTGTTTATCTCCTCCCCCACGGTCTCATTGAAATACCGGCAATCTGCCTTGCTGGTGCGGTTACCTATTCTGCGCATCTTCTTATTTCCAAGAATGTCCACCATGATACAGCCCGCAATGTTTTTAAAACTATTGGTGCGCACAGAAACGCCATTCCCTTAAAAAAGATTACGCTTATTGTGACCTTCTGTCTTTTGCTTGCTGGAACGATAGAAGCGCATTTTACAACCAGAATCATTGAAAGTCTTTTTGTGAATGCTTAAAAAAAGAAGCGCTGATGTCCAACAGATGCCAGAGAGACAATGCTTGGGCATTTTGTCTGCGGATGGAAATTTATCCTTACCTTAAATTCCATACTTTAACCGTTTTTCGGAACTTTTATTATTTCCATTTGATATCGGATTGTTAAAAAAGATATAATGGACAAAATTTGATGTTCTAAACGCCTGAACCTTCTTTTCTAACTAGTGTCTGTACAGAAATAGGTCATTTTGTTCGAGATCAAGGATTGCGCAAAAAATTACCGGAGGCATATATACGATATCTCGGTGTCTCGCAGGCTCGCTTACCGGAGGATAATTTTTTAAGCATGACGCAGATATCGGTCAAAAGGGCCATTTATGGACAGGCACTAACTACGCAACACGGACACACGATAAAAAGAAATCAGGTTAAATTGATAAATGAATAAAAATGGAGAAATTTTATGTCTCAAGTTACTTTACAAGGGAATCCGGCTGAAACCATTGGGGATCTCCCTGCAGTCGGATCCACGGCCCCTTCTTTCTCGCTTACCAAAACAGATTTATCAGATTGTACTCTGCAGGACTTTTCAGGGAAAACAATAGTCCTTAATATTTTTCCAAGCATCGACACTCCAGTGTGCGCCGCATCGGTAAGACGCTTCAACCAGGAAGCAAGCAGTCTGGACAACACAGTAGTCCTCTGCGTCTCCGCCGACCTGCCGTTTGCCCACCAGAGATTTTGTGAAGGAGAGGGTCTTGAAAAGGTTATCCCCCTTTCCGTTTTCCGCAGCCCGGATTTTGGAAAAAATTATGGAGTGACTATCACAAGTGGACCGCTTACCGGACTTTTATGCCGGGCCATTGTTATAATGAATACCGCAAACGAAGTTATCTATACGGAACTCATCCCGGAAATCACACAGGAACCTGACTATGACAAGGCATTAGCAGCCCTCAAATAGGAATGGATCCTGATTACAAAAAAAATCAATTGAGCACGTTTGCCCTCTTATCGATTGCAGCAGCCAGAAAAAAAATTTATTCCCAGAAAGCGATCAGGCAAGGGCGTCCGGAAGTTGCCCACCTGCTGCGAGCTCTTTCTGAATCTGAAACCATTCAGGCACGACGTATATTTCATTCAATAAGAGGGCAAATTGACACATCCGCAGAATATCTGGCAACAATCTTTGAAAAAGAAATACAGGCGGTAATCGATGAATACACACAGCGCCTAAATGAAGTCAAAGAAGCCCATGATCCCCTAGTTCATGCCTTTACCCAGCTCCGCAAAACTGAAAAAATCCTGCAATCTTTTTATGTGCGAGACAAAAAAGATGTGTCTGCCCAACCTGATTCCAGATATTTTGTCTGCCCCTTCTGTGGATTTGTCAAGGAAAATGAAGCTCCCGTATCCTGCCCTGTCTGCGGAGCAGCCCGGAAAGAATTTAGAGAAATCCCTTAAGCTTTAACCAAATCACATACAATACGATTTTATCCTGCTCACGCTTCTTAACTTTTTGATTTGGCTGTTTTTCTCCGGATTCCCAAGAGACTTTTCCCCCCCAAGGGACATAAATACGAAACCATAAAGCTTTTACCCCCCATTCCCATTGGACGCGGAGTCATCATCGCTTGACAGAAGTTCGAGCTTGTCGAGTTTATTAATGGTGTATGTTTTTCTCTTCATCAAATCGACGTGGTGAATCTCCAGCTCAATCTCCGTCCCCTCAATACCGGCAACAACCTTTAATGCCTTTCTATCAACCTCAAAATGTTTCCTGGCAATAATGGCGAAATCATTGCCATAGGCCCTGAAGATAAGTGCCTCCGGAAAGCCGGAAACAAGCTCACCTGCAAACTTTTGCAGCAGGAGATCGCCTTTTCCCCAGCCTTGTCTCTTGTTAAAACGCTCAATATTTTTCAGATGCAGAATGTGCATGCAACCATATTCATGCAGCTCCCTGTTGTTATTCAAGACAATTTTCAGATAATCCTCATTATAAAGTCCGGTCAATTTATCATTAAAAAAATATGAAAACCGTTTCTTTTCCAGGTCCGTTTTGGGGAGTTGATTGATTGAGCCGGCAATTGCAACATCCTTTAAAACTTGAACCGCCACTTTGACGACTTCGGGATGAAATTGACTCCCGCTCAGGCTCTCCAACTCCGCCAGTGCCTCTTTAATTTTTTTTCTCGGTTTATAAATACGGTTTGTTGTCATGGCGTCAAAGGCATCGGCAACAACCATGATTCGGGCCAGAGGATGTATTTCATCCCCCTTTAACGCATCAGGATAGCCACGACCATCATGCCTTTCATGGTGATGAAGAATTATTTCAGCCAGTTCTTTATACATATTTATTTGAGAAAGTATTTCGTAACCGGCACTAGCATGCAGTTTGATTAAATCATAATCACGCGAGGTCAACACATTCGGTTTCAGCAAAATTGAATCCGGAGTGGCAATTTTGCCTATATCGTGGAGAATTGCCGCTTTTTTCAGTTTTATAATCTCACTCTCCTCAACACCCATTCCCCTGGCGATAAGCTCAGAATAGTGGGCAACACGGGTAGTATGACCTGCCGTGTAAGGATCACGATGCTCAATCATATTGACCATGGAAAAAAGAGTCTGTTCATAATTTTGTGTACGCTCCACCATGAGTTTGGCAACAGCTTCCCGGTGCCGAAATGACTGTATGGCAAATCCGATATCCCCTGCTAATTCTTCGAGCATGGAAATTTCTTCCTGCTCAAATCCCTGTTCACGCCACGTGTAAACTGTAAGCGCCCCCAAAGGTTCCGCATATTGATCAGCCCGCAGAGGGATACCTATTACCGACTCAAATTCACTGATACCGAAATAATCGGTCCAGGATGTTTTATCTATTTCATTCCAGCTCTTTCTCCTGATAACCGTGGTATTTGAGGCAATAGATTGAACAGCAGGACACAGGGAAAGCTCTGAATCTAAACTCTCCATCAACAAGTCAGAATCTTCCCCAATCTTTTCTGCTCCGTCAGCAGTATAAATTTCAGTTATTTTATTTTTGCCCAGCAAACCTATCCAACAAAACCCATAATGCTTATGCTGCACAAATCTTGCGCAGCAATCAACGAGCAGAGACTCTAGAGAAGAAGACGTGACCAGGAGTTCATTAATCTCGGCAACGGTACGCAAGATAGTGCGCAGGTATTTTTCCTGCATCAGAAGTGAATTAATTTTCTCCGTACGGAGTTCAACTTTATTCTCAAGGGTGGCATTGAGCCCTTCTACCTCCTGCTTTTTTTCAAGCAGGCGCCGATTCAGCCAGAAAATATAAAAGGCGATAACAATGATTGCCATGCCTGCACAGATGATGAAAGCGATCTGGCGCCAATAGCGCATCAGAACGTCAGTGAGGGTAAAGGTGCCGAAATCCGCATATGGACCGATTTTCAATTGCAGTAAACATTCATGAACCGGCTGATAATTTAACGGCACCGTCCACCCTGCTGACTTACTGGCCTTGGCGGCAGGGTGTTTGACATCCATTTTCATAAGAGAAGAAGCGACAAGACGAGAGAGCCTGTTAGGTGTTTCTCGCAATGCGGCGATTGGCCACTCGGGATAGAGTTGCGTACTGAGTAAAAAAGGAAAGGAGCTCTTTGGTTGCGCATTGAGAATACGAAAATCATCAAGTTTAATGAGGCCATATTCTGCCATACGCTCCAAAGTGTCGGAACGAACTGTTCCAGCATCAACCTCACCCCGCAGAACGGCATAAACAACAGCGTCATGGGTGTTGCCAAACCGGAACGTGGAAAAATCCTCTTGCGGGTTTATTTTCTGGTTTTCAAATTCTCTCCAGGCCATAATCCATCCCCCAAAGGACCTGGAGTCAACAGCCATGAAGGAAAGTCCCTTGAGGTCTGCAAGCGTGCTTATTTCATTTCGATCAGACCGAGTAAAAATGACGCTTCCAAAAGTTGTGGTCGGCTGTCCGGGGAGATTTATGTTAATCAGGGTGGCAATTCGGCTTACACCATATAATTTTTCGAGTTCTACATAAAAAGCGGGATTTGCCAGGACAAAATCAATCTGCCTGTCCTGGACAGCCTCGTGAATCTCTGAAAAGCCAAGGGGTACTATTTCAAATCGGTAGCCGGGAATCGAGGCGGAAAGGTAGTCTGCAGTAGGAGACCATTTCTGAAGGGCGACTTCGGTTCCCCGTTTGGCAAGGACGCCGATTCGAGATAAATGCTGTTGGTCGGCAGCAAAAAGAGAATCTGCATGGAGGAGGAGAAAAAAAAACAAAAATATCAGTAAACGAAAAGAAAAGGTCATATAGGCCTGTTTATAAATATCTCGGATTACGCCCCGAGCTTATAGAAAAAATTTAAGAATCAGGAATCTTTTTTAAACTACTTAAGGGCCATCACACCAGAGAAGAATTACGCCACTCACTCGATGACCATGAGCTGTTGACCTGGAATCACCACCTCGTTTTCAGACACAAATATTTCCTTAATACAGCCTACTGCCTGAGATTTAAGCTCATTTTCCATCTTCATTGCCTCCAGGACAACGAGTCCGGCACCATCACTCACCATATCTCCAAGACGCACCTGCAAACGAACAATCCTGCCAGCCATGGGGGCTAAAATTATCTGCCTGGATTGCTTCAGGGAGCTTTGCATCTCATCCACGGAACGCAATGCCCTGGGGTCATAAAACCGGACATCAATATTTTTACCCCCAAGAGCCACTGAAAAATGGTCGCCACGGTCCTTTACAAAGATAACGCGGGAAGCACCATCTATCAACAATGAAAACGAACCGTTATTGATTGTCGAAGAATCAACCAGATAACAACGGTTGTCTATAATAACTTCAACTTTCCCGTTCCTTTTTTGAAACTCAACGCTGTAAATTTTGTTTTCTACTTTAGCCTGACGTTTCATTGTTTGGGCCTATCTTTTTTTCATTGAGTCAACAGCATCCTCCATTAACTCGTGTCTGTCCATAAACAGGGCATTTCAGAGTCTCGCAGGCACGCTTCCCGAAGGATAATTTTTTAAGCATAACGCAGATATCGGCCAAAAGGGCCATTTATAGACGAGCACTTACTAAAACCGGTTGGACCAGAATTGGTATTTACTTGCCATTCGCCACAGTCCCTGGTCATGGCTCATTCTGTTTTTACCCTTTTTCCCTGAAGCAATCATGGCGCATACTGCCCCGATAATGGCCATATCATGCTCGAATTGATCCTCAGAGGAAGACCGGGAAACTTCTTGTAAAAAATGAGTATCCAAATCCCCTGCGACAAAACGGCGGTCCTGCAAAGTATGTTGGAGAAGTAACAGATTTGTTTTTACTCCGCACACAACGCATTCATCGAGCACACGAATCATACGCAGTCGCGCCTCCTCACGATTCCTTCCCCAGGTCGAAATTTTGGCTATCATTGGATCATAATACAGGGACACTTCCCATCCCTCATAAACGCCGCTGTCAACTCTTACACCTGGCCCTTCGGGAAAATTGAGTTTCTCTATCACCCCGGGATCCGGCATATATTTATTCAAAGGATCTTCCGCATAGAGACGACACTCAATAGACCAGCCGTTCATGACAATGGCAGCCTGCTCTGTGCCCAAAGACATTCCGGCAGCGACCCTGATCTGTTCCTTAACCAAATCAACACCTGTTACAAATTCTGTTACAGAGTGTTCAACCTGTATTCGTGTATTCATCTCAAGAAAATAAAATCTTTTATTCTCATCAACCAGAAATTCAACGGTACCTGCTCCCGTGTATTGTACGGCTTGAGCAGCCCGAATAGCAGCTGCGGTTAGCTGTTGTCGAAGTTGATTATCCACTACGGGCGAGGGACATTCTTCAATAACCTTTTGATACCTTCTCTGGATTGAACATTCCCGTTCAAAAAGATGAACAACATTGCCAATACTATCTGCCAGCACCTGCACCTCAATATGGCGGGAATGAGGAAAATACTTTTCAATAAAAACCCTGGAGTCAGCAAAAGCACCATATGCCTCACGACGAACTGCCAGGAATGCCTCATGCAACTCCTCCCGGCAGTTGACGATGCGCATCCCTTTGCCACCTCCACCTGAAGCTGCTTTGATCATTAGTGGATATGCAATGTCCCTGCTCTCCTCCAAAACCTGCTCAAAATCATCAAGCGCTTCAACTGACCCCGGAATGACCGGAACGCCATGCGCCAACATGGCCTTTCTGGCCAAGGTCTTATTTCCCATCTGCTCAATGACACAGGCTGACGGTCCGATGAACACCAAACCTGCATCATGACATTTTTGGGCAAATTCACTGCTTTCGGAAAGAAAACCATAGCCGGGATGGATTGCCTGTGCTCCGGATTGTCTGGCTGCGGTTATGATGGCATCACTGTTCAGATAACTCTCAATGGCAGGAGCAGGACCAATGCAAAAAGCCTCATCGGCAAAACAGACATGCAGTGATTTCCTGTCTGCCTCTGAAAAAACAGCCGCAGTGGCAATGCCCATTTCCCGACAGGTTCGCATGACGCGGATGGCGATTTCACCTCGGTTTGCTATGAGAATTTTTTTAAACATATTCACGTTCTGGGTTCTGGGCAAAAAAATAGAAAGCAAAAATAAAATATGCGTATAAACAATTCTCAGTTAAAAATTGCCACTTTCCTGTCGCCAAGCTTTCAATACTGGATTCCCGCCTCCGCGGGAATGACATAACCAAGCCTGCCGTCACTCCCGCGAAGGCGGAAGTCTAGAGGTAGGCTGCTGAGAATTGTATAGAGGCAAAAAATAAAAACTTAGA
Source organism: Desulfobulbaceae bacterium (assembly GCA_020444175.1). Lineage (GTDB taxonomy): Bacteria > Desulfobacterota > Desulfobulbia > Desulfobulbales > SURF-16 > JAHLLM01. The sequence goes on along the minus strand of JAHLLM010000038.1, from coordinate 35,007 downwards.
ACTTCATATTAGATCGGCATATTCCCGTGTTTTTTGGGGAGATTTTTGACAACCTTGGTTTTGAGCCGGTCAAGTGCCGAAATCAGTTTATTACGTGTCTCTTCAGGTTTAATGACCTCGTCAATGTATCCACGGCTTGCGGCGACATACGGATTGGCAAAACGTTGCCTATACTCTTCAAGTTTAGCCTCACGGAACCGCTCATCCTTCTGGATGGCAAGTTCACGTCGATAAATGATATTAACCGCCCCTTCCGGCCCCATAACAGCAATTTCAGCTCCCGGATAAGCAAAATTATAGTCGCCTCGAATATGCTTGCTGCTCATGACGCAATATGCACCACCGTAGGCCTTTCTGGTGATAATGCTGATCTTGGGCACAGTTGCCTCGCAATAGGCATACAGGAGCTTTGCTCCATCACGAATAATTCCTTCGTGCTCCTGATTCTTTCCGGGCATAAACCCGGGAACATCAATAAAAGTGATAAGCGGAATATTAAAGGCATCACAGAACCGGACAAAACGGGCGCCTTTTCGTGAAGCGTCAGTATCCAGAGCCCCAGCCAGATAATGAGGTTGATTGGCCACGATACCGACACAAACACCGTGAAGACGACCAAAGCCGATGACGATATTCTGCGCATACCCACTCTGCAGCTCAAAAAAATTGCCATCATCCACGACAAGTCGAATTAATTCCTTCACATCATAGGCAGCTCGGGGATCATCCGGGATAATTTCTTTCAGCAGAGGTTCACTTCTGCCAGAATCACCAAAACACTCAACAACCAGGGGATCTTCAAGATTGTTGGAGGGCAGATAGGAGAGAAGTTCACGGATAAGAGCGATGCATTCCTTGTCATCATGACCCACAAGATGGGCAACACCGCTTTTTTTATGATGAACCGCAGCACCACCCAGCTCCTCTTTGCTTACATCTTCATGGGTAACAGCTTTTATTACATCAGGACCTGTAACAAACATGTGACTTTGTTCTTCTATCATCACGATAAAATCGGTCAAGGCAGGCGAATAACTTGCTCCACCGGCACACGGTCCCATGATTGCTGATATCTGTGGAATTACACCGGATGCCATGGTGTTTTTCAGAAACATCTCGGCCACACCGGCCAGTCCGCACACTCCTTCCTGAATTCTCGACCCGCCCGAATCATTCAGTCCAATAAACGGTGTCCCAAGTTGAAGGGCCTTATCCATAACTCTGCAGATCTTCGCTGTATTGGCTTCAGAAAAAGTTCCTCCCATGACACTGAAATCCTGGGCATAGGCATGGACAAGACGACCATTGATCAGGCCGCTGCCGGTTATGACAGCATCACCGGGAACTTTCTTGTTTTCCATACCAAAATCAGTACAGCGGTGAACAACAAAATGGCCGATCTCCTGAAAAGTTCCTTCGTCGAAAAGAAACTCCAGGCGCTCACGTGCTGTCATTATATTTTTCTTTTCAGCACGCTGGCCTGACTCCCTTTCGAGGTAGGGCCTTTCATCTTCTCTGCCGGTGTTTTCTTCATATGGAGAGGAGTTATTCATCCTGCATCCTCCTTTCATCATCACGAAATGACCATGAAGTCCGCATTATGCTGCCTATTTTTTCTTCAATTCCGTCAAGCTTGAGCTGAATTTCCTGCACATCGGCAAAGGTCTCCTGAAACTGCCTATACAGTCGGGCTAAGGAGATTTCGTGACCCAGAGCAGCTGATGCTTCCAGAGTGAGATCCTTTAAAATAGCACAGTCACTTTCTGTAAAAATTTCTCTGGATGTTTTACTGACATTGAGTACTCCGATACTCTCTCCCGAATGGGAAATAAGAGGCATGCAGATAAGTGAATTGTTCCAGTACTGACTTGGATCAGGTGAACGGGACAGCCCTTTTTCTTTTTCAATATCTTTTAGGAAAATTGCCTCCTGACGGATAAAACAACGCCCGGAAACCGTATTTTCATCTATGGGCTGCCTCTGCCCGAGAATCTTGTCTTTATTGCTGCCGAACGCAGCTTCGACCCGGAGCCCGCCCCTGTCAAAAATCATAACCGATCCCTTTTCAACCCCAAGGCAGTCAATACATGCTTCAAGTATTAAATCAAGTGTTCTAGTAACATTGCTCTCGGCTGTGCTTCGGGCAATACGGTGCATTGCTCTTATTTTTTGTTTCTCTATGCGAAGCTGATTCATATTTTTTTTATCTTCAAAACCCGCTAAAATTGTCTTGGTCTTTTGGCGGCAAGTTTTGCTCAGCGCTTTGCACAGTGATTGTAAAATTTTTTCCCCTGGCCCATTTTCTGTATTGATAATCCTCTTGAACGATTCCGTTGCCAGGAAAAACAATTCCGTTTTTTCAGTGCATGTCCAATCGCCATCGCATGGAGTGTCATCAAAAAGAGACTCCTCGCCAAAATACTTACCAGGTCCCTTTACTTCAAAAAGTTCCTTTTCCTGCCAGGCATCAAGTCCACTTGTCCCAGCCTTTAGGCCACAAATTTTTTCCTTCATTACCCTGCCGTATACGACAAAGTACATTCCGCCAAGAGAACTTCCCTGGCGAACAAGAGTATCTTTCGCGGATAATGAAATTTTTTCCAGGCAACAGAAAACCATGGCACATTGCGAACCTGTTAACTCAGAGAAAACATCGAATTGTTTTAATTTGGAGCAATCGCCGGTTGTCGACATGGTCTCTTCTCCGGTTGAAAAAAACAAAACAAGTGACGAGACTCAAACATGACACTATCACAAAAAGTCCTGAAGCTGACCATCCGCCCAAGCAATATCAACAAGTTACATACGTAGTGGCGACGGTTGATCTTTTTTTTGCGAAACCGTCAAACATGACTGGGAAATCACATCAGAAGCTAAGAAAATTAGACAATGACTGCCTGACAATTGTCAAGCACAGTTTTTTTATCACATCCATTTGCCAAAAATTGCCGGAAAACATTTTTCTTGATTGATTCAACTAAAGGTTACTGTCATAATGAGTATTTAAAAAGGTCTATTTCCCCTTGCGGCTGTTTGCTCGAATCATGACAGTTCAGTGTGTTATGGCAATCGAACATGCTTTAACAGTCCACAGCCGATGTACAGGAAGATTGATTAAAAAAATGAGGTCAGCCATGGAAAAAGAAATATCATTTAAAGAACGGAGGAAGCATAAAAGATTTATTATGCGTGACGGCACATACGCCTTCCTTCGTCCTCCTGCCAATAAACTGGGTCAGATTATCGATATCAGCATGTCAGGCCTGGCTTTCAGCTATTTCTCAACAAATGGCGCATCACTTGAATCAGCCGGACTTGATGTCCTGGCAGATGAAGGAGTTTTTCTGGAGAACCTGCCCATTAAAACAGTCAATGATTTCGTCTTACCGAACGAACAACCTTTCAGTCAGATCACCATGCGGAGAAGATGCGTGAAGTTCAAGTCGCTATCCCGCGAACACAAAGAGCATCTCCTCAGAGTAATAGAGAAATATGGCCGGAGCGATATCTGAAAATTCCATTAGTGCCATTCGTTCAACAAAAAAATCCAGTGCTCAGCCGGGAACATTATGGAACAGTCACCCGTTTTGTCTTCACTTCCTTCTTTTACTGATCAAAATGCTGCCCTTGATGGGGCAAACACAATGGAGCAACAGGGATTTCTAAAAAAAATCCTTCCTTACTCTGACGTCTTTTCCTGTTCTGCCGGCGAAGCCATTGAACTTCACGACAGCCGGGCCTTTTATTATGTCAGGAACGGAATAATTGAAGTTTCATACACGGCAAACGAGACAAAAATTACTGTGGCACTGCTGGGAGCGGGTCAATTTTTCGGCGAGATCGGTTTTTTTGACGGAGGGTCGCGAGTTCGTGATATCAGGGCGACCGAAGATGCTGAAATATGCCGCTTCAGCCAGCCTGTTATTGAGAAACTTTTCATTGAGGAACCACACCTTTACGGAAGACTTGTCACCTGCTTATCCCAGTTGATCTGTCAAAAATTCAGAAGAGTCCTCGAAGAAAACGAGCCTCTGACCAGCTATGCAGCTTCTCTTACCGGTAAAAGGAAAAGCTTCACCGAATCAAAACCGATTCCTGCCAAATGCATGCAAAGTACAACCTGGCGCACTGTAAGTCAGGATATTGAAGCAGCCAAAGCAGTTCTCTTTAATTTATCTTATCGCCTTCAGGAAGACGGTGAATCTCTTGATCCGGATGAGGAAATTACACACCAATGTTTCGAGGTGCTGGATTCAATAAACGAGAACCTGTGTATTTATAAAAAAATGATGGAAGGCCCTGAAGACAGGGACTTCATGTGGGGGTATATATTCAAGGAAATTTTCCCATACATCATGCGAAGCCGTTTTGTCGAAAGAGCTTATTATAAGCCCAAAGGTTATGCCGGTGATTTTCTCATGATGGAGCATATCTATCGAAACAAACCGGATGGGGATGGCAAACTCGGCAAAATTGTCGATGCCTGGTGCCTGCAGCGTCCCGGAGCAAAAGCTATCCGGGGAAGAAGAAAACTATTATCACGGCATCTGGGCCATTTAACACAAGAATTACTCAATAAAACGAATCGTATCAGGATAATGAACCTGGCCTGCGGACCCAACAGGGAGCTTTTTGACTTTCTCTCTGACTGCACATACAGTGATGTCATAGAGGCTCTTTGTGTGGATATAGACTCCGAGGCACTGCAGTTTACCAATCAGACGGTCAACATCTTCCCGCATAAAGCCTCAATCCGTCTTATGAATGAAAACCTTGTCAAATGGGCTCTTGGGAGGGTCAGTCACCAGATAGGCCAACAGCAGATAATCTATTCATCCGGTCTTTGCGATTATCTTGACAGACGCCTTTTCCAGTCAATGATACGACGCTGCTATGAACATCTCTGCCCTGGAGGCAAACTTATCCTTGGCAACTTTGCGCCCTATCCGGACCAGATCTTCATGGATGAAATTTTGCACTGGCATCTCATCTATCGGACCCCGGATGATTTAAGGAATCTGTTCAGGGATACTCCTTTTGGAGATGATATTGAAATAATTTCTGAAAGTGAACAGGTAAACATTTTTGCTCTGGCTACCAAAAAAACAAGCTAAATGAAATTTTATATGTTCAACTGCTTCTGATATTGAAAAAAATCGTAAAAAGTCACGAAGTTGACCTTCCACTTTTATAATTTCAACACAAAATATGATTACCACTGAAAATCAGCCAGCTTTGCAGCTGGTACTGTAATGCATTAATAATTCAAAAAATACTGTCTCCACAAAAGTCATTCCCGCGAAGGCGGGAATCCAGAATAGCTGGCTAGTCCGTCTAGATTCCCGCTTTCGCGGGAATGACGTATAAAAAGGCTGAAGATGAGTGGTAATCATATAAGTAATTGTCAAAATGGAACAGACATCTCACCAATATCAGGTAAATTTTTCCCAGGAGAAAAGAAATCTCTTTTTACAGAGATCAATTATCTTTCACTGGCTTGGAATAATTTTTTTCCCGCTTTTTTCAATTCTTGATTATTTTATTGTTCGAGAACACTTCCAACTTTTTCTGGTCTACAGAATACTTTTTGCACTTATCCTTGTCCTCTTTTTTTACCTGCTTACCAAAAATACGAGTGACACCACCAGCCGGTTTATAACGTTTTCTTCCTACCTGCTGGGAGGATTAACTATCACCATGATGGTCCTTAAAACCGGGGGCTATTCATCTTCATATTACGTCGGCCTTCTGCTGATCGCTGTCGGTGCCTTTTCCATCCTTCCCCTGAGCTTCAAACAGGCGGCATTTGCCGGAGTTTCTCTCTATCTTGTTTATGCCATACCTGTCTTTCTGTTCGCCCGACCGGACACAGAAAATGTGAAGATTTTTTTCAGCAACAGTTTCTTTTTTCTGTCAATAATTGTCGTCAGTCTTGTGCAATGTAATGAAGAAACAAAAGCCAGGATAAGAAAATTCAACCTCAACATGAAATTAAAATCTCTGAATAAAGACCTTTCCTTTTATACCCACAATCTTGAGAACGAAGTCGATAAAAGGATGAAAAATATTGAAGAATCCAAACTTCGATACAAAGAGCTGTACGAGAACATTCTTGACCTTATTGTCCTCATAGACCGTCAAACGCTCATTCAGGTGGCAAATCAGCATTTTTATTCCGCTGTCAAAAAAAAGCAGCAGGATATTCAAGGCAAGCCTCTTATTGACATAGTGCATCCGGACAGCCGCCTGACAGTCTCCGAAGGCATGTTTCCTGCCCTTTTCCAGGAAGGATCTGTTAAGGATTTCCAATTTATCCTTCAGGCAGGCCCAAAAAACAAACTGGAAATGGAATGCAACGCCAGGCAAATTGCCAAAAAGGATGCCCATGGCTACCAGCTTGTTATCAGGGACATTTCGGCAAGAAAAACACTGGAAAGGAAATTACTTGAATCCTACACCATGATAGAAAATTCGCGGACAACAGCAATTCTTGCTCTGGCGAAACTTGCCGAATTCAGAGACAAGGATACCGGCAACCATCTTGAGAGGATACGGGAATACGCTAAAATTCTTGCTACGGAAATGGCAAAGCATGTTCCTTATAAAGGCTATATTACCCACGAATATATAGAAGATATATACCTTTCATCCATACTTCATGATATTGGCAAAGTTGGCATTCCGGATACCATCCTACTCAAACCCGGCAAACTGACCGACACGGAGTTTGAAGCCATGAAATGCCATACTGTGTATGGTGGAGATACTTTGATGGAGAGCGAAAAAATGATTGAAATGCAATCTTTTCTCAGCCTGGGTAAGCAGATTGCCTATTATCATCATGAAAAATGGGACGGCAGTGGTTACCCCTCTGGTCTCAAGGGAGATGACATTCCTTTGTCAGCCCGCATTGTCGCCCTGGCCGACGTTTATGACGCACTTACCTCATTACGATGTTACAAGTCCGCTTATTCCCATGATATGGCAAAAAAAATAATTGTCGAAGAAAGCAATAAACAATTTGACCCTAAAGTCATTGAAGCGTTTCTTGCCACGGAAAAATACTTCAAAAAAACCAGAACAAATCTCATTTCATAGTAAATGCCTGCCAGAAATTGAAGGCAGCATGCAAGACGGATCTTCTTACTACTTCATTATGAAATAGTCATAGTTCCTTCCTTGAAATCCTTCATTTTGGCGGCCACCCAAAACGGTGAAGAGAATGAACGAAGATATGAATAAAAAACAACAACATCCGTCGTTGGTTTTTTACGAACCAGGAGACACAACGTTCCTCAATCAGGCCCTTATGTATTCAGAGGTTCTGGAATGCGCCAAGGGAAAAGAAATTGACTTAAACAGTCTCTTTCGATCTTTTTTTTATATTGAACACGGAACGGTGGAAGTTTACTACACTGTAAATGACACAAAAATTACCGTTGCTCTCCTCGGTTCGGATCAATTTTTCGGTGAGATCGGTTTTTTTGATGGTGAGTCCAGGGTCAGGGAAATAAAAGCTGTAGAGGATGCGGCGATACATATTTTCAGCCTTGAATCAATGGAGAAATTTCAGAAGGAGAATCCACTCTCCTACTGCAAATTCCTCACCTTTCTTTCCCAATCAATCTGTGCCAAATTCAGGCGTATTCTTGAGGAGACTGAACCGCTTACCGGTTATGCCGCTTCACTTTCAACCGGAGGCAAAGGCCACCGGGATTCAAAGCCTCTCCCCCATGACTTCCTGAAAAGCCGGAAATGGCACGACATTAATCCGTTCATTGAAGAATTCAAAGCCCGTTTCTTTGACATTGCTTACGCCCTGCAAAAAAACCCTGAAGCGGAAATTCCAACCCAACTCCAGGAAAAATGCGATATCCTGCTCAATGAATTTAATGACACTCTCACGTCCATAGAGAGCCAATTAATTAACGATAAAGACGCAGAAATGGTCTGGGGTTATGTTTTCAAGGAGGCCTTCCCCTATTTCATGAGAAGTCGTTTTGCGGAACGCGCCTATTATAAACCCAAGGGTTATGCCGGGGATTTCAACATGATTGAAATTCTTTATGCCAATCAACCGGATGGAGATGGGAAGTTAGGAATACTCATCGACAGCTGGTTACTCAGAACTCCGGCCGCCCGGGCTATCCGATCAAGACGAAAACTTCTTAAGAACAAACTTGCTGAATTTTCGAAAGATTTCCTGAACTCAGGGGAACCAGTACACATAGTGAATCTGGCCTGCGGTTCGAACCGGGAACTTTTTGATTTTTTAGAAGAATGCACCTACAGCGACCGAATAAACGCCCTGTGTGTAGATATTGATTCTGAGGCTCTCCAGTTTACGAATCAGCGGGTAAACACCTTTCCCCACAAGGCCTCAATTCGCCTCATGACTGAAAACCTTGTGAAATGGGCGCTGGGCAGGGTACAGCAGAACTTCGGCCAGCATAACATTATTTACTCGTCCGGGCTGATGGACTATCTTGACGACCGCCTGGTTATGCGCTTTGCCACCCGCTGTCATGAGCATCTTAAGCCGGGAGGCAAACTTATCCTCGGTAATTTTGCCCCAGCAAATCCCAATCGCACCGTTATGGATCATATTCTGCAATGGCGCCTCATCCACCGCAGTCCTGATGAATTTAAAGAAATATTTCACGATTCTCCTTTCGGCAATCAGGTTGAAATCATCTCTGAACAGATGGGAATTAATCTTTTTATCGTGGCAACCAAGAAAAAGTGATCATTTTTCGCCCATTCTCCTTTTTTTCGCTTGTAGGGACGCATTTTTCGTATTACAATATTGTATATTACAATTGACAATATATCATATACGAGAGGAGCATTATGGTCCAAGGTCTTCCTGCAAACCGGCGCAATCTGCATCGCTTTCCTTTTCGTCTCCCATTTACGCTCTCATTTGGTGAAAATAAGCGCGAATACCGCGCAACCAGTCTCGATCTTCATCAACTTGGAGCCCAGATATCAACCAATGCCGCTCTGTATCCAGGCATGCGTCTCAGCCTTATCCCACAAAACATTGACATTGCAGCAGAAAACATTATAGCCAGCGGTGAGGTTATATGGGCGCAGGTCGGTCCCAAAATTTCCAGGTACGGCATTTCTTTTTACAATGAAGTCAAATGGCTTGTCTCTCTGGAAAAAATTGCCCAGAGCCTCCCAGGCAGTAAAAAATATGACCAGAATACTGTTTCCGAGTTTGTCCTTAACAGCATAAACGACGGAGTGTTCAGTGTTGACCGCAAATGGCGGATTACCTCGTTTAATCAGGCGGCCGAAAAACTCACCGGCTGGAGTCGGCATGAAGTTATCGGTATGCCCTGCAAGGAGGTCTTCCGGTCAAGCGGTTGCGACAATTGCGTCCTGGCAGAAAGCATCAGCAGCGGCGAGCCTGTGGTCAACCGCTCGCTTTTTATTACAACAGTCAAAGGCAAACGCATTCCTGTCAACATTAATACAACGCCGTTAAAAGATCCGAAAGGCAAAGTAGTGGGAGGAGTGCAGGTCTTCAGGAACGTTTCCTCCATACAGGGACGGGGACTTATTCTTGATAGTATTGCTGACGGCGTTTTCACTGTGAACAGAAGATGGATAATCACATCTTTTAACCGCTCGGCCGAAAAAATTACCGGAGTACCTGCCAGTGAAGCAATCGGTAGGTCCTGCAGCGATATTTTCCACTCAAGCATTTGCGGGGAGACATGCGCCATTGCCCACAGCATGTGTACGGGCAAACCGGAAACCAACAGATCGATTACCATTCGCGGTCCTGAGGGCAGACGTGTACCTGTCAGTATCTGTGCTGCTCCTCTGGTTGACAGTGAAGGGAACATTATCGGCGGGGTTGAAAGCTTCCGTGACCTCAGCGTGATAACATCTCTGCGAAAACAGCTTTCCCGTTATCAGGTTGGCGACATCATCAGTAAAAGTCCTTCAGTTCGCCGAATTTTTGATATTCTTCCTGAAATTGCCCGTAGCGACAGTAACGTTCTGGTACTGGGTGAAAGCGGGACAGGAAAGGAACTCATGGCCAAGGCTCTTCATCAGAAAAGCGACCGGCGGCACCATCCCTTTATCGCTGTTAACTGCGGAGCGCTTCCAGATACACTACTCGAATCGGAACTCTTCGGCTATAAGGCCGGCGCCTTTACTGATGCGAAAAAGGATCGGCCAGGCAGATTTGCTGCAGCTGAAAAAGGAACTCTGTTTCTTGATGAAATCGGAGATATCAACCCGGCAGTTCAGGTAAAACTCCTGCGTGTCATCCAGGAAAAACAATATGAACCGTTGGGTTCCGCAACACCCATACATACTGATGTACGCATTATCGCCGCCACTCACCGAGACCTTGAAACCTTAATGCAGGAAGGTGTTTTTCGGGACGATCTTTACTATCGTCTCAATGTGGTCAAGCTGCTCATTCCTCCACTGCGGGAGCGTCGTGAAGACATACCAGTGCTTGTCGAGCATATAATAGAGAAATACAACAGGGAAAGGAATAAAGACATCGGGGGCATATCAGACGAGGCAATGGCTTCTCTGATGCACCATGATTACCCCGGCAATGTCAGGGAATTACAAAATATTATAGAGTACGCCTTCATACTTTGCCAGGGCGGCCTTATACAGCCTGAGCATCTCCCCGAACCCTTTAAAGGCACAAAAGAAAACGCCACTTGCCTGAGCGGTCCCAACCAACCAATGACAATGGACGAGGCTGAAAAATTCATTATCGAACAAGCCTTGAAAAGAAATAAATGGCGCCGTATGGCCACCTGCCGTGAACTTCAGATCTCAAAAGACACCCTGCGCCGCAAGATAAGCCGATATGAAATCCTGGAACCCGAACGAGTTCTCATGAGCTGATCCGAAATAGTGATGACGCGACCGGAGAATTTTTTAAACATTTTCACAAGCAGATAAATAAGGTCTCTTTCACGAGTGGGACTGCTCCACATGAAATTCTTTCACAAAAGCACGCCCCTTTTCCCACTTCTTCTCCTCAAATAATGCTGCAATCGTCCAAAACAGCCTTTTATAGTACGTGGAAAAAATCCTTATTCACCTTGCCTCCTCAAAAAATACTACCAATCTTACCGAGATATAGACTAAAATTTACAAAAAAATTGTAACTATTCAGCTGCACCTCATCTTTGAATGATCAGGCCTGCTCACATAGACGGGCTATCGGAGTCTCGCAAGCTCGCTTACCTGCCTCGCAGGCCTGCTCGGAGTCTCCACTTCGTTGCGCTTACCTGTCCAAATCTAAGGCACATCTGAATAGTTACGGCCTGGAGTTGAGGCCCATTTCGAGCCCTCGCTGAATAGATACAAATAATTTTCAAATAGAAATCAATTCACGCGGCAATCAATTGTCGAGTAGTGAATCACATTTTTTGCAAAAATCAGATTATGCCGAAAATAGATATTCAAAATCTTGGGTTGAGTATTATCAGTAACCCGGGCCTGAGTCTTCTGAATAATTTTTTGATTAACAAAAGCCCTATCCATACAGTCTGTGGAGGACGTGCTCAGTGTGGTTGCTGTCGTATAAAAATACTGGAAGGGGAAAAAGGGATTTCCAAAGTTAACAACCGGGAAATCAAGAAGTTAGGAGACGAACTGATTAGACAGGGATGGCGACTCTCCTGCCAGACTCATTGTCTTCGCGATATAACGGTTTATATGCCTGTTGATGAAGATCTCGATGACTTTTGCTCAGAAAAATAACATTTTTTCACCACTTTGCAATTTCACACATTGATTATCCAGTTTTCTGCTTTCTCGGCAGGAGCTCACATTGCCCCCCCCATCCTTTTGAAATAAAACCAACCAGCAGAAAAAATAAAGGGCAGATCAGCCCATGTCTTCAATTTAACTAAAAAATGTTTTTTGATTTAGGGCGTCGAATTTCCTATACTGTTCTGAAATGAACCAAAATACACTTTCTTCCACAAAAGATTAAATTTCTGTCGAGCTGACCTTGCTCCAACAAACAAAGCTGCAATGGTCCAGCGAGCTTCACTAGCATCTGACACAAAAAAAAACAGAAGAGAATATTCTCTCTTGTATAAGAGCACAGTCGACTGCAAAAATCTTCGTGCGGGTTGACTTGATGAATTTCTGCCGGAATCACAACGGAATACAAATTATAAAGGCAAATCAGTAACAGGGTGATACATATGAAAATCAGCGTTCGTTTGGGAATTGGATTTGTACTTATTATCTGCATGATGGTGTCTCTTGGCATAACTTCCCTCATGAATATTAAAAAACTCGCTTCTCTGACGGAACAGATGTACCAGCATCCGCTGACAGTAAGTAATGCAGTGCGTGATATCAGGGGGGGAATTTTGGAAATGCAGAGATCCCTGACGGATGTGGTCCTTGCCGCCGATGGAAAAGAATTGCAACTGGCGATTACCAGCCTGAATACCCATGAAGAATCAGTAAATGCCTCTTTCAAAATTGTTTTTGAACGTTTCCTTGGTGACAAATCTGATGTGGAACGAGCACACCGCCTGTATCTAAATTGGAAACCCATCCGGGAGGAAGTAATTGCACTCAAGCGCCAGAATCACAGAGATGAAGCGACAGTTATTACCAAAACAAAAGGTGAAAAGTATGTAACTGAGATGGATGCAAGCGTCCAGATTCTGATTGATTTCGCATCCGATAAAGCAGCTTCTTTTTATGCAAAAGCACAGAATACCGAAAAAGGGATGCAGTCTCTCATGATTATTCTGATTATAGCAACGCTCCTTGGCGCTGCTGCCATTGCCTGGTTCCTTGGGCGTTTTTTCTCCGATTCAATGAATGCGGCAATTGCTGGAGCAAATCAGATGTCTACCGGTGATTTAACGACTTCATTTACTTCAAACAGGGATGATGAAACAGGTAAACTTTTTGCAGCTTTTAACAATATGCAGGAAAAATGGCGCTCATTTATTGTTGGCGTCAAAGCTGACAGCGCTGATTTAAATGATACCTCCAATGATCTGAACAAGGTTGCCGGAGAGATGCTGCAGGGTGCTGTGGCAATGAGTGACAAAGCAGGCAGCGTTGCAGAAGCTACGGATGAAATGAGTAACAATATGACCGCTGTTTCCGCTGCTGCAGAAGAACTGAGCGTTAACATGAAAATGGTGTCGGATAACGCCAGCCAGTCAGCAAATAACATGGTCAGCGTGGCTGGCGCAACCAAAGAGATGAATCAGACGGTAAACGAGATTGCCCAAAATACGGAGCAGGCCAGAGAAATTACCTATCAGGCCGTACTGAGTGCCAAGGATGCATCCGTTAAAGTGGATGAACTGGGGGCCGCGGCTACAGAAATTGATGCCGTGATCAGTGCTATCGAAGAAATCGCGGAGCAGACCAAGCTTCTTTCACTTAATGCCACGATTGAGGCTGCCCGCGCCGGTGAAGCAGGAAAAGGTTTTACTGTGGTGGCAAACGAAGTAAAGGAACTGGCAAACCAGACCAGTACCGCCACCTTGGAGATCAGTAAAAAAATCAACGCCATGCGGAACTCCACCACCGATACAATTGAACAAATCGACAATATCAGTAGAGTCATCAACAGTACAAATGAGATTGTCTCATCGATTGCCACTGCTGTGGAGGAACAGTCTGTAACGACAAGAGATATTTCTGAAAATATTGCCCAGGCCTCGGATGGAATAAAAGAGATGACCAGCGCTGTCAATGAAGCGGCCCAGGCGGTTCAGGAGGTGAATGAAAATATAACCCAGGCTGCTAATTCGGCTCAAGGGATTGCCAGAGACATAGCAGATGTCAATGAGGAAAGCAGCTCTATCAAAGATATTGCAGCACTCCTCAGTGCAAGTGCGGGAGAGCTGTATGGAATCAGCCATGATATCAATACTCCTTTACAGTTATTTCACCTTCCTCCCTCTTCTCAGCCAGAAAGACGGGACGGCCCACGCCCCCTTATTCGTTTTAATGATTCCCTGGACGTATTTGTTGAAGATATGAACAGCCAGCATATAAAAATTTTCGATTATATGAACCAGGTACATTTTGCCCTGAAAAAGCGCAAAAGGCAGAATGAAATTTTGCCTATTTTAAAAGGTCTGAATGACTATACCATCCAACATTTTGCCAATGAGGAACACTGGATGGAGTCCATAGCTTATCCAGGGCTTGATGCCCAGAAAAAAGCACACACCTACCTGCTTGATAAAATTTCAGACATTATTAAGCAGATAGATGAAGGACAGGAGGTTAACCTCATTGAGGTGATGGCCTTTTTGAAAAAATGGCTCCAGGATCATATTGCTGTGACGGATAAAAAATATGGCGAATTCTGTCGGGAAAAAGGAACCTGTTGATTGTTAACGCTTTTTACGTTGTGATTTTCCCTTTGCTCCGGCTCGACTTGAAACTTTTCACCCTCCAGGAAAAAATGCGAGTCCTCACAATTTGAGCCAATCAAATAGGGCACTTATTATGTTTTATTAAATCCTCCACAAAGTGCTGGAGCTTCTTCTCGTCTATCTGACCATATCCCAGGGTGCGCAACACAGGCTTACGCTCTGTATTAATAATAAGATACACATCCTCTCCCCCATCTGCTTTTTTAAAACAGAGAAGGCAGTATCCCTTGTAATTGCCCACCTCGCTAAAACGTGTATATCCCTTCTGGGCAGCAACAGCTTTTACAGTATCAAAATCCATTTCAGGTTTGAGATGATGGGTAAAAGGAGGCTGATACTCAGTGCATCCGGCAAGCAGAAGAAAAAGTAAAGTAATGAGTAATCTTATGGGTACTCTACTCAATTTGGGTTTCATGTTTATTTTTTTAATTTGACGTTGGGTATTTTTTTTGCAAATTTCTCATGTATTATTTTACCATTCATTGTTTTTTTGATCTATTGGTTTATAGATTTATGCTTTTTTTTGATCTATGATAAGGTAACCATTCAACTTTTCGGTCATATTTCATATTTTCCTCAAGCTAAAACATGAGGAAAGAGTAAGATATCGCGTTTTTTTCCATCAGGAACGATGAATGAACTCTATTTCCCCTGAATACAGAGAAAGATTTAACCAAGAGCTCAAGGAACTCCTTCACCGAAGAGCCTTTGCAATACTTTGTGTAGGAGCAATCCTTATTCCTCTTTTCTCACTTCTGGACTTTGTGGCTGTCAATAAACACTTTGAACTGTTTCTTGTCTGGCGAATCACCGTCGCACTTTTTTTTATTTTTCTTATTATGCTCAACTTTCTGGATAAGTCCTGCCTATATCCACTTGCTATTGTAACGTCCGGATATTTCGTCGTCTCTGGGATTATCGCGGCAATGATAGTCAAAACGGGAGGATATTCATCTTTTTATTATGTCGGTTTCGTGGTTGTCTTTGTCACCTATGCAGCTATTTTTCCACTGACCACGAGGCAAACAACCTTGTTTGGCATTGCACTCTATGCTTTCTACTCACTGCCGATTTTTTTGTTTAGCACCTTTAGTTCAAGCGGCTTTCGCGACTTTCTTTCCAATTCTTTTTTCCTCGCAACCTTTATAGTGATAATTATCGTCAAGAGCCGGGCCGAAACAAAATCACGTATAAATGAATTCAATCTACGCATGAAAGAAGAGGAAATTGTCAATAAACTAGGGTTTTACGCAGAAAAACTGGAAAATGAAGTCAAAAAACGAACTCTTGAACTGAAAGAGTCGGAAAACCACTATCGCGACTTATACGAAAATATTATTGATGATGTGCTTCTCGTTGACCTGGAAGGAAAAATATTACTTGGCAATGCCAGATTCTATCAAAATTTCAAAGTGCAGGATGATATTGACCAGGAAAACTCCTTTCTCGATTTTCTCCATCCCGACGACCGAGAATCCGCCCGGCAATCTCTGATGGCCCGATTGCAGGAAGGAGAAAATGTAACTGGTTTTCAATTCAGACTTCTGAATGTGAAAGGGAAATCAGTAGACGTTGAATGTAATGCCACCGCGATTCGTAAAGAAGGTGTTGTCGTTGGTTTCCAGATGCTGCTGCGTGATATCTCCACCCATAAAGTTCTTGAACAAAAGTTGCTTCATTCCCTAAAGACGGTAAAGGACACGCGATCTGCAACTATTCTTGGTCTGGCAAAGCTCTCTGAATACAGGGACTCAAATACGGGAAATCATCTTGAACGCATACGAGAATATTGCATGATCATCGCCAGAAGAATGGCTGCGACAGAGAAGTACGCCCCCCTTATTTCGGAACAGTTCATTGAAGATCTGTATCACTCCTCCATCCTCCATGACATAGGTAAAGTCGGAATTCCAGATGATATACTTCTGAAAAAAATGGAACTCACCCCGGAGGAGACAGAAATTATCAAGCAACATACTGCCCATGGGGGTAAAATTCTCAAGGCGGTGGACATGCAGACTGCGGGACATTCTTTTTTGTCCATGGCCAAAAGCGTTGCTTATTTTCATCATGAAAAATGGGACGGAAGTGGCTATCCATACGGGCTCAGGGAGGAAGAAATCCCTCTTTCCGCCCGAATCGTCGCCCTGGCCGACACCTATGAAGAACTGACGACAATGAACCGATACAGATCTCCCCACCCCCATGATGATGCTGTAAAAATTATTGTACAAGAAAAAGGGCGACATTTTTCACCGGATGTTGTGGACGCTTTTCTCGAAAAACAGGACTCATTTGATATCGTACGGCATAACTATACGTCTTCATTACATGAGGATGACACCCGAATCTCCCCCGAGTGCTATAAGACCAGACGAAAGCATCAACTGATTCATTCTCCTGATTTTGTAGATGGTAAAATTTGATGGATTCTCACTTGTGCCCGAAAACAGAAAACGACTGACTCAAGCGGCCAGTCTCTTCCTCATAACATGAAAGAATAAAGAACCTATGCAATCGACAAAAGACGCCCACACCGTTTCGCCTGAAGTTGTCCTTGAGTTTTTGCAAAAAACCCTGCCCTTTAATGAGCTTGACACAGAGTCTCTTAAAAATCTTGCCAGGCAGTGCATTATTGATTTCTACCCGAAAAACACGTTGATATTTAAGCAGGAAGTGACGGAAGTGACCCACTTTCATCTCATCCAGAAGGGGGGCGTAAAAATCTATCTCAAAGATGAGCAGGGAGATGTCACCCTGAAAGATTTCCGGGGAGTAGGTGAATATTTCGGGGCTCTGCCACTCATCCAGAACACCCTTGCCAATCTCAATATAGAGACCGTGGAGGATACATTCTGCTTTCTTTTCCACAAAGAAGCCTTCATGGAACTGCTGCATTCGGCCCCAAAGGTGACCAACTACTTTCTGCGCAGCATGACGGATAAACTTGTCAGAACAGCATACAAAGAGTTGCGTCAACATCGGGTTTCCACTCGAACGGAAGGTGCCCTGTATCTTTTCAGCGCCCAGGTTGGTGCGATATCCAAAGGCAAAATGTACACAATAGCCGTGGACGATACAGTTCAAAACGCAGCTATTCAAATGGCCCAATACCATATAGGATCTCTGCTCGTCAAAAACAGTACAGGCGATATTGTCGGCATAGTCACAGACAAAGATCTTCGCACCCGTGTTGTTGCCCAGGGCCTTGATTACGAAACAGAGGTCAAATGGATCATGGCATCCCCTGTGCAGACCATAGAGTCACATACCGTCTGCTTTGATGCGTTACTCAAAATGATGAGTAAACGTATACATCATCTTGCCATTGAACGAAACGGCAAGATCACCGGTGTGATAACAACCCATGACATTATGGTTCTCCAGGGGACATCCCCACTTTATCTCTTCCGCGAGATTGTTGCCCAAAGGAAAATTGAAGGCCTGTATCAACTCTCGCGGAAAGTTCCTCTTGTTGTCCGCTCACTTATTGAGGAAGGAGCCAAGGCAAATAATATCACCAGGATGATCACAATCCTGAACGACCAGATACTGGACCGCCTGCTCACCCTGCTCATCGAAAAACATGGTTCGCCTCCTGTTCATTTCTGCTGGCTCCTCATGGGCAGTGAAGGTCGACGTGAACAGACCTTCCGGACGGACCAGGATAATGCCATTATCTTTGAAACGCCTGAGAATGCCGAACAGGAGAAGGCAACGCTTGAATATTTCAAAACATTCAGTGAGGAAGCCATTGAACATCTGGTGGAATGTGGATATCCGAGGTGTCCGGGAAATATCATGGCCTCAAATCCTGATCTGCGCCAGGACGAAAACGGTTGGATTAAATCTTTTAACAGATGGATGTTTACTCCGGCACCACAGGAGGTATTAAATTCCACAATATTTTTTGACTTCAGAGCAGGGTTCGGCGATGACACTCTCGCACAAAACCTGCGCAAGCATCTTGGCCAAATGTCTCCGAAGCAGGAAATCTTCCTGACTCACCTGGCAAAATTCTGTCTGTCCATGCGACCTCCCCTTTCTTTTTTCAAAAACCTGATAGTGGAAAAAAACGGCGATCACAAAAACACCTTGAATCTAAAGGAAAAAGGCCTTGTTCCCTTTGTCGACTACGCACGCCTTCTCTCTCTTAAACATGGAATCGCAGAAAGTAACACCATTGGCAGGTTGCAGCTATTGCACGAGGCAAACCACCTTTCCAAGGAGCTTTATACCGAAACTGTTGAGGCCTATGAGTTTCTCATGCAACTTCGACTCATACATCAGCTCCATATGATGGAGGATGGAGAGCAACCAAACAACTATATCAATCCAGCCGACCTGTCTGATCTTGAAAAACAGACCTTGAAAGAGGCTTTTGAAGTAGTGCGCAGGATACAAACCAATGTAAAACAGCATTTTCACCTGCAGGATATCTGAGTAGAGAGATGACTCGCGACATTATTCATCTTGATATGGATGCATTTTACGCCTCGGTCGAGATTCTGGATAATCCGGAACTTGCCGGTCTTCCGGTCATTGTCGGAGGCAATTCCGAAAGGGGCGTCGTGTCTGCAGCGTCTTATGAGGCGAGAAAGTATGGAGTCCATTCAGCACTTCCCATAGCTACAGCCAAAAAACGCTGTCCGCAAGGAATATTCAGGCCGGTCCGCATGTCGCGCTACCAGGAAGTATCCAGCCAGGTCATGGAAATTTTCCGTATATTTACCCCAAAGGTTGAACAGATTTCAGTGGATGAGGCATTCCTCGATGTGACTGGCTGCTATCGCCTCTTTGGTTCCGCCGTTCATATTGCCGGGGAGATTCGTCTCAAGGTCAGAGAGCTGACCGGGCTTACGGTTTCTGCAGGTGTAGCCGGTTCAAAACTTGTTGCAAAAATCGCCTCGGACCAGAACAAACCGGACGGATTGACGGTGGTGGAGCATGGCAGGGAAGCGGAGTTCCTCGCACCGCTGCCAATTAAACGACTCTGGGGCGTGGGCGGAAAAACAATCCCTGCCCTTTCGCGCCTCGGGGTCCGGACGATCGGTGATCTCACCCGCTTTTCCCTTGATTTTCTGGAAAGACAATTCGGCAAACAGGGCAGGCATATGTACTTCTGCTCCAGAGGTATTGATAATCGGGATGTCGAGGTCAGCCATGAAATAAAATCCATTGGCAACGAAGAAACCTTTGCTTCTGACAGTATTGATCTCAGGCAAATAAAAAAAGAACTTCTCTACCTGGCCACAAAGGTTGGTGAAAGACTGCGGAGACATACCTGTGCTGGCCGCACTATCACTTTGAAAATAAAATATCATGATTTCAAGTCAATAAGCCGTTCCATAACACTTCAGGTCCCGACCAGTGATTCCCGGCAGATATACCAATCCGTTCTTGATCTCTTACCTAAAACCGAGGCCGGTAAAAAAGCGGTTCGTCTTGTCGGCGTCACTGTGGGAAAGCTGACAGGCACATTTTACCCCCAGCAGCTTGATCTCTTTGCGTGCAAACCCCAAAAAAACCGAGGAAAATTGAATAAAGCCATTGATGACATCAATAAGCGCTATGGGTCTATGACAATCAAACCGGCACCATTGCTGGACTCTTATCCAAAACCAGAGTAACTTTTTTATTTTCCATGAAATCACATAATCCTTCTCTCCCTTTCTGTTATTTTCTTTTCAGTCTCATTGTCCTCATGCAGTTATCAGCATGTACGAACAATCGGGGGCTCATTCTCTCATCCCGTTCTCTGCCGGATGGTGTGATGCCGGTTATTGGGCTCAAAAACCTGCAGACTGAAATTGATTCAATTATCAACGATCCTTCACTTAACAGCAGCACCATAAGTATCAAGATAATCCGTGTAAGTGACAATGAGACAGTCTACGAACAAAACCCGGACAAAGTCTTCCATCCCGCCTCAACAATGAAGCTTTTCACAACGGCTGCGGTTCTGAACTACCTGAGGCCGGATTACCGTTTTCGCACCTCAATAGCAGTGCAGGAAGGTTCATGGCAAAATGAAAAAATTGATGGCGACATCTACCTTATCGGCAGAGGCGACCCGTCACTCACATCATCCGATCTGGCAAGCCTTGCGGCACGGCTGCACAGCCTTGGCATTCGGACAATTACCGGAAATATTGTCTGTGATGATTCGTTTCTGGATGACATACGCTACGGAAGCGGCTGGATGTGGGATGACCAGCCGTATAAGGATTTTGCTCCAATCGGCGCACTCTCAGTCAACCGCAACACTGCAGAGATTTATGTTTCTCCCGGCTCTTCCCGCGGAGAAGCACCGCAGGTAAGAATTTTACCTGATAGCGAATTTATTTCCAAAAACAATACAGCGACAACAACCGCAGGTGATGAGAGTACCACAAGCCCCCTGTCAGTCCTGCGCCAGTGGCGCAAACACAACAATATCATCGATATTAGCGGTACGATTGCCCGTGACAGCCAGGAGGTGCTCTTTACCCGTAACATTGTCAACCCTGCACTTTATACAGGAAATCTTTTTAAAGATGAATGCCTGCGTTATGGAATCACCATTAATGGTACTGTGGTGCGGGATCAAGAAATTCCTTCCTCCATCATTATTGCCGAACATCAGTCAGACCGGATCACCTCGCTCATCGCGGATATGAACAAAGAGAGTCACAACCTCTATGCCGAACTCTTGCTGAAAACCATCGGAGCAGAAGTGATGGGTGGCCAGGGGACCGCAGAGAAAGGACTTGCCGTGATCCGGGATTTGATGAGCAAATGGGGAATAACTGAGGATTCTTTCAAATTCAGCGACGGCTCAGGGGTTTCACGTTATAATCTGGTTTCCGCAAACACCCTTGCAATGCTTCTTGAAAAAATGCATACGGATTTTACAACGCGTCATGAATTTATTGCTTCGCTGGCAATAGCTGGAATTGACGGAAGCCTGAAGGACAGGATGACAACACCACCCTCCAAGGGGCTTGTTCATGCAAAAACCGGATATCTCAGCGGCGTCTCCGTACTTGCCGGATATACCCGGTCATACGATGGACAAACACTTGCCTTTGTTATTATGATGGAACACTTTATCGGTTCTGCTGATCCCTATTTTAGAGCACAGGACCGCATTTGCAACATCCTGTGCAGATATGCGAACCAAGAAAACTGACAACGAACTTTGACCATCCGCCAGAAGGCAAGGCTGGCCGCAGGCATGATTTATAATTGTTGGTTCAACAGGGCGTCAAATCAAAACATTGCTTTTTTATTTGTGATTAGCACTGAAACTCAGCCAGTCTTGCAGCAGGTACTGTAATGCATTAATAATTCAAAAAATACTGTCTACACAAAAGTCATTCCCGCGAAAGCGGGAATCCAGAATAGCTGGCTAGTCCGCCTAGATTCCCGCTTTCGCGGGAATGACGTATAAAAAGGCTGAAGATAAGTGGTAATCAAATTTTTATTTATCAATTTCAAACTTCCAATATAATGAATTCACCTCAAAGAAAAAATTCCCTGCTCTGCCCCAACTGTCGCCGACTCATCAGCCGCTCTGACACAACGTGCCCGTACTGCGGATTAAAGCACCCTGCTGCTGCCTGGAGAAATTTGATTCCCTCTGCTGCCTTTTCCGACCCAAAACAGCTCATCAGCCTGATCATTTACACCAACGTGGGCATGTATATCCTGTCACTTCTTCTTAACCCGGGACGTACCGGCTTAGCCTTCAACCCGTTTGACTTTCTCTCCCCCGGCAACAGGAGCCTTCTTATTCTCGGCTCAACAGGCACAGTAGCCATTTTCGAACTTCATCGCTGGTGGTCGCTTCTTTCTGCCAATTACCTGCACGGCAGCCTGCTCCATATCATTTTCAACATGATTGCCCTGAAACAGATCGGTCCTCTTGTTTATCGCGAATATGGGGGGTATCGAATGTTTTCCATCTATACGATAGGCGGAATTTTAGGATTTGTTCTGTCTTTTCTGGCCGGAGTTCGTTTTACAATCGGAGCCTCTGCCGCGGTCTGCAGTCTGATCGGGGCTATGCTTTACTATGGCAAAAGCCGTGGAGGTGTGTATGGAGGAAATATATACAGCCAGATCGGCGGCTGGGCGGTGAGCATCTTTGTTTTCGGCCTTCTCGTTCCCGGCATCAACAACTGGGGCCATGGTGGGGGAATGGCTGCCGGCGCTTTACTCGGTGCCCTCCTGGGCTACAGGGAACGCAAAAAAGAAAATTCAGTACACAAACTGCTCGGCCTCGGCTGCGCGCTTCTCACCCTTCTTGTTCTCTTCTGGTCCTGTGTAAACGGCGCCTTGTTTCTTTTTCTTGCGTGAAACGCTTTAACATCAAAGATCGGTTTTGAGCTGCAGCGCTTTATCCAGATACCATTCTCAATCCAATCGCCTGAACTCAACCCGTCTGTTTAACTGTCGGTTCCTGACACTGGTATTGGGACGGGTTGGCCTGGTTTCACCGTAATAGACGACAGAGAGTCTGTCAGATTCAATCCGGCAGTTTTCGACCAGAAAATCCTTCACGCTATTAGCACGCATTCTGGACAGATACATGTTCAGTTCAAAATCGCCGCTATCGTCAGTGTGACCCGCCACCTCAAACCGGCTGTCCGCCAGCATGTCACTTTGCAGGGCTTTGCAGACAACGTTTTCCAATTCTCTCATAGCAGATTCCGTGAGCCTGCCTGAGGACCTCTCAAACTGAATCTGCATCTGGAGTACATGATTTGAGGCATCCCCTCCCCTATCATCATAAATAGTGGTCATATGACGAATAAAACTCTCAGCGGTAACGGCAGGCGAAACAAAGGGCTGAGATATTTTTTTCTCCGTGGAGAGCGCTTTTATTTCAGGCGGCTCAATACTCACTGAATTAACAATGGATGAGTTGTCACCATGTTGTTGTTTTTCCTGCACTGCACCAACATCATGTGGAAGCTTTTCCTGTTGAGGAGGGGATGGTTCCTTAAATCTGCTGCGAGCCTTCTGCAAAGAACGCCGGGCCCAGATATTTTCCGGATCAAGCCGAAGACCCTTTTCAAAGGAGTCTATTGAATCTCCAAAGTTTCCCTGCACGAGATAGACGCCACCCAGGCCAAAATGCGCCTTGGGAAAATCCGGGTTCAACTTGATGGATTTATGATAAAACTTGAGCGATTCGTCGTATTTACGCAATCGCTCCAGGTTATATCCGTAAAAATAATTTATCTGATAATCATCAGGACATTGCCTGATCGCCTTCTCAAGATAGGCCCGTCTTTTTATGAGACCTTTTAATGAGTCCAGTTCTTTCAGTTGCACGGAACAGTCTGCATGCAATTCGGCAGCTATGAAAACTGCTGCAAGAAAGCCGAACAAAGCTGTATACCTCTTCATTCTCGTCATATGCTGTATCATGGACTACCTTTTTTGTTTTCTAATCATTACGAGCCGCAGATGCTCAATAGCATGGGCCAGAACGCCTATTTCATCATTTGCCTTGTGTCTGAAACTTTCCCCGAGATTTTCACCCCGGCTTATTTCTTCCGTCCTGTCGCTTAAATATTCAATGGGCTGAATGACATGTCTATCCAGGAAAAATCCCATGGCCAGAAGTGCCAGAAAAAAACAGCCAATGCCGATGAGAAAAAGAATGCCCGCTGTGCGCTTGGCATCTTTTATGGCCTCATGGATGGATACATAAATGACATAAGCAGAAACAGTATCGCCATATTTCCAGTTATAGCCATTTTCAGTACCATATATTTCAATCTGATCCTTTGGAGCGTTCAAAGGGTCGCCGTGACAACGCAGGCAACCTTTATTATCAACTTTAATGGGGAAAGCCAGGTAAAAAAGCTTTTCTCCGTTCTTTTCAACAAGGCCTTCCTGTTTCTTCAAGTCAGATCGCTTCCGGAACGCATCAATTATCCTCACCTCATCCTTATCAGCCTTATTGGCCGGGAAAAGAGGGTCCAGAGTTGCCTGCTTAAAATTATAGCCCTGATGATTTTCTTTAAAAACATCCCAGATGCCGCGATTTACCACAAATCCGGACATCAATTCCGGGTAAAAACGATCCTCCTCTACAAGTTCAAGAACCAGTGCACGTTGATAATTTTTAAAATATTTTCTGGAGGAAACAATATAGTTAAAAAGAAGCTGCCCCTTTTGCCGAGCCTCAATAATAGCATTTCTCTCGGTCAGCTTGTATGTGGCGCCTCCGATAATCAGCGTTGCAATAAGGCTGAAAACTCCCATAATAAAAACCAGCCGTGCACGAATTCCCATTTGTTACTACTCCTCAAACAATGTCGCCGTTGAAACGTCTGTAATCAGCCCATCACAAAGATTCACAGCAGAAAAAGAAAGTGAGGTTTGAGTGACGAGCACAGTAGAGTATCAGGGGCGTTATAAATAAAAAAAATAGGCGCAGAGCGCTCCGACAAGAAGTACTAAAGCGAAAAAAACAAGGGAAATACTGAAAGCGCCGCCTCTTTTTCTACGAACACCGGCAAGATCAATCTCAAAGGTATCAATCTCTTGCGGAGAATCAGAAGGAGGTGCAACTGTGGCCACTTCTTTCTTCCGCTCTTTTTGAGGCTCTTTATTTTGACTGGTTTGGCTAGCTGTGCTACCAACTTCCTTGAGTTCATCCTCGTCAATGTAGGGAGAAATTTTTAGCTCCTCCGCGCATTCTTGAATGATTTCATGTCCAACCTGTTTTTTGCTTTCAACAAAACCGGTCAGCAATGCCCTGTCGCAGATTATATTTATGAGCCTGGGAGCACCCTGGGAAAATCCATAAACCTCATGAACCGCTTCACGGGTGAACACCTCATTCCTGCACCCGGCAATCTTCATTCTATGCCTGATATATTGACCGATTTCTTCCTCTGACAAGCGCTCAAGGTTGTAGGCAATGGTAAGTCTCTGCCTGATCGCCTTGTTCTTTTTATTCAGCAGGATATTTTTAAACTCAACCTGTCCGACAAAAAAGATATTGAGCAGTTTGACATGTTCTTTTTCAATATTGGACAGATGCCGGATTTCCTCCAGCAGTTGCGTCCTCAAGCGCTGGGCTTCATCAACAATGAGCAGAACCTGTTTTCCAGCGCCATGCGCCCTTTCAAGAAATTCAGAGAAAACGAGAAGAAAATCAACCTTTGAATTGATTGTTTTTTTTATTTTAAATTCATTGGCAATATAACGGAAAAAGTCAATTTCGCTCAATCTGGGATCAGGTATTTTAGCCAGGATGACTTCAGAGCCAAGGCTTCTTATCAAGGCATTTATGAGCGTGGTTTTTCCTGTTCCCACTTCACCGGTAAGGAGCAGAAAACCCTTATTGTCGAGAATGCCGTATCGTAAAGTGGCAAAAGCCTCTTTATGTTTTTCTCCAAGCCAGAGAAAACGGGGGTCCGTTGTTATCTGGAAAGGCTTTTCTTTGAGATTATAATTTGCAAGATACATGATTTACAAGTGTCTGAGGAATGGTCGGCACCAGGACTTTCCGGCAACAGGATCAGAGTCTCAAATGTCGCTTATCCCCCAGATATCACGGGCATAGTCCCGTATCGTCCGGTCACTGGAGAATTTTCCCATACGGGACACATTTAAGATAGATTTCTCAACCCACAATTTTGTATTGCGGTATACTTTGCCGATTTCCTTCTGGCAATCCAGGTATGATTCCAGGTCAAGCAGCAGCAGATAAGGATCATTTTCATTCAAAAGATCATTGACAATTGGTTGGAAAAGACCGGAATCACCATAACTGAACACCCCGTCCCGAATACTGTCAATGATTCGCTTCACCACCGGGTTCTCATTATAAATGGTATACGGTGTCCGACTTTTATTGAGTTTTTCATATCCTGCTTCTTCAGCGGTCATACCAAAAATAAAAATATTCTCTTTGCCGACCTCTTCAAGTATTTCAATGTTGGCACCATCCAGTGTCCCCACTGTAAGCGCACCGTTTAAGGCAAACTTCATATTGCCTGTTCCCGAAGCTTCGGTGCCGGCCGTTGATATCTGCTCAGACAGGTCTGCGGCCGGAATAATCTTTTCAGCAAGGGAAACATTATAGTTTGGAATAAAAGCCACACGGAGTATATCGCCGACCCTTGGATCATTGTTTACAACGTCTGCAATGGAACAAATCAACTTTATGATCAGTTTAGCTTTAACATAGGATGGAGCAGCTTTTCCGGCAAAAATTATGGTTCGTGGCGTTATTTCCTGACCAGGTTCACTGATAATCCTGTGATAGAGGGCAATAACATGCAGGGCGTTCAGAAGCTGCCGTTTATACTCATGGATACGCTTCACATGGACATCGAACATACTTTCAGGGTTAACGGAAACACCGCAGACCTCTTTAATGAGCAAAGCCAGTCGTTTTTTGTTGTTAAATTTTACAGTCTGCCATTTGTTTTGAAAGGCAATCTGCCTGGCTAATTTTTCTAACTTTCTCAACTGATCTAAATCGGTCACCCAGTCATGTCCAATCTTTTCCGAGATCAAATCAGCAAGTCCTGAGTTACATTTCAGAAGCCAGCGTCTCGGCGTAATTCCATTGGTTTTGCTGTTAAACTTTCCAGGATATAATTCGTTGAAATCAGGGAAAATATTTGCCCGCAATAAATGAGTATGGAGTTCGGCCACTCCGTTCACAGAGTGACTGCCGATCACTGCCATATGCGCCATACGCACTCTCTTTGTTCCATCTTCGGCAATAATCGACATTTCCCTTATTTTTCGGGTATCCCCTGGATATTTGGCTGCCAACTGGTCCAGGAATCGCTGGTTGATCTCATAAATTATCTGCAGGTGTCGCGGCAGGACACGGCCAAGGAGCTCAACCGGCCAGGTTTCAAGGGCTTCAGGCATGAGAGTATGATTTGTATAGGCAAATGTCTTGGTGCATATATCCCATGATTTTTCCCAGGAAAGCCCTTCAAGGTCAAGGAAAATGCGCATCAATTCCGGAATGGCAATAGCGGGATGGGTGTCATTAAGTTGAACGGCAATCTTGTTGCTGAAATTATCGAACGTATCATTTTTCTTTTTATAGCGACGCAGAATATCCTGAAATGTCGCTGCCACGAAAAAATACTGCTGTTTCAGGCGCAGTTCCTGGCCTTCCCGAATATCATCAGAAGGATACAGAACCTTTGATATGGTTTCCGATTTCACCTTACTCTGTACGGCGCCGATATAATCGCCGACATTGAAAAAGCCGAGGTCAAGCTCGCGGGAAGCCCGCGCCGTCCAGAGACGCATATTGATTACATGGTCATTATTAAAGCCGGGGACAAGGATATCGCAGGCCATTGCCATAACGTCATCCGTGTCAATCCATTCGGACCGGTAATTTCCTCTTTCATCAAGGTAGCTGTGTACTTTCCCGTAGAAATGGACGGGAAATACATAAGAGGCCCTCTCAAATTCCCAGGGAGTTCCATAGCGCAGCCAGCTGTCCGGGGTTTCCATCTGAAAACCATTCATCATCTTCTGATAAAAGAGACCGTATTCATAGCGGATACCATATCCGTAAGCCGGAATTTTCAGAGTGGCAATGGAATCCATAAAACAGGCTGCGAGCCTTCCCAGTCCGCCATTGCCAAGGCCCGCATCTTCCTCTATGTCGCGTATCTCTTCAAGATCGTAGCCAAGCTGGTCCAGGGCCTGACTGACTTCATCAAGAAGCCCCAGATTAATGAGGGTATTGCCAAGGGATCTGCCCACCAGGAACTCCAGGGAGAGATAGTAAACCCTTTTTCTGTTTTTCGCGTAAAATGTCTTCTGGGTTTTTATCCACTTTTCAACAAGAATATCCCGGAGAGCATAGGCAAGAGCCTTATACACATCTCTGGTTCCGGCCCGTTCCGGGTCACGCCCCTGAAAACTCATGAGATGATGCAAAATTGTTTCTTTGAATTTTTCAACACTGGTAGTGCCGAAAATTTGATCATACGAGCGATTTTTCTTTTGAGTGCTTTTCGTGTTTTTCATATCTCAGTTTGTCATTAGAAATTTGAAATGGAAATTATTTCAGATCAGTTCAGTTAAACAGCGTCTGCATATTCAGACTACAATGGCTTCCAAAAAAAAATCAATCGAAATCACAAGTTAGCGCAAAAATCCTCGACTAATTCCATGGCCTGCTTCCTGTTCTTTATTATTCCCTCAACCTGGGCTTTTTCCAGCATGTTGAAGATGTCCTTGAAAAAAGGGCCAGGAGTGAGCCCCATGCCTATCAGGTCTTTCCCAGTCACAAGGCGCGGAGCAGACAAAACTGGTTCAACATGCTTTTTACAGACAGCAACCACCTGATCATATAATGTCCTCAGTTCATTTTCCATTTCCTTTGGCTTTCCCGGCCCCTGGCCGGCAAGGCTGTCAGCCATGGCAAGCAGGAAAAGTCCGGGCAGTTCTTGGCCTGCGGATTTATACAATTTCAGGCATGCCCTGGGAGTCACACCTTTTTTTCGTTGTTCATTGCTTAAATGAAAAGGCCACATGTGAAGGGAAATAAAACGGCTGATGCGCTCAACAATCTCATTACTCCACCGCAAGCGCCTGGCAAGCTCTTTGAAAAGAGCAGCACCGACCTGGTCATGGTTATAAAAAGTTATTCGTTCATCACGGATACGTGAGACCGCAGGTTTCCCGAGGTCATGAAAAAGAGAGGCCCATTTGAGCTGTAATCGCCTCTTGTCGTCAGCAAGATAGGTTTCTATTAATTCAGCCTGATGGGGATAAAACTGCGCTGGATTCTTGACAATAACCTCCATCCAGCGCAACGCTTCCAGGTTATGCTGAAACACGTCAAGATGATGGCTCGAGGGCTGATCAAGCCCTGCCCCCAGCATCAGTTCCGGAAACAGATCACCCAGCACGCCGCTTTTTTTCAACTCCCAAAAAGCATGGTAGGACTGCTTACTGCCCATGATACAGTGCAGTTCATAGGAAATCCGTTCAGGAGAAACGCTGCTGAGGAGTTGCCGGTAATCTGTAATTGCTTTCCAGGTTTTATCTTCTATCACAAAACCGGTTTCAGCAAAAAAACGGAAAGCACGTAAAATGCGCAAAGGGTCATCAACAAAAGAGGAAGGATGAAGAACCCGGATAATCTTCTGTTGCAGATCATGCCGGCCTCCAGACGGATCAATAACCGCTTCAATCCGGGCATGCTCCATAAGTGACAAGTCAAAGGGGAAAGCCATGGCGTTGATGGTAAAGTCTCTTTTGACAAGGTCATCTTCAATTTCACGAGCCCCGCTCCGGAACAGGGCAACATCTATATCGTGTCCCTTCCAGGCCACTCTTGCCGTCTGTTCATCACTATCGAGCAGCACAAAAGTACCTGATATGTCACGGGCCAGAATTCTGCAAAACTCAAGGGCATGTCCTGAGACAGCAAGATCCAGATCCCGCGGCTCAATACCGCTCATCCAGTCCCTAACAGTTCCTCCAACAACATAAACCTCAACCCGCAGGTCACTTGCTACCCTGCTGATTGCCTGCAGAATCTCAGGGGGATATCTTTTTACAAGGTTTTTAATCATGCTATTGTATGACGATGCTGCTCCGCACTCAGCAACAAAAAGTTCCTCCTGAAAAAACTATAATAAAGAACATATTTCTCCAAGAGTTGTTTGCAGACGGCAGCTTACATCGTGGATATGGATACTTTCCAGGCTCAGGGATTCAATTGTAACGACTGTATCAGCAGGCAGGTGCGGGCCGAACTGAACACCAACGGATCGAGCACTTTCCCGGACCGCATCTTCGGCAAATTGTGGATGTCGATGCGACTTCATAACAATCTCCGCCTCATCAGGTCTTTTAAGCAGATCCTGGGTCAGATGAAGGGAATTCTCAAGACAGAGGAGTAAATCGTCATATGCAGGTGGAGATTCACCACAGTTTATATGCAGCCATGTCTGCGAACGCTGCGAATGGGTGGGCATGGGGCAGTCCCCCTGAGCAGAAAACACATCACGATTATAGACCTGAGTGCATGGACAGGCGGTAATATGACACACCCCTATGCCGGTTGTAATGGTGATATTTTTTTTCCCGTGCGTCATCTTAATGTGCGCCTCAATTTGAACAAGAAGCGGATCAACGGAAAGCTGGCGGCTGATTTTGGATTGCCGAAGCAGAGGTCTCTTGCCCTTTAATACAATATGACCGGTTTGGCCCTGCTGCCTCTTAATTACCTTTTCCGTCAGCATCCTGACATAATCGCATAAACGATCAAATGGTTCATCATGCAACTCGCTGATAACCTGTTCAAGCCGGGACATATGGATTCCACGTAAATGACAAGGGAGATCAACCGTTGCCGAAATCTCAAAAGGGAGCCTTCCTTCTGGCAAAAGAACCCAGACAGTTTTTCCGGTTATGCCCACCTCGTTCAAGGCAATTGCAAAGGAAGGCGACTGTTCTGGCACATCCGTGCCGGAGGTAATCACCTTTTCATGCATTTCTTCCTGTATAAACAATGCGGTCTCATCAATTCGTATCTGATTTCTGCCCATATCTACTTATTCTCCGTGCCGGGAGGAAAACAGGATGCAGCTTCCCGTACCCTGCCGTGTTGAATATGTTCTATATAGTTCGTGGCCCTGGGAATCATATCATCAAGATAGAGGCCAATTTCCTTTTCCGTTGCCGTGGTCAGTGTTTGACAAAAAAGACATTTTCTTTCCCCCCCTCCGGTCGATGGCAGGCCGTACTCCTCCAGAACATGACGCGTTGTCATCTGTTCCGAAAAATCATCATAAACCGGAAAAGAGGCCGTTACACCGAAATGGGCGGACAACTCACTTATTTTTTGCATAAAGATAGCTGTCTGTTCAGGGAAATGGCTCTGTTTTTTGGTATATCCAGCCACAAGATGGGGCACGAGATGTTCATTGCAGTAAAGCAGGGCTCGAATGTGCATGGCAAGTTTACAGGCAACGCACACCAGATTTTTCCCCCCATAGCGAGGCATGAATTCTTCATAGCGGTCAAGCCATAAACCCTGGAACAAACGGCCCATATCAAGTTCGACCAGATGCGCATCAGGCATGTCATCGGCAAATGGAAAACGCCTGGCCAGGATTGCCCGGGACGTCTCGAACCGATTGCGGGTAAAATCCGGGAAACGGCCCATGCCGTTTAACATGTTGAGAAGATGAATTTTACGGGGCCTGGGCAGACCTGGATGACTGCCCGACGTTGCCAGGGCATAGAGAGCCAGTGAATCTGTTCCACCTGAAAAGAGAATAGCGAGTTCCTGTTTATGCATTTTCGTCCTCAATAACAAACCTTGTAATGAGCAAAAATTTCACCACTTGCTGCCGTGTTAATGGATAGAGGCTTTAATTTCAAGAAAGGATCTCCCAACGGCCCCTGCCCGTCTGCAAGGCTTGCTGCCTCTCTGTCACCGGACAACTGTGGTGTTATGGTGACCATTATCTCACTTACGACCTTCTGCTTCAAGGCATGATAATTCAACAGAGCCCCACCTTCAAGGAGCAATGACTTTGCTCCGCGTCTCTCCAGTTCCCGAACTGCGGCAGGAATGGACAACCATCCTGACACATCCGGCAAAGCTATAGCCTCAGCACGGCCCTGAAGATTGCGGGCAAGCTCTTTCTGTTTACTAATACTGGAAAAGATAAGAGGCCTTGGACCTTCTTGAAAAACTTTTTTCCCTTGAACAGGGATGTCGCCTGAAAGAGTGATAAAGGAACGCAGGCGATTTGCTCCTTTATGCCCTGTGCCGCGCATCTCTGGATTTTCCCGGCGCAGAGTCCCGTTTCCCATAAGACTGGCATCCGTCTTGTCCCGCATCTCTTCCAGAAAACTTCTGTCCAACAAACTTCCCAATGGCGCAGGGCTGATCCGACCACAGAGAGTGATAGCTGCTATGAGTATTACCTTCATTTTTTTCTGTATGCCTTTCAATTATGCAACAGTGCTCAGCTAAACAAGCCCACGAGCCTTCAAAATCTATTCAAGCACGCTTCCGTGAGATAGTGTCTGTCCAGAAATAGGTCATTTTGTTCGAGATCAAGGATTGCGCAAAAAATTACCGGAGGCATATATACGATATCTCGGTGTCTCGCCGAGGCTCGCTTTCCGGAGGATAATTTTTTAAGCATAACGCAGATATCGGTCAAAAGGGCCATTTATGGACAGGCACGAGATAGTCTATCAATCTTCACGAGACTGGCCTAACACAGATAAGCGACCTTGTGAATAGTTACTTTGCTTGTATTTATTCAGCGAGGGCTCGCAATGGGCCTCAACTCCAGGCCGTAACTATTCAGATGTGCCTTAGATTTGGACAGGTAAGCGCAACGAAGTGGAGACTCCGAGCAGGCCTGCGAGGCAGGTAAGCGAGCTTGCGAGACTCCGATAGCCCGTCTATGTGAGCAGGCCTGATCGTTCAAAGATGAGGTGCAGCTGAATAGTTACCTTTGCATTTTAAGTTCTTAGTAGTATTCTTACACAAAAAAGTAGTTTCATAATTTAAAATACGCATCATACCGATAAAAATTTTCAGTTTTGGAGTTCCATGCACATATCCCGAATCAACATAAACCAGATCAATTTCTCCGATGACACCTATGATCTCATCCCGGCCTGTTGTACCTCGCAACCTTCTGCGTCACTGGTTGCATCCATAAAACGTTTCGGCATCCTGCACCCACCGATTGTAAAAGAGCTGTCTCCCACATCGTTTCAGGTTATTTCCGGGCGCAAAAGGTTGTTGACACTGCGTGAGATTGATTCTGCCGTGTCATGCGAATGCCTGAAACTCAACGACAAAACAACTGAGATTGAAACGCTTGCTTTTGGCCTTCAGGAAACACTGCTCTGCCGTTCACTGTCGGCTATCGAGCAGGCAACTTTTTTTCACAAAGCCCTGCAATGGGTTGATGACAAAGAACTTACCTCAGGCTATTTGCCTCTGCTGGGCCTGACTCCTACGAACTTCCATATAAAAAAGGGGCTCAAGCTTCTCGAACTTGAAGAACCCTTGATCATCGCAGTTCATCATGGAACCCTTGATGAAAAGGTGGCGTATGAACTGGGCAGACTTTCTTTCAGTGACAGGATGGCTCTTTTCGAGGTGATTGAAGCACTGAAACTCAGCGTCGGCAACCAGAAGAAACTAACGGTTATAAGTAGAGAACTCGCAGCCCGGCAAAACGCAACTATTTCTCAACTGCTCCGGAACGAGAACGTCCATGAAATCATAGATCATGCCGATGCCAATGTTCCCCAAAAAACAAACAACTTGATGTCCTGGCTTCACTGCCAACGATTTCCACGCCTGACCGATGCGGAAAACAAGTTTAACAACTTTGTCTCCGCTCTCAAGCTTCCAGCGGAAATTCGTCTTGACCACAGTCCCTCGTTTGAAAAAGATGAACTGCGCCTCACGCTCACCTTTCCGGATCAGCAGCATTTTCTGTCAGCCTGGGAAGAGATGAAAAACATCTTGCCTGCCAATAAAGAGAGGAAAAATACTTGATGAAGAAATTAGCCCACACCCTGAAAACCACCTTTTTTGTAACCTTTTTTCTGATGATCTGCCAAGCAGCCTCTGCCGGGCCCTTCGTTCTTTTTGACCAGGCCCATGGCCAGCATTTTCTGGTGGAGAAAAACGGGGCGCTTGATTTGTCCGGTCTGGCAACCCTTTTTACAGAACAAGGAGCCACGATAAAAACAAGCAGTGCGGCAATCTCCGATACCCTTCTCAATGAGGTTGACGTTCTCATCATATCCGGCCCCTTTGCACCCATTACCCAGAATGAAGCTATCTCCATCATGAAATTTCTATATCGGGGCGGCAAACTGGCTTTGATGATGCATATTTCCCAGCCCTTTGGCACCTTGCTGCCGCAACTGGGTATTGCCGTTTCATCTGCAGCCGTTTCTGAACAGGAGAATATAATCGGTACAAATGCCAAGGACTTTCAGGTTAAAGACCTCAAATCCCATCCACTGACAACGGGATTGACAAGTTTTAATGTGTACGGGGGCTGGGCACTTCTCAATACAAAAAGCGGAGTGGACATTGTCGGCCAGACAACACACAAAGCCTGGGTGGATTTAAATCAAAACGGGGAACTGAACGAAAAAGACGCCATGCAGTCATTTGCCATGGTACTTGCCGGTCAGATGGGAAAAGGATCTTTTGCCGTATTTGGCGATGATGCTATTTTCCAGAACCAGTTTCTAAAAGACGGCAATCTGCTCCTTGGCAGAAATCTGGCCCTCTGGTTCTGCGGTGAGAAGCAGTCTATTTAGACTATAGCTTATTTCGTTTTAGCTGACTTCTTTCGCATGAAATACTTTTATCTGTCGAATCCATTTTAAAGGTTATGAACGGGACAAATATACCAAAAGACAAGGTGTTTATATGAGATAATATGGACATTTGAACATGGGAAAACAGGTATTTTTTTTGGGCCTGTTAATTTGTTAAAACGGATTCGCTTGACTTCGTATACTACAGTAGACACATTAATGTGGGGTAAATTGCAATCTTGTCGATATTCAGCCTGGC
>JAHLLM010000037.1 GCA_020444175.1 Desulfobulbaceae bacterium | reverse complement strand
CCTCAGCCCTCAGCCCTCAGCCCTCAGCCCTCAGCCCTCAGCCCTCAGCCCTCAGTGTCGCTCTTTCTTTAAAGTAGTGCAGCCAGCATTGCCAGGGTCTTGTCTCCAGGTTGCAGTCGAATTCGCAGAAAAAATCTTCAACAACCATTGGACAGAGGCCGCATTTGAGATTGCAGACATACTTGGCAGCCTTTACCAGTGCGCTTGTTTCATTGTAAAATGGGCTCGTCTGGTCCATAACTTTCCTCGCTGAATAGATACCAAACGGGTTTAATTCTTCGCACTCTTTTCCTGGGGTGTAAAAATCACGCTCACCTTGCAGCCTTTGTCTTCTTCACTGATGATGTTTACCTGACCGCCCATTTCCTCTGTCAGCTTCTTGATAGTATAAAGCCCTAAACCTGAACCCTTGCACCTTCTTTTCGCCTTTTCCGTTCTGTAAAAGCGATTAAAGACAAATTCAAGGTCATTTTTTTGGATACCGATACCCGAATCCGTCACACTGAGAGAAAAGGTGCCGTTCTTTTTTCTTTCACTCAGTATTTTAATCTCGCTTTTAGGGTTGCTGTATTTCACTGCGTTTTCTAGAAGATTTGAAAGAATCAGTTTAACGGCAATTTTATTGAGGCTGATTTTTTCATCAAGATTTATGAGCTCGGAGGTAATAATGAGCTTTTTTAAGCGAGCAAGAGACTGGTAACTGGAAACCGCTTCGTCAACAATGTCCTTCATGAAGAAATGCTCTGTGCTCAGTCGGAAATTTTCATGAGTCATATTATGCAGAAGTGAAATTTCATCTGTAATACCGGAGAGATGGAGAGAGCTTTTTTCTATGCTCAGTAAGTATTTATTATTGTTTTCCCCTGAAATATTCTCCGGCATGTTTTTCTTCAAACGTTTGCACAGGGCAAGTATTATGTTCAGATGTGATCGGAGTTCGTGATGCAGCATACTGTTCATATCCTCCTGGTCTTTTTTTTCAGTCTTGAAAACCTCGATCTGGTTCTGCAGGGAGGAATGTTTCCCTTTGGAGGAAAGAAGGTTACGACATTTTAGAAGAACTTCCTTAACCGAATAGGGCTTGGGTATATATGAGTCAG
Source organism: Desulfobulbaceae bacterium (assembly GCA_020444175.1). Taxonomy (GTDB): domain Bacteria; phylum Desulfobacterota; class Desulfobulbia; order Desulfobulbales; family SURF-16; genus JAHLLM01. Next base: position 56,640 of record JAHLLM010000037.1, on the reverse strand, counting down.
CGCCGCATTGCAGGCCTTTTATTTTATTTTCATGGGCACCCAGGGCCGTCATCATGATTATCGGCGTTGCTGCAATTTCGCTGTTCCGATTGGATCGTATAAAATTACAAACTTCCCAGCCGTTCATTTTTGGAAGCATGATGTCCAGCAGGACAAGGTCGGGCTTTTTGTCTTCAATTATATGACAGGCGCTCAATCCGTCATGGGCCATAAAGGTAGTGTAATTTTCCTTTTTGAGTCTGAAATCAAGCAGGTCCGCCATGTCCTTTTCGTCTTCAACAATAAGTATTTTGCCGGTGCTGCTCATGTCGTTGCAAAGGGTATCGTCTTTCTGTAACATGTTCATTCCTGGTATAAATGTATCTGGAGTGTATGAAAGGCTGTTGTCGTTCTGTAGCATGTTTCTTCCTGGTAAAAGTCTATATGGGGTTTTATTGAAAAAGTGGTAACTGCTCAGCTGTGGTTTTAGCTCAACTCGACATTGTGCTGATTGGTTACAAAAAATCGTAGTGTCAATGAATATTGGCGAAAAAGAGGGGTAACTTTTTCTCATGTTTCTTTATATAACCAGTGAATGTTTCAAAAATGTTAATAAACCGTTATGAATTGATAAAAAACATGAATAACTATTTTGATTTCAAAAAACATAAAACTGATTTTCGTACTGAAGTGCTGGCCGGGGTGACCACCTTTTTGGCCACCATGTATATTATTGTTGTCAATCCAACCATACTCAGCGCAACCGGTATGCCCTTTAACGGTGTTCTGACGGCCACAGTGCTGGTCAGCGCTCTGAGCAGCATTGCCATGGGAGTCTATGCCAGAAATCCCATAGTCATAGCTCCAGGCATGGGACTGAACGCATTTTTCACCTACTCCATTGTCATTGGCATGAATGTCCCCTGGCAGACCGCGCTTGGTGCGGTTTTCTGGTCCGGAATCATTTTTATAATTCTCTCTGTTTTCAACATCAGAACGCAGATTGTCAAAGCCATTCCCGAGCAGCTCCGTTTCGCGCTTTCTGCAGGTATTGGGCTTTTTATAGCCTTGATTGGTTTTACAAATGGCGGTTTTATCGTTGCCAATAAGGCGACTCTTATCAGTCGGGGAGCATTGGACCCGGAAACTCTTACCTTTCTGGCGGGATTATGCCTGACAGGGATTCTTGTTGTAAGGAGGTTTAAGGGAGCGCTTATTGCCGGCATTGTTATGACGACATTAGCAGCCGTACCCTTGGGTCGTTTGTGGGGAGATGAAAAAAGAGTATTCTGGAACGGCGTTACTTCGGCACCTGATTTCAGTGTCTTTTTTCAGCTTGATCTGACCGGTTCCCTTGTCCTGGCCATGTGGCCGGTCATTTTTGCTTTTCTTTTTACGGATATGTTTGACAGCCTTTCCACTTTTGTCGGGGTTGCCGAAGCCGGAGACCTGAAAGAAGAGGATGGAAGCCCCCGCAATATTCGGGAGTCACTTATCGTGGATGGCATTGCAACAGCGATTTCCGGTCTGTTCGGCACGAGTTCCGGCACAAGTTATATCGAATCCGGAACCGGCATCAGGGAAGGTGGACGAACCGGCTTGACTGCTGCGGTGGCGGGGCTTTTATTCATCCCCTTTATGTTTCTCTCCCCCTTTCTCTCCGTTGTGCCGTCCATTGCCACGGCTCCTGCCTTGATCATGGTGGGAGTCTATATGATACGACCGATCAATGCCATCCACTGGTCCGAGCTTGACAGCGCGCTGCCCGCCTTTCTGGCCTTGTTTCTGATTCCGGCAACCTATTCGATAACCCAGGGCATTATCTGGGGTTTCTTAAGCTGGACTGTGACAAAATTTGTGGCCGGGAAAAAAGAAGAAATACCTGCTACTTTGCTGGTTATTGACCTGTTTGCCATAGGGGCCCTGGCTCTTGGGTGATCATCAAATCTTGACATGTAATATCTCTCACAATGTGGTTAGTAAGTGCCTGTCCATAAATGGCCCTTTCGGAGTCTCGCGGGCTCGCTTACCTGCCCGATATCTGCGTCATGCTTAAAAAATTATCCTCCGGTAAGCGAGCCTCGGCGAGACACCGAGATATCGCATCAGTGACTTGCACTAAATCATGGGTTTAAGCAAAAACTATTGGATAAATTATTACTATGACTGGTCACTCAGTCTTCACTGATTAATATATTTCATCAGCATTTTAATAATTTCAGGGGAGTCCCATGGAGCAGCACCGATAAATTTTTTACGGAGCACTCCGGTTTTATCAATAATAAAAGTCTCAGGGAGCCCGGTAAGACCATATTTCGGACCAACCTTGTTCTTTTGATCATCGAGGACTGGTATGGTTATATTGAATTGTCTTAAAAAAGTGTCCGCCATTGCGGGATCATCACTATTCAGTATAGCCAGCATTTTGAATTTGTCTTTCGGCAGCATTGCGTAAAGCCTTTGCATTGACGGCATCTCCTCTCGACAGGGAGGGCACCAGGTTGCCCAGAAATTCACAAATACCACTTGCCCTTTCAGTTCTGAGATACTCCATGTTTTACCCTTTCTATCAACCAGGATAAAATCCGGAGCAGGCTCGCCAACAGTAGCCACCTTCGGCCCTTTTCCACAGGCGCTAATGAACAAAGAGAGACAAGATACCAGGATGATAAGTACTAACTTTTTCATAATGATTTGTAGCCTCCTACAAAAGAAACGTTCATTGTATCAGTTAATTATTGGGATAATTTTCCCTGATTGCAGATTGAACCAATTCCTGTAATTGCTGGACGCCGAAAGACTGGAGGGGCTTTCCATTAACAAAATATCCAGGTGTTTTTCGGACATTAAGCGTTTTTGCATCAGCTATATCCTGTTCAATGAGTTTTGCAATGGCGGGGTCATTCATATCATTTTGAATTTTTTCTAAATCAAGACCTGCTCTAGGGAGGAATTGCCATATCTTTTGAGGTTGTGGATTGTGGTGACTGGCCCAGTACTGTTGCGACCTATACATGACATTCAAGGTTTCCCAATATTTTCCTTGTTTCTTCGCTGCTTCAAGAATTTTGACAAAGTAATCAGCTCCTTGATGAAAAGGTGCATACCTAATAACAAGTTTGATCTTTCCTGGATTGGCAGCCATTATCTGTTTAACAATCGGGGAAAAAGCAGCACATGTTTCACAGGCAGGATCCATAAACTCAACAAGATAGACTTTGGCGTCATCGCTGCCAAGCGTTTGAGAGTGCTCTCTAACAAAAATTGACGCATTTTCTTGAGCCATAAAGCCCAACTTTTTAACTTGCTGTTTTTTATAGTTCGAACTGGCAAAAACAAAAATTATGAGCAATGCAAGGCAGGCGGCACCAAATAGGATATATTTCTTCATTTTGAAATCCTCCTTTTTAGGATAATTAAAAGTGCTGTAATTGTTGAAAATGAAAGCAAAGAAAGCATTGGTATGCTTAAAAAACCAAAAATATTTATATATTCTTCTGTACACGAGATTCCCTGGCTGCAAGGTTGTATATTCTCAGGGATTATGCCGGCATAGAGCAAACTGTGATAAAATGCCAATAGACAGCCCGCTAGTCCTAAGGGAAGAGCGAACTTCACTACATTTTTATCAAAAGGGAAAAGTCCTATTGCTAAAATTATGACTAGAGGGAACAGGCATATTCTTTGATACCAGCACAACACACAGGGGGCGAACTCCATTACATGACTGAAGAACAGACTTCCCAGAGTTGATATACTCGCTATAAGCCAGCAGAGAAAAAGTATCGTCCAGTTTGCATTGGATGTTTTATCAAATTGAAGCATATTCATATTCAAAGTCTCCAAAGGCAAGAAGCAAAATTCACAAACTATTTCAGTCTTTCAACTAGCATGTTGCAATCTATGCCTTCTAGGACGCAATCTATTTCAAAGACTGTTTAAATGGGTAAAAGTGAAATCAAATGGAGTATCAAAGGAGAAGAACGACGGAATGTAATGACGTAAGCGGTAAGATGCGTGGATACTTATAAGAAGGTGTGACAGTTGTATTTACATAAGATGATGAGGCTATACATGGAGGATAGGAAGTGACCAAGACGTTGGACAATGCTTTCGGAGTGACCTTGTCTAACTTGTGGCGTAAGATTGATGGTTCTTGCGAGCTGAGAGCAACATCAACACAAGAATTTTCATGATGCTCTCCAGAGCCCGCAAGAGATGTTCGACAAGATTTGTCCTCAGAATGAGTTGCTCTTAAGGCATGGCATGCAGCTAAAGGGAGGGGCTCTTCCCTCAAAATATGCGTTTCCCCTTGGTCAATACAAAGCACTGACTCGGTGGCACCTGCTAATGATGACATCACAAAAAAAACGAGCAAAGCTAATGTGATGCCTTTGAAAGCAGATTTTTTTTGAGGGATAAATAGGATCATTCTTATTCTCTCAATGAGTAAAAGAGCATATCAATATAAAAAAAATCATTAATGTTAAGACAAACACCTTTTTCTTTTGTTTCTACATTTTCTCCACACATTACCCTGAAATAGAAAAAATCATAATTTCAAGATGTTACAAAGCCTCTTGGTTTGAGCAATTCATTGTTGGCTAACTGAGCAGTTGAGCTTGATCATGATTGATGGTGAGGGAAGTTGGCTCTCACTCTGAGATCAAAAGATCTTTAATGAATCCCAAGGCAAGGACATGCATTTTTTCTGCCGTTTTTGGGAGGAAATATGACGACCTTTGGGATTGAGACTGCCAGAGCTAACTTCTTTGTGAAATTTGCCGTAAAAGTTGAAGTGTCCGATATTGACGACCGACATCAGGCCTGAACCATATCTCATTACTCTTCTGGAACTTTGAACCGCGGCATTAAAATTCACCTTAATTCCACGGCAGGGGTCGAATTAGTCAGATGGGGGATTAAATTCTATTAGACCCATGAGTATCTCGAGGAGCATGTTGTGTCGGTGACGGGTCAATCCCAAGTATAAGCTGGAAAGACCCGTCATCTTATGCCCCAATAAGGTGAGTCGCAAAAACTACTCTCCCTCAAATTCGGTCAGAGAGTATATGGTATAGTCTTTTTCAAGCAGTTTCTTTTCACCGCCGACATCCGGCAGGTTGACGATAAAAGCCATTTCAACCACCTTGCCTCCCACCTTTTCAATGAGGGCTGCCGCAGCAAGTGCAGTCCCGCCCGTGGCAAGCAGGTCATCGACCACAAGTACCCGTGAGCCCGGGGCAAAGGCGTCTTTGTGGATCTCGATCTTATCTGTTCCGTATTCAAGCGCATATTCCTGCTCTTCAACTTCATGGGGAAGTTTTCCGGCTTTTCTGATGGGCACAAAGCCTTTGCCGAGGGTGTAGGAAAGAGCGCCTCCCATTATAAATCCGCGGGCCTCTATGCCGACAATGACATCAAACTCAACTTCACCTGAAAGGTAGCGCTGGGTTAAGTTATCAATGACAAGGCGAAATCCCACGGGATCTTTGATAAGGGTGGTGATATCCCTGAACATGATTCCTTTTTTGGGGTAATCGGGCACAGTTCGAATTCTTTGTTTGATCGGCATTTTTATCTCCTGGTGTGGTTTCGGAAAGTTTTCTGTCTACTCTTTCTACGAAAAATGATGCGTTCGGATTGAGCGTGTTGGTCAGCTCACACAGACATCATCATGATCTTTGATTTGCGGAATGACATCAAGGAAGAGGTTGATAACACTGTCGGCGTTCTGCTGCATGGTTGCCAGGATCATTTCCCAGGTGACGGATTCTTCACCTTCCCGCCAGCAGTCGTAATCTGTTGACATGGCAACGGTTGCATAATGCATTTTCTTCTCACGGGCGAGATTGACTTCCGGAACAGTGCTCATGTTGATGACATCGGCATTCCAGCTTCTGAACATATGGCTTTCCGCTTTGGTTGAAAATCGCGGACCTTCGATGGTAATCACTGTTTTTGACGAATGATGGGCAAGTCCCAGGGATGTTGCTGATTTTTCATAGAGTTGACGGAGCATGGGGCAGAAAGGTTCCGCCATTGGCGTATGGACTACATCATCTTCATCAAAAAAGGTTGATTCTCTTTTGCGGGTAAAATCAATGAATTGATCAGGAAAAACAAGGTGTCCGGGTGCGATCTCCTCCTGCAGCGAACCAACGGCTGTTGCTGCCAGAATATGAGTGCAGCCGTATTCCTTTAGAGCCCAGATATTGGCGCGGAAGTTCACCTTGCTCGGGTAAATGGAATGATCCTTGCCATGTCTTGCCAGGATTGCCACATTCACACCCTCTATCTTACCGCATGTAAGGTCGGATGAAGGTTTGCCGTACGGAGTGTTTACCTTTATTTCCTCAGCATTTTTGAGAAGTTTCGGATTATCCAGGCCTGAGCCGCCAATTATTCCAATCTTAACCATGATCTCTCCTTGCCAAATAATGATGAATTCGTAAAAAGTCCTGAAGCTGACCATCCGCCAAGGCAATATCAACAAGGTACATACGTATCGGCGGCGGTTGAGTGGATTTTTACCCTATAGGGCATAAATGAGAAACCGTCAAATAATACGTTCGAACGCAGATGAATCTGACTCATATTTGTGTGTATACTAGTACTTTAGGTCTTAAACAACTGTCAAGAGGCAAAAAGACGAGGCATTCTTTACAGGAGATCTCCGAAACCCGAAGCAAAGACTGCAAGGTCGGCAGAAGTCAGCTCGCCATCCCTGTTCAGATCGGCGGACGGACTGGAAGAAGAGAAGAAAGCGGCCATGGAGACGAGATCGATTCCGTCGATATCATCGTCATTATCGAAATCGGCACGGTTGAGGCTGCTGCCTCCGCAGGTGGCATCCAGAAACAGTTTTGCCTGAAGCGCCTGGACGAGGCCAAAGCCGAAGGAGGTATCCCGCCCCGGATCGCCGAGATCTTCTGCGCTTTGGTTAAGGGCCGTGCGTATGTCTTGCGCGCTGCACGTATCATGATGAAAGCTCCAGATAAGGGCTGCCAGGCCTGCAATATGGGGGGTAGCCATTGATGTCCCGGATTTCCTTGCGTAATCAGCGTAAAGGGAAAAAGAGAGCTGCGCCTCTGAGCCGATCTGATCAAGAAACGCTAAGCCGTCTTCCCGTGTAAGGGAGAGGGACGGTATGGATGTGCTGTGGCCATCCAGGGTTCCTGCAAAGGGGCCGGGTAGATTATTATAAATAAGCGCGCCAATACCTCCGCCATTTTGGCAGGAAAGAACTTTTTCCCAGAAATAAGAACCTCCACGCTCAATAAGGCATATCTGGTTTACAGAATCAGGGCAGGCGGTATCGCCAAGGCCACAGTAAGCAAGGGGTGCCTGAATATTTGTCTGGGGCGCCCCTTCCATGACTTGTGACCAGTAAGAAGCGTTGTCGACAACAAGATCAGGGAGGGTGAGTCCGGAGCCGGTACTGCCTGCTGGAACTGTGGAGATGGTATCCACACCCGGGGCTGCCAGTTCAACCTGGTCATTGGTTTGAGAAAAATAGGCTTTGTCCTTATTTATATTAATTGCTGCCACCGAAATAACGGAATCGTACGAGGCCGGATAGCTGTAGCCGGTTGTTCCATCATTGCCTGCTGCCGCCACAAGCAGAACACCGCTGTCCGCTATATCCTGGAAGGTCTGTTCTTCAGTGATGCTTGATTCCGTGCTGCCAAAGCTCATATTAATGACGTCGGCGTTGACATCCGGACCGGCGCATTCTGAGACCCCGGCAAGAATATCGGAAGTATAGGCCTCGCCATTGGGATCAAAAACCCGGATAATATGCAGGTTAATATTGTTGTTTGGTAGAATGCCGACTACGCCGGTGGTGTTGTTGAGGGCTGAGATGGTTCCGGCCACATGGGTTCCATGGGAATTGGTATCCTCATACCAGTTGCCGCTGCCATAGAGATCCGTGCCCGTGACATTGTCAGTGCCCAGATCCTCATGATTCAACTCGTAACCACTGTCAACAATACAGACCGTGATGTCGCCTGCGTGCAGATCGGGCAGGAGGTCCGCCTCAACCATGGATATCCCGTATGGTTGAAATTGACTGAGCAGGTAAAGTTTGCGGTCCGGTTCGATAAATGCCACAGAGGGGTCGGTTCGCAGTTGTTCATAGCCTTCAGTGTTGACTGTAACAGCCAGGACGTTATAGCGGGGAATTTCCCTCTTAATGTGTTGTGCAACATCCGGAATGTTTTTTTGCAAAGCAGCTCTGCCTTTTTTAAGTGAATATGGCTGCCCCTGCAATCTGACAAGGTAGCGCTTCTCGGGAGCATCAGTGGTGTCGCTTGCCGTGGAAGGCCTGCTTAAAGTATTCTCCGAGCCATATCCTGTTGTTGCAAATAAAAGGACAATAAGGCATAGGACGCTCAGAAGGCTGCAAAATATATTTTGGAGTAAGAAGCGTTTTTTCATAGAGGTGTAGGGGCCATTTTTGTGGACTTTGAAAGATGAAGGTGTCAAAGGTGCCATATAGGTAAAAATAGGTCATATGAAAAATATAGCAAGGTTGGGAAAAGTTTATTAATTCGAAACAGGCTACTTGCGAATGAATTCATGAAAGACCAGAAAGTTACTTAAAAGTAACATACTCAAGCAGAGTGGAGTGAAACATGTGTGAATTTTGTACAAAACATGGCGACGGCAAGGTTTGGTTCAAAAATGCAGCAAATTATGGACAAGACCTGATGGCTGATATCAGGCGCCGACACTATATCGAAGGTTTCTTTCGGTCAACAATTGAGGAGGGGATTGTCACTCTTGGACGTTTGGAGGCGCTCTATCAGAAAAAGAAACGCTTGCCGCAGCGCTTGGTCAAGCAGATGGTGGATCGGGCAAGGGAAGAGCATTTCGGCCAGGTGGTTACTCTTGAAGACATCCGGGAAATTGTCAGCAAAGCCGCCACCGTGGTGAGAATGCCATGTGCCTGTCGCTGGGCCGCCATGAAAAAGGAAAATCGATGTTGCTACAGTGTAAGCTACAGCCCTGATGCATGGTATGAAGGGCTGGATATGGAATATTTCGGGTTGGCCCAGGATGAGGGGTTGGAAAGCATTTCTCCGGAGCAGGCCATTGCCCAGATGGCTGAGCTTGAGCAGCATGGAGCAGTGCATACTGTCTGGACCATGGTAACTCCTTTTGTGGGAGCGATATGCAATTGCCAGCCTGGAGATTGTCTGGGGCTGAGGACCTTGTCCCTTGATGTTGAAACCATGTTCCGGGGCGAACATGTGGCGCAGGTGGATGAAGAGCTTTGCAGTGGCTGCGGAGCCTGTGAGGATGCCTGCCAGTTCCGGGCTATCTCAAGCCGTGAGTCATCAGGGGAATTTTATGCTGTTGTCAACAGGGAAAGCTGTTTCGGCTGCGGGCTCTGCCGTAATGCCTGCCCTGAAGGGGCGCTTTCCATGGTGGGGCGATGATGGATTTGTTGCGGCCTTGAACCGGTTCACCTCAGGGAGTGGTGGCTGCAGTGGCAAAACTTTTCAGGGCCTTCTCAAGTTTTTCAATAATATCTTTGCATTCAGTAATTCCATGGGCGTCGGTGAATACCTGCCTTGAATGCCCCCAGGGCATGATCAATGCGCTTGAAAACAATTATATTTTTCTGCCTGAGACTGTTTTCCAGCCGGTCTGCTGTACGCTTAACTGAATGGACGCTTTTGAGGCTGACCAGTCCTTTTTGGGCAAGAGCCGGAGATACTGAGAGCCGGAGTATCAAGAGGGACAGGGAGAGTCGCTGCATGGGCGGGCCTCCTTTGATCCAAGTATGTAGCCGCGGATTACACGTGCTTCATTGTAGCTGACCTTGCCTTTGAGGGCATCAACTACAGGTTTGAGAAAATCCGTTCCTAATTCGCTGAATTTTTCTTCAAGCAGTTTTCTTTTCTCCACACCTATTAGAACGTCTATATTGACATTACTGCCCTGGGCAAGGAATTTCTCAAGGTGTCCGGCGATGGTTGTCTCTTTTAAATCTCTTTTTTCGGCAATTTCAGCAAGAGAAAGTCCCTGCTCCGCCAGTTTGCCGCTTTCATGAACAGTTTGTCCTGCAGTAGTGTCGGTTTCCGGCTGGCTGGTCGTAGGTAGTGGTGCTCCGGTTTGTCTGTATTCCGGGTTGTTTTCCAAGAAGGTGGTTATTTCGATAAGGAAAGGTTCGCCGTAGCGCGCAAGCTTGGCCTGTCCGACGCCATGGATAGCCAGCATTGCATTTGGTTGTGTCGGGAAAAAACGGCACATTTCATGGAGACTCTTATCAGAAAAAATGACGAATGGTGGAACGTCCTCCTGTTGGGCCAGGGTGAGGCGCACTTTTTTGAGGATTGCAAAAAGCTCTGTATTGTAGTCAGTGGGAAGCTGCTGTTTGGTCTGTTCTTCTTTCGTGTGAATGATCTGCAGAAACGAAAAAGATGATCGTCCGAAAAGGACATCATCCCCCTTCGGCGTGAGCTGAAGAATCGGATAGGGACTTCCCGTGGCCTTGAGGCAGTCGGCGGCAAGCAGCGCATCTATAAGGCGACGCCAGTATGGCTTATTATGATGACTGCCCACTCCATGGGTTTTTATTTTATCATGACCGAGCTCAGTGATTCTCTTGGTTCTGGCTCCGGCGACGATATCGATGATATGGGAGGCACCGAAACGTTGCCCTGTGCGATACATGGCCGACATGAGCATCTGAGCTTCTGTCGTTGCTTCAACCTTTTCAACTCCCTGGGCACAGACATCGCAGGCTCCGCAATTATCCTCCGGATAGATTTCGCCGAAATAGGAAAGAAGTTGTTTTCTTCGACATGTGGCAATTTCTCCAAAATCGCCCATTTGGGTCAGTTTTTTCCAGGCTACGGTTTGTTCTTCCTGCTTTTCCATCTGGTCTATGAAATTCCCCAGGCGCATCATGTCGCCCCGGTTATAGAGCAGCAGGCAGTGAGCCGGTTCACCGTCGCGGCCGGCCCTGCCTGTTTCCTGGTAATAGCCTTCCATGTTTTTCGGCAGGTCGCCATGGATGACGAAACGTATGTTTGATTTGTCAATACCCATACCGAATGCCACTGTAGCCACAATGACCTGCACAGTGTCACGGTTAAAGGCCTCCTGGTTCTGGAAACGTCTCTGGGAGGGGAGACCCGCATGGTAGGGCAGGGCTTTGATGCCGCGTTCCTGGAGATAGAGAGCTGTTTTTTCAACGTCTGCCCGGCTGAGGCGATAAACAATGCCTGCCTCTCCCTCGTGTTGCATAATACAGTTTTCTATCTGTTTCATGACTCTGTTTCGAGGAAGGACACGGTAAAAAAGATTTGGCCGGTTAAAGGACGCCCTGACAAGAAGAGGGTTCTTGAGCTGGAGGCGTTTGATTATGTCATTCTGCACTGTTTGGGTTGCAGTGGCAGTAAAGGCTGCCAGAGGAACAGAGGGCAGCTGTTTTTTCAGGGAGGAGAGAATGAGATAATCCGGCCTGAAATCATGGCCCCATTCAGAGATGCAATGGGCTTCGTCAATGGCAATGAAAGAGAGGGGGACCTCTTCTAAAAGGCTTATAAAATCTTTGACAGCCAATCGTTCCGGCGCCAGGTAAAGCAGATCAAGTTTTCCTTTTTTGAAACGATTGAGGACATCATTTCTGGTATGGGCAGCAAGTGAGCTGTTGATATAGTCGGCTGCTATGCCCAGGCTTCTCGCGCTGTCCACCTGATCTTTCATAAGGGAAATGAGCGGGCTTACCACCACACATGTCCCGTCAAGGAGAAGGGCTGGAAGCTGATAACAGAGAGATTTTCCTCCGCCTGTCGGCATGACGGCAAACACATCCTGGCCGGCAAGAATGGCTTCTACGATTTCTTTCTGATTCTGCCGGAAGGTTTCAAACCCAAAGACATTGCGAAGTTTTTTCGTTATATGAATATTTTCTGAGGACATTTTTTCTGATTTCTGTGTCAAGGAAATGCAACATACCCCTTTTTTGTTTCATTGTCAGCCGGACAAAATTACTTTTGGGGCCTTTTTCTTTGCAAATCCCTTGATTTCGTTATAAATAAAAGAAATTATCATATATTCCCTTCATAATGCCGTGGTGTGAGCAGGTGCTTGAAAATCTGAAGAGTTAGAGTCTGGGTTTGTGGCCTGTTTCGTGCCCTGGGCTGGATAGCAACACAATAAAACAAGATTTATGCCGATTGATCAAATCTCATGACTGATTCCAGTACGGTCCAGCAAGGAAAACTTGCCGAAATTTTTTCCAGGATAAACATGAGCGAACTGCCTGCAATGTCTGTTCATGTGCAGGAATTACTTGCCATGACAAGTGGCAAAAGAAGCGCAAATTATGATGATCTGGCAAAAATCATACTGAATGACTTCTCGCTGACCCATAAGGTGTTGCAGTATGCAAATTCTGCATATTACTCTCTGGGGCAGAAAGTTTCCACCGTCTCAATGGCTGTTGCCGTTTTGGGATTTGATACGGTTCGCGATCTTGCCATTGGTATTGCTCTGTATGATGATTTTGTCCAGGCCGGGGTGGATGCCGGACAGATTGGTGAAATCCTGACCCGTTCATTTTTGGCAGCAATGTTATCCCGTCGGATAGCAGAGTCGCGTTATCTGAAGGTGTTACCCGAAGAGGCGTTTATCTGTGGACTGATGCGGAATTTGGGCAAAATAATTGCCTGTATATATTTGCCCACAGTCTACATTGCAATTGAAGATAAGGTGAAGAAAGGCGGGGACGAAGAGCAGGCCTGCCGGTCGATCCTTGATGGATTGTCCTATGCGGATTTGGGCAGAGAGGTGGCAATTTTCTGGAATATGACTGAAAATGTTATAAAAACCATGGAAGTTGATCCCCCGCTTGCTGAAGAGGAAAGCGAAGTCGAGACATATTTGCATAATATTGTCGATTTCAGCAATCGATATGTTGACTGCCTCTGGTTTCTGAAGAGTACCACTGAATTAATTGAGAAATATGGTTTTACTCTTGATCTGGATGATGAAGAGACTGTAGATATATTACAGGAGACATCAACCTCTGGAAAAGCGATTTTTGAGTCAATTCGGCCCGGAATCGAGCAGCTTGATTTTCAGAAAAGACTGAATGAAATTCAAGAATTGGAGGAGGTTGTTTCCTCTTCTTCCAGCGCAAAAAGCATAAAAGATTACTGGGAAGAGATAAATGCCCTGTTAAAGAGCGATTTTCGGCTGAATGATTTTTTTTCTTTTCTCATTGATGCGCTTTACAAAGGTATTGGCTTTGATCGAGTGTTGCTTCTCATGTTGCGCATTGACGATGAAAACCGAAAAATGCTTGCCGGAAAATTAGGAGTTGGAGATGTTTCTCCTGCTGATATTAAGAGTTTTAAGGTTTCGCTGGCAGATTCAAGGGTTAGTCTGGTAGAATCATTTGTAATGAGAAGGGATTTGGCCCTGGCAGACGGGACAAAAGCTGTTTTCCCCGATCATCTCCAGTCGCTGGTCGAAGATCGTGTGCTCTATCTGTTTCCTGTCAGTATGCGAAACAAGGGAGTTGCTCTTATTTATCTTGACCGAAAAAAGGGAAAGGCTAAACTGGATGCACTCCAGATAAAGTATGTGAAGAAATTTCGCGACCTTGCCGAGAAGGCGATTATGTTGAAACGTAAAAAAGAATAAGGGAACTGTTCAGCTGCACCTCAGATTCGTGTGACCAGGCCTGCTCACATAGGCTGCAACAGATTCGCAGGCCCGCTCGAAGTCTCCACTTCGTTTCATCTTATCTGTACGAATCTGGGACAACATCTAAACAAGTTACAGCCTTGAGCTGAGGTACTTTTACGCCTTGGCTGAACAGTTACGAATAAAGAAGAAAAGGACGAGTCATGATGTATATCGGCTGGACAACAGTTGCTTCTCTCGAAGATGCGGAAAAGCTTGCTCGCGAAAGTGTAAATGAACGCTTGGCAGTTTGCGCCCAGATTGATGGGCCAATTCGTTCATTTTATCTTTGGCAGGAAAATCTTGAAACTGATGAAGAGTACCGGGTCACTTTTAAGTTTCTCCCCAAAAATGCAGGCAGGCTGGAAATGTGGTTGAAAGAAAACCATACCTATGAGGTTCCTCAATGGGTGACTGTGCAAGCCGAGCATGTCCTCCCTGAATATTTACGCTGGGCAAAAGGGAATTTCCAGTCCGATCATAAGAAGGCCGTTGATCTTTCCCGCCAGGGTTCCGAATTTTTGAAAAAAAGGCGATGGCGTGATGCTGAGATTGCTTTTATGGAAGCGCTTGAGATTGACCCTGAAAATTCATATGTTCTCGTCGGCCTGGGTGACCTGCACAGGGAAACAAGAAAATTTCACAAGGCCATTGGATTTTACGAGAAAACGCTTCTGGTTGATCCCATGAACATGTTTGCCTTGCGGGGCATAGGTGATGCCTTCAGGGGATTGGGGCAGGCCGGAAAGGCTGTCTCATTCTGGCAGCGTTATCTGGAACAGAACAGTGATGATATCCATGTACTGACACGACTGGCTGATTCGTATGTGAAGATAGGGAATTTTTCAGAATCGGAAACCCTTTATCTCAAAGCCCTTTCCCTTGATGAAACGGATAAGTATGCCCTGCGGGGCATTGGCAATCTCTATTATAAATTAGCAGATCATGATAAAGCCCTTGCCTATTTTGAAAAGTTTATCGCCCAGGATGATAGTTATATTGCTGTCCTCACCATGGCCGGGAATATTTATCGGCGCCGAAAACAATATGATAAAGCTGCAGAATTTTATGACAAGGCCTTGAAAAAGGAGCCTTGGAATATCTTTGCGCTGTATGGCATGGGGGATTCCCAGAGGGGTATGCAAAATTATGAGGAGTCAATAAGTTACTGGCTTAAAATTCTTGAAAAAGAGCCGCAAAATCAAAATCTTCATTCCCGGGTAGGCGATGCCCTGGTCGGTCTTGGTAAATTGGATGAGGCCATAGAGCACTATCAGCTCAGCCTTGACGTTGGTTTTGATGCCTTTGCAATGATGGGCATGGCAAAGGCCTATCGGCTTAAAAATGATTTTGAGAATGCTGAAAAATTCTGTCTTGACGCTCTTGTCAAAAAACCTGACGAGCGGCGGATTCTGGAAGAATTGCTCGCCATTTATGAAGAGATGGGAGACGAGGGCAGGGCCAGGGAAGTGAAAGAGAGGCTTTTCCCCGATGGAACTTGATGTCTCCTGAGTAGCTGAACGACGAAAAAATGAATCCGGAAGCAATCAGGCGACGAAACTGACCATTGGCCACGGATCAGAAAGTTTACAGAAAAAGGCATAGAGAAAGATGTTCTCAATCTCTATGCCTTTTTTCGTTAAGTCAAGATTGACGGTTTCGTAAAAACCCTCTCAACCGCCGCCGACAAGTATGTAACTTGTTGATATTTCGTTGGCGGATGGTCAGCTTGAGAGCTTTTTGCGAGACCATCAAGATTGACGGTCTCGCATTTACACCCCTAAGGGACATAAATGCAGTTCCATCAAAGATTGTCGGTTTTATTTAAAATCATTACAGCACCTTGATAAGAAACAACCACAAGGCCTATCCAGCTCAGTATGAGTATTGCTGACATCGTTTATTCTCCTTCATGACGAAAAAAATTCGTCTGACAATTAATACATTTCCTCTGCATCCTCTCCGGCCAGCTCATCCATGGTGAGATTTTTGCTGTCCATCTGTTTCCACACATAGGCAATATAGGCTAATACAAAGGGAACACCTAAAGCGACATAGGTCATGGCCGTCAATGTGTAATGGCTGCTTGAGGCATTGTGTATGGTCAGACTGCTTTGCAGGTCAAAGCTTGACGGGTAGAATGCCGTATTGTTGTAACCAGCCAGGAAAAAGACTGAAAGACCGACCAGCACTGTCCCAAGGCCGCTAAACCAGATACCGTTGTTTTTCTCCTTAAAGCAGGTCAGCATGACACCGTAAATCACAAAAATGAGCCCGGCCAGGAGCAGGATAGTTGTGATAGGATTCCCTAAGAGATTCTGCAGGTATTTGCCTTTTTGCAGAAAGATCTCCCCTGTTTCGGGATTTACTGCATAGCCTGTCATGAAAAGCAGGTTCACGAGGACAAAGAGCAGAAAAGGCAGGGACCACAGGAAGCTTGTCCAGGCTGATTTTCGGCAACGGTCAGTTAAGGGTTTATGGTTAATGTTATTGACGAGATACATGGCTCCAAGCACTCTGGCATTAAAGACAAGAAAGAGGCCCAGTGAGAGGTTGAAAAAATTTCTTGCAGCTTCCAGTCCTCTGTAGGGAGTTTGCCAGGTGACCTGGTTGAAATCATTCAAACTGAAGCTTGATCCTGTAAAAAATGTACCAACTGCTGTGCCTATAAGGAGAATTCCGGCGCTGCCGTTAATAAAAAGAAAAGCTTCATAGGTTGCCGAACCCAGGAAATTCTGCGGTTTTTTTCTGTACTCATAACTTACCGCCTGGATAATAAAGGTAAAGAGAATCAGCATCCACACCCAGTAGGCTCCGCCAAAGCTGGTTGCATAAAATTTGGGGAAAGCGGCAAATAAGGCGCCTCCGAAAAGAACCAGGGTCGTGAATGTTAATTCCCATTTCCGTCCCAGTGAATTAATAATTAAGGCTTTTTCCTGCTCATCTTTAGGGACGGTAAAAAGAAGCGTCTGGCCTCCCTGGACAAAATTCAGGAAGAGAAAAAGCGAGCCGACAACGGAGGCTATGAGCCACCAGATAATCTGTAAAACTGAATAATCAAGATTCCCTATCATTATTCACCCTCCGGTCCGGTTTGAATTTGTTTCACCATGATACTGATTTCGGCAATCATCAAGAGAGTGAAGAGGCCGAGAAAAACAAAAAAAGTTGTCTGTACCGTGCCGGTTGTCAGGTTTGAATTGGCCACGGTAACGGGAAGTAATCCCTGGATGGCCCAGGGTTGACGACCGACTTCAGCCACCACCCATCCAGCTTGCTGGGCAATATAGCCGAGCGGTACGCATAAAATGCCGAGATAGAGCAGCCACTGCTGATATTGGATATTGCCTTTAAAGTTAAAGTAAAGAAAAAGCAGGAAGAGCAGGGGGAAGATTGTTCCCAGAATAACCATTATATGGAAGGCGTAAAAGGTCAGCCCCACCGGCGGCATGGCTTGTTCCGGGCTACTCAGGTAGCCGTATCCCATGTCGTCTTTGTAGTCGTTAAAGGCCTTGAGGGCAGCTTCTGCAATTTTGGTGTCGCCGTTCTTGCTCGCCTCTTTGTATGTACGGAGCAGGTCAATGGCAATTTTGCCTTTTTCCATCCGTTCCTGGGCGCCGACGATATTTTCTTCCTTGTTGCCGTAGACCAGATCGTCCACTCCCGGAACAAACGAGCCGAACTCCCGGTTGGCCAGCAGTGAAAGGAGCCCTGGAATTTTTACTTCCGCAATAAAGGCATCCTGTCTGTCCCCAGGTGTTTTGGCACTGTTGATAAGGCCTGCTGCAACAAGGGGCGCATTTTTTTGACCAACAAAAAGACCTTCCATGGCGGCGAGTTTCATAGGTTGCTTCTGGGCAACACTGTATGCGGCCTCATCACCGGTGAAACCGACGTAGGCTGATGCCAGCAAACCGAAAACCGAGGCAACGATGATGCTCCTTTTGGCCATGAGTTGGTGGCGGCCTTTAAGCAGAAACCATGAGGAAATCCCGACAACAAAAAGTGCCGCAAGCTGAAAGCCTGAGCTTGTAGCGTGACAGAATTTGCTGATGGCCACAGGTGAAAAAATAACTTCCGTGATATTCTGCATCTCAAAGCGAGCTGTATCCGGATTGAATGCCATGCCTGTGGGGAACTGCATCCAGCCATTGGCAACCAGAATCCACACGGCGGAAAGGTTGGAGCCAACAGCCACCATCCAGGTGGAAAAGAGATGAAAACCTTTGGAAACCCTGTTCCAGCCAAAAAACATAACGGCAAAGAAAGTGGCTTCCAGGAAAAAGGCAAAAATCCCTTCAATGGCCAGGGGGGCACCAAAGATATCACCCACCATCCATGAGTAATTTGACCAGTTCGTGCCGAATTGAAACTCAAGAATGATACCCGTGGCAATACCGATGGCAAAGTTAATGCCAAAAAGGGTCATCCAGAATTTTGTCAGTCGTTTCCAATCCTCATCTCCGGTGCGCACGTAAATACTCTCAAAAAATGCCACCAGAAAGGATAGCCCCAGGGTGAGTGGGACGAAAATCCAATGGTACATTGCGGTGAGAGCAAACTGAGCCCGGGCCCAATTGACCTGTGTCAGATCGATTTGTTCAACCATTTACAACCTCCGCTGATTCTTGTTTTGTGGGAGCTGGGTAATGTTCTCGATGACATGCTCAGCCCTTTCCTCATCATTTGAGAAATTTGTGTTGAGATAATTTGGGAAAAAATAGACTTTCAGGATGGCAAACATGATAAACAGCTTGATGAAAATTATCGCCCAGAGTTTGCGACCTGTTTTCATGGAACGAAATCCATCGATATAAAAAGATAATATTTCTTTCAGCATCTCTTGTTACTTGATAATAGTTATTCTTTTCAAGAGGCTATTAAAAAATGAATTTCTTGTCAAGTAGAATCGTACGTTGAGGGTGGAAAAGTCAAGAAAAAAATAGAGATAAATGATGGAAAATGCAAAAAAAAGGCAAAAATGAGAACACCATTTTTGCCTTAGACTCTTGTTTTAAAAGTCCTTGCCGATATCATATTCCTTTATTTTATAAAGAAGTGCCGGAAGACTTATTTCTAAAAGTGAAGCTGCTTTTGTTTTGTTTCCCTTGGTTTCAACAAGGGCTTTGGTGATAAGTTTTTTCTCAAGCTTTTTGGTATTGGTTTTGATGGAATATTCATCCCAGAAAAAAAGTTCTTCATTTGCGGAAGAGGCATAGCGCAAAAGCTCGGGGGGAAGTATTTCTGTTGTCAGGATGTCATGCTCGGAGAGGACCATGCTCCTTTCCATGACATTTTCCAGCTCTCTGACGTTGCCGGGCCAGTTATAATTGACAAGACGTTTCAGGCAGTCTTCATGTACCTCTTTGACCTGCAGATTGAGCCGTTCATTGTATTTTTCCACAAAGTGCTCGACGAGCAGTGGAATATCTTCGCGACGTTCACGCAGGGGAGGGACTTCAATGGTTAAAACATTAATTCGATAAAAAAGATCTTCCCGGAAAAGTCCTTTGTTGACCATATCTCCAAGGTTTCTCGCCGTTGCCGTAATAATGCGGACGTCAACCTCGACAGTCTTGCTGTCTCCCAAGGGACGGATTTCGTCTTCCTGTAAGGCACGAAGCAGTTTGACTTGAAGAGAAATAGGAAGCTCCCCCATTTCATCCAGAAAAAGTGTGCCGCCGTCAGCTTCCTCAAAAAGGCCTTTTTTGTCTTTATAGGCATCGGTAAAAGCTCCTTTAGAATGACCGAATAATTCACTTTCAAGCAGTGTTTCAGGGATTCCGCCGCAATTGACGTTGATCATGGGTTTGTTGCTTCTGATGCAGTTGGCATGAATCGCTTTGGCAATCAATTCCTTTCCTGTTCCTGATTCGCCGGTAATGAGAATTGAGGTTTTGAAGTCGGCAATTTTTTTGATGGTTTTAAAAATTGTCAGCATTTTGCCGCTTTTTGCGACGATATTGGAAAAAGATTGGGAACCAAGAGAATCCATATGTCGTGCCTGAAATGTAAAGTTTAAAGCCTATGAACGCCTTTTTTTCCCAACTTTTGATGGACGGAAAAATTATCAAGAACCTGAGGAAATTTTTCCGTGTGCCTGGACTTGAGAAAAAAATGCACTTCTTGAATAGACGCTAACTGGTGTTAATTATAATAATTTACAAGAATGTTTCACTCTTATGAAGTACTAAATAAGGCAGATAATACCATAAGCTATTGTTGTAGTAAAAGAGAACGCGTATAAAATTGAATATATGGTTCAAAAAAAAGATAGAGAAGGGCTCCTGTGGCCAGAAAAGGTCCATATGGGATAACTGTTGCGCCTCCTTTTTTCTGTTTGATCATGGCTCCGATGCCGCCGATGGTACCAAGAAGTGAACTGCTGAAAATAACAAACGGCAGAGCCTGATAGCCCAAAAATGCCCCGATCATGGCAAGGAGTTTGATGTCTCCCATGCCCATACCTTCTCGACGGGTGAATAAAAAGTAGCCATAGGCGACAAGAAAAAGGATGCCTCCTCCTAAAAAAATCCCAATCCCTGAGTCTACCCAGGAGAGCCGGGGGTTCATGAAGGAAAAGGCAAATCCTATAATAATTCCCGGAAGACTGATTACATCGGGTATAATCTGATGTTTAAAATCAATGAAAATAATGACCAGAAGTGCTGCTGTAAAAAGGAAAAAACCAATAAACGGCAGAGGAAATGAAAATGTATGAAAAAGAAAGAGGGACAGGAGACCCATTGAGAATTCAACAAGAGGATATTGCCAGGATATCTTGCACTGGCAATATCTGCATTTACGGCCAAGGATAATGAAGCTGAGCAGGGGAATGTTATCATACCACTTTAAAGGGGTTTTGCACCTGGGACAATGGGAAGCCGGAAAGACAACGGACTGGTCCTGAGTTGGAATACGCAGGATGGCAACATTCAAAAAACTCCCGATAATGGTTCCGAAAAGAAAGGATACAGGCGATCCCAAAAGTATGTCCATGCTTTGCTCGTTCAGTGCCTGTCCATAAATGGCCCTTTTGACCGATATCTGCGTCATGCTTAAAAAAATTATCCTCCGGTAAGCGAGCCTCGGCGAGACACCGAGATATCGTATATATGCCTCCGGTAATTTTTTGCGCAATCCCTGATCTCGAACAAAATGACCTATTTCTGGACAGACACTAGTTAATCATTTCAATGAAATTTAGATGAATTCGCAGAAAGACGCTTCTCCTGAGTAGTCCAATATACAGCGTGTTATCCACATTTCTTGCACCGCAAAAAAAATATTGTTAAGAATACCATAAAATTGATTTAATGACATTGAGCAAAGAAGAGAGAGTCTCCAACCTCTCATACCCTTTAAGAAAATCCAGTATAATAATCTGGTCCGGGAGAACACAGTGGTCCAATTGTCCATTGATGAGTCGATCAAGCGCCTTAAGGCGGAAATCATAGCCCAGGATTGGGGGCTCAGTGAAAAGAGGATAGAGTTGCTTGATGCAGCTTTTTCCTGTCTGAAGCAGCGCTTTAAAAACAGAAAAGCCGCCCATGCCATTCTTA
The DNA here is from genome assembly GCA_020444175.1 of Desulfobulbaceae bacterium. GTDB lineage: Bacteria > Desulfobacterota > Desulfobulbia > Desulfobulbales > SURF-16 > JAHLLM01. The sequence continues at coordinate 35,389 of JAHLLM010000037.1, read as the reverse complement.
TCATGGCTGGGAGTGTTCTCGAGTATGTGAAGAGAAAAGGTGAAAATACCCCCTCTGATTCCATTGATTTTTTGAAAGAGGCAATGGCCCATGTTGTTAATCTTTACGAGACTGATGAATTTGACCTCGAAAAGGATGAGAAACTTTTTAAAGGCCTTTATTTCAGATTTAATACACTGAAAGAAAAAATTAAGGCCGAGAAAGAACGCGGCGGCAGATCTGCAGAGGAAGCTGCAGCTCCTCTTCATATTCAAAAAGATGCCCGCGAGCAGGAGATTGATCGTGATACCCTTGTGCCTGAAAGTATAGAGGAGTTGCGGAAAAAAGTTTCCGCTTTGCGGCAGGCAGACCTTGATCTTGAAAAAGGTGAGGTTGAAAGACTGGTTCATGATCTGCAGGCCTCCCTGGAGCGGGCGGAGTATGTTGGCGAGACCATAAGACAGCTCTTGAAAGAGCTGCTTGCGGCAAATAAGGCCCGTGGCCAGGAAGAGACGGCTGACAATGAACTTTATGAAGATGAGGGCGAAGAAGATGAGGAGATTCCTGATTTCAGCAGAGTTGTGGAAACTCCTCGAGCTGTTGAGGAAAATCCCATCAAGAATTGTCCAGCCACAGAACTCAGAAAAATTGTTCTGGGCGGAGTATCCGTTTATCTTCAGGAGAGCGCCATTGCCATGATTCGTGAGGTGTCGAAACAGAAGTTAAAGGCATATCTCAAAACAAGCAACGTCCCGTTAAAGGACTTTGCCGGTCTTTTCCAGGGGCTGGCAAAGCAGTTCAGCGGATCGCTGGCCAATATCCCGGATAAGAAACTCAAGAAACTGTCCCTGCCGCTTATGATTCCTTCCGGATTCAACCTGCCGGACATCCCTGATGAAAATGGCTGCAGCCTTGTTGTTGTGACCAATGGACAATGGAATGGAGTCCTGGCCTGTTCAGAAGTAGAAAATGAACCTGTTGCCATGGTTAAATTTAAAAAGGCCAAAAATGGAGATATTGTCGGTATTGGTTTTGATATGGCAGGCATGGAATTTCCTTTGCTGAATGCTGTTTCAGTTTTGAGGCGTGAAGGTTTTCTGACAATGGTATGACAAACAAATCATATGAGGGTGTCTGGATGAAACATGATGAGAGGCGTAAGAACACAAGGGTTGCTTTCCGTACCACGGCATTGGTAAGCTTTGCCGACAGGTCTTATGAAGAGATCGATGTTCGGGACTTGAGCCTGAAAGGCGCTTATCTCTATGGTGTTACCGGCAGGAATGAAGGGGATATGTGCGATATTGATCTGCTGTTGTCCGGAACAAGCAGTGAGCTCAAACTGACGATGAGAGGTGAAGTGGCGCGGACGGATGACTTTGGAGCCGGTATTCATTTTAAAGAAGTTGATATTGATACTTTTTTTCATTTGAAAAATATAGTTTATTACAATAGCGATGATCCTGATGCCCTTGAAGAGGATGTTGTCGACACTGTTGTCGAGGAGATTCCTGAGGGTGCATTCGAGTAGTTCGATCAATTGTGTCTGAATGCTTTTTGTCTTGTTCCCGTTGAGCGAGGGAGTCTTTTTCTTTCTTCACGCGGTTCACCAAAAGAGATATTACACCTGAAAATGAACAAAAAAGGAGTCCGATGTGGCGCTTTTGCAGTTGACGGTAATCCCTTTGGGAACCGGGAATCCAAGTGTTGGCGAGTATGTTGCGGATGTCCAAAAGGCACTTGAAAAAGAAAATATACGCTTTCAGCTTAATGACATGGGAACCCTTATCGAGGGAGAGGCGCAGGAGCTCCTCGGCGTTGTGTCCAGGATTTATGAACTGCCTTTTCTGAAGGGCGCCCAGCGGGTTGTAACTCAGATGGTGATTGATGACCGCAGGGATAAAGACATTCAAATCGGGGATAAAATTGATGCGGTTCAGAGCAGACTGAAGTTGTCTGAAAAGGAGGAAACATGAAAAAAAAGAAACAGCGCATGCGCAAGGCGCCTTTTATTGTCCTTGGTTTTTTTCTTTTTCTGTTTCTTGCCGGGGTGATCAGTGGAGAGCCCTCGCGCGTTCTTGAACAATCATGGCAGATTTGTTTGAGCTGCATCGGCATAGGTTGACATGGAACTGGGAAGAAAGTGGGTCCAGATTGTTATTGCATTTTTGACTAACGGTTATTGGGGATTTCCCTTTACCAGGACAATTTACCAGGGGCCTTTGAAGGTTGTCTGTTCGCCGGGACTGAATTGTTATTCGTGTCCCGCTTCCACCACGTATTGTCCCATTGGAGCTCTTCAGCAACTGATGTTGACCATGCGGTTCAATCTGGAGAATGCCCAGTACTTCCTTGGATGGTATGTGGTGGGTTGTATCGGCGTTGTGGGCAGTTTTCTGGGCAGAATGGTATGTGGATGGGCCTGTCCTTTTGGTTTTTTTCAGGAGATGCTCTATAAAATTCCTTCAAGGAAGTTTGGAGTGCCGAGAATTCTTCGATTCCTGAAATACGCCATTCTTGCGTTCATGGTTGTTCTTTTGCCCCTTTTCGTTGTAAATGAGTTTGGAATGGGGTCTCCCTGGTTTTGCAAATTTCTTTGCCCCGCAGGAACCTTGGAGGCTGGAATTCCTCTGCCGATTATGCAGCCCGGCCTCAGGAGCACTATTGGCATCCTCTTTTACAATAAGCTTGTCATCTTGATAGCCTTTATCGGCTGGAGCGTTATGGCCAGTCGGCCTTTCTGCCGGGTAGCCTGTCCTTTGGGGGCCTTTTATGCTCTGTTCAGTCGTGTGAAGCTTGTGAAGTTGGAGCTCGATCTGCAGAAATGTACCCAGTGTAAAGCCTGTCACCATGTATGTCCCATGGGGGTCAAATTCAACGAATCCCCCGATGACGCGGAATGTATTTCGTGTATGGCCTGTATGAATCAGGCCTGTAAATTTGATGCAATTTCACTTAGCGTGGGCGGAATTCCCCTGCGGGCAGGAGATATCAGAAAGCCTGCCGTAAGTAAGGAGGTGTAATGTAATAAGGCCTGTGGCCTTGTTCGTGCCTCAATCCTGTGTTGTGGAGAGAGAAATGAAAAAATATTTTCTGACATTTGTCATTCTGTTCTTTTTTGCTGCAGTAGCCCAGGCAAAGATGGTCAGTGTTTCCGGAGAGCTGGTGAGTATGCGTTCCGGGCCAGGTCCTGATTATGCAGTGCTCTGGGAGTTAGGGCAGGGGTATCCATTGAAGATCATTGCAACCAAGGGCGATTGGCTTAAGGTTACTGATTTTGAGAATGATACGGGTTGGGTTCACAGCAGAGTCGTGAACCGGGAAGCCCATCTGGTCGTCAAGAAAAAGGTTGTCAATATTCGGAGCGGGCCTGGGAAAAAATTCAAGATAATCCGTCAGGCCCAGAAGGGCGTGGTTTTCCGGACCCTTGACAAAGAAGGCAACTGGGTAAAAGTAAAGCACGAAGAAGAAAATATAACCGGCTGGATCTTGAGAAGTCTGCTGTGGGGCTGGTGATAGAAGTTCCTGTGGGAAAAAAAAGCCCGAAGCTGACCATCTGTCAAGGCAATAGCAACAGATACACGCGTTTCGGTGGCGGTAGATTTTCAGTCATTCTTATATTTCTGATTGACCCTCTCCTGTAATTGACTGGCTGGCAAAAACTGGGGAACAGAATGGTGCCTCAGGAGCATCCAGCTGATATCATTAAATATTGTGTAGGTTTTTTGGAAATCGTCAAGAAGTTCACTGTGGCTGAGTGCGGGTGCATGAAGCTCTTTTCTGATTTTGTTGAAAATCTCTTTAAGGCTTCTCTTGCCATCAAGGTTCTGAAATATGGAGGCCGTGAATCGTGTCGGCTGAAATTGCACTGCTATCTGGTCCGGGCTTTTCAGGGAAATTTTTCCTCCCCTGTTGCGTTTAATTTCTTCGGACAGCCCATGGGGCGGGGATTGGAAGAAAAAAGGGACGTTGTCCAGGTTCTCAATACTCGCCGTCGTGTTCCTGCTACGGGAAAGATAGAAGCTGTGGCGCTGGATGAGTCCGGAAAGAAGTTCGGCAATGGCCTGTTGTTTTGGTTTGGGGAGGCGATAAATTTTCTGCAGCACAGCAGGACTTGCGATAAATGTTTTCGGCTCATAGCCAATTTTACTTTCAAACATGGGTCCGATGAACTGCACAATATTAAGACCGCAATTTCCCACCCATTCATACAGTTCAAGAACATCAAAGCCGTGATCCCGCGAGTGAAGGAAGAGATCGTAGATACCGATGTCGCCATATTCCTCTACTTCGCTCATCCACTCCTTTTCCCGCTGTTTGAAAAAATTTGAGGGAGGCAGAGAGTTGATGATATTTTTTGTGTTCTCCACCCTGGCCTGCATGTCAGGTTCATCTTCATTTACCAGTCTCATGAGTTCCTGCATCTGGTAAATCGGGGCTCTGGCGTGCTTGCCGTAGACCATGATCCCCATGCAGCCTTTGGGAGACAAAACTGAGTCAAGAGCTTTCAGGCCTTTGTGGTAGTCTTCAAGATGATGCAAAACACCGACACAGTTGATGTAGTCAAAGGGGGCGAGGTCAAGGTGGGGGAGGTCAAGAATAGAGTGATGCAGCCAGGTAATGTTGTCAAGCCCACGGATTTCGGCCCGCTTTCTGGCTACTTCCATGCTTTGTTTACTGATATCAAGATAGACGACTTCGGAGTTTTTTCGATAGCGTAACTGCTCGGCCAGGAAGATTGCAGCGCTCCCTGTGCCTCCTCCGGCAACAAGTACGCGAAAGTTATTAAAGCTTTGTTTGCCTTGGAAACAGAAATGATTGATCTTTTCCAGATATCCGTCCTGGGTGGCAAGGAGTCGCTGCTTTTCTTCTTCCGGGTTACGGTAAGGGTAAGGATAATTTTCGTACTGGTTTCTGACTTCCTGCAGGTAGTTCATGGCGCATCCAGAGAAAGGGTAAAAAAGAGAAATTCCATTTTTTTGGAAATCAAGCGACTAAAATACAAAAAAGGGGATGCCTGGAGATACTTTTTTCAAAGCCTGTTACGTCAAATTTTGCTTCATTTTTTTTCTGTTTTTGTGTTGATACATCAAGGCATCGGCTTCTTTGAGAAGATCTTCGAGGGAACAGGGGGCGTTGGGGTCATATTGAGTAATTCCAACACTCAATGATATTTTAAAGGTATGTTCTGAGCTATTATTAAACATCTCGATATTGTTCTCTAAGCGATCAAACATTAATTTTTTTAGATTATTTTCACCTTGATCTGTTTGGAGAACTGCAAATTCATCTCCTCCAAGACGCCCTATTATGTCTGATTTTCTAAATGTTTCCCTTAAAATATTTGCAACATCAATTATAACTTGATCCCCAACATTATGCCCCAGATTATCATTGATCCACTTCAGAGCATCAAGGTCAGCAAAAAATATAAATAATTTCGTTTTATTTCTATCCGCAATTTCAAATTGTTTTGTGACAAATTCAAAAAAACCACGCCTGTTGAGAAGGCCTGTCATCTCATCAGTAATTGATAATTTTTGAAGCTTTTGTTCCAGTTCTTTCCTCTCGGTTATGTCACGGAAAATGCCTCTGGTAGAAGTTGGTTTGCCGTCAACAAACTTACAGTTTACATTTCCTTCAAGGGTAATTTTTTTCTTGTCTTTCGAAAGAAATACGGCCTCAATGTGGCTAATTTCTTCTCCGGACATAATTCGCCTGAATTTATCCATGCAGTGCTGAAAGCAGTCTGGGTGAATTATTTCCGCAATATTGAGTTCCCCTGTCTCCTTTACGCTGTATCCTAAAGCCTTTCGCCAGGCATTATTGGCATAAATTATTTTTCCATCAGTAGAAATGCTTTGAATGATATCAGATGAATTTTCAACGAGGTCTCTATATTGTTTCTCGCTGTCTATTAAGGCATTTTTAGAAATGGTTTGTTCTGTAATATCTTTCAATATCGCAACATATGATTTGTGCTCATCGACGAAAATAGATATGAGCCCAATGGTAATATATTTATTGTTTACATATGTTTTTATTGTCTCATCTAAACAGCCATCTCTATTTCTTGACAGTATTTTCTCAATATTTTTAGGAAGTTCCGTGGGCAGCAAATCAATGAAGCTCTTTCCGAGGACATTTTCTTCCTTAATATCCAGCATAGAAAGGGCGCTTTTGTTTATATATATGATTTTATTTTTTGTTGTAAATTCAATTACTCCATCATTCATGTTTTCTAATACAAAATCACGGTGCCGTAACAGGCATAATAGTTCTTTCGTTACTTGCCTTTTGTAGATTCCCTCGGTCCCTATAATTTTATTCTGTGGAGTATCTTTTTCCTTCTTTTCAAAATTTTCAATAAATTGCGATATGTTTTTAGATAATTCTTTGAAAGGTCCTTTGGCTATATAGGCGTCAGCATTACACGAAAATAGAATTTCCTCCTCATCTTCAAGGGTCGTTGCTGATAAAACAATCAAAATGACATCGTCAAACTCCGGCTTGCTTCGTATTATTTGGCATATTTTACTGCCCGTTATAGTGGGCATGACTAAATCAACAAATATAATATCTGGTTTTGTTTTTTCGAGAATATCAAGTGCGTGGAGTCCATTTGAAGCCGTTAAAACCTCATAACCTTCTTTTTTTAAAAAATTTGTCATTAATTTTAAAAAGACAGGGTTATTATCCACAACCAATATTTGAGGAGTCATTTTTGTTAGGTTTCTGAGGGTTTAGTTTTGGGATGTATTTTGATCAAAAAACAGTATCAGCTTTTTTATTTTGGAAGTCAATGGCGGAAAGGTTGTTAAAGTATTTCTTTTGGATATCTGAGGAGGTTTTCATGCTGTAGAAAGTTAGGTGTCGGTAAAGTGCGTACTAATGCGGCATTGTTCATGGGGAAATCATGATGCACTGTCATGGAAGTTTCTCAAGCGCGGGGAAATTCCTCCCTGCTTCCGGAGTGAAAGACAGTTGCTTCTGAAATGCTCAGAATAAGCAAGCTCGGCATGAAATTTTTTTGATCTTCCTCGACTTGAGCACTTGGATGTCGTAAAAAAGAGCCAGGGTGAGATTAACGAGATGCTCGTTCATCTTCTTGATATGATTACAATGATTTGTGTTAGCCTCTAGCAGGCTGTCGAAAAATGTAGCGAGCGTAGCGGAGACAAGGATTTATGCCCTTTAGGGTAAAAATGAGGCGAAAAAGCACAGTTTACATGGAGTAAATGAGCATTTTGAGCCGAATTTTGACGCAGTATCAGCAGATAGCGAACAAAGTGAGACTTCGAGCGCAGTAGTTTTTCAACAGCCTGCTAGAATATGATGGTCACCGCCATGTGGCCCTTTTGGTCCATGTGAAAATTCTCTGTAGAAACGTTGACAAAGTTTTAGAAATAAATATAAGCTTTTAAAGTCAGGTTTACCATGAATTAAATGACCATTTGGCCAAGGAGAAAAACATGAATAATTTCAAAAAATGCATTGCCTTTGTTGTTTCTTTGACCTTTTTACTTACATATTCCCCTGTGATGGCAGCGAGTGCTGGAGCCGGCAATACACCAGAAGGCGTTGAGAAATCTCAAACCGTTGACAGGATTGAAGATGGTCCAAATAGTATTGCTGCAGTGGTTGATCTTCTTGTTTACAGACCGATTGGTGCAGTTGCTACTCTTGGAGGAGTTGTACTGTTTTTTTGTTCTTTGCCTTTCACGATCCCTTCCAAAAGCGTAAATCGAGCGGCAGGGTCATTAATAGTAACCCCAGGAAATTACACCTTCAATAGGCCATTGGGTGCTGAATCGTCGCCACCTCGTGATAATCAGGCCAAATAGACTGAGTCATGACCTGTTTTTTTGTTTGCCCGACATGGCTGCTGTCTGCAGGGTGATGAGGGAAGACAGGAAAAAGAGGGCAAAGAGATCCTTTTTTCCCTGCCCATATTACCCTGCCTGCAGTCATTGGATACTTAGCCGTCGGCTGACAGCGGGCAGGGGAATCACAACTCCGACAGTTCCGTCCAGAAGCAATACTCGATTATTATTTTCTTTGGTGTTGTGAAAAAAAGCAGGGAAAAATAAAAAGGGTACGCTGAAGGGTATGATCCAAAAAAAAGAGCTCATGGAATGAGCTCCTAAAGTGGCGGAGAGAGAGGGATTCGAACCCTCGGTGGAGTCTCCCCCACACTCGCTTAGCAGGCGAGCACCATCGGCCTCTCGGTCATCTCTCCGTTTTTTACAATAAAATGGCGGAGGAAGTAGGATTCGAACCCACGGAACTTTCGTTCAACGGTTTTCAAGACCGCCGCCTTCAACCACTCGGCCATTCCTCCGCAATCTGTGCTCCATTATTTACCATTTCGGAATTTTCATGTCAACGGTAGATGTGCTTAAAGAGAGAATTCGTTGGAATGTAAGGGAAATTATTGTGCTGCGGGGAATTGGTAAAAGACTTCAAGAGCGTCAGTCAGTTTTTCAGCAGGAAAAACCGAAAGGCCGTCAATTTTTTCCAGCGGGGCATTGGCCTTGGGAATGATGGCCTTTTTAAACCCATGCTTAACAGCCTCTTTCAAACGTTCCTGACCATTGGGGACAGGTCGTATTTCTCCGGCAAGGCCCAGTTCTCCAAAGGTGATCAGATCGGCAGGCAGCGGTTTGTCTTCCAGGCTTGAGATGATGGAAAGGGCAAGGGCTAGATCCGCGCTGGTTTCGCTCACTTTTACCCCGCCGGCAACATTGATAAAAACATCCTGGTTGTAACTGACTATCCCTCCATGACGGTGCAGGATGGCAAGGAGCATGATCAGTCTGTTTTGGTCGATGCCAACGGTTACCCGGCGGGAATTTTCTGAATGACTTGTGTCCACAAGAGACTGGATTTCTACAAGCAGCGGGCGACTTCCCTCCCAGATTGCCATCACCGCGCTGCCGGGCATGGGCTTGCCGTAGCGGTTCAGAAATATCGCCGAAGGATTATGGATTTCCTTAAGGCCCGAGTCGGTCATGGCAAAAACACCCAGTTCGTTAACTGCTCCGTAGCGATTTTTTACAGCACGCATTACCCTGTATCTGCTGTCGTTGTTGCCTTCAAAGTAGCAGACCACGTCGATAATGTGTTCCAGTACCCTGGGCCCGGCAATATCTCCTGTCTTTGTCACGTGCCCGACAAGGAAAATGGCAATATTATTGAGTTTGGCAAATTGGGTGAGCTGGGCTGCTGATTCCCTCACCTGAGAAACACTGCCCGGCGCTGAAGATGTTGAAGCGGTCTGCATGGTCTGTATAGAATCAATGACCATAATTTGGGGTTGTTCCACTGAAGCGGTAGCGCAGATATTTTCCACCTGGGTTTCAGCCATAAGCAGAAGATGACGATCTGGCAGACGAAGCCGCTTGGCGCGCATGGCAATTTGTTGCGGAGATTCCTCTCCAGTAACATAAAGAACCTTGTTTTTATCGCTGAGTTGACAGGAGACTTGCAGGAGACATGTGCTTTTCCCGATTCCGGGATCGCCTCCGACAAGGACAACGGAACCGCGGACAAGTCCGCCTCCGAGCACCCTGTCAAGCTCCGTCATGCCGGTCTTTATTCGTGGTGAATCAGAAAGAGTTACTTGTGAGATGTGTTGTACGGTGGAAAGGGTGCCGCTGTAGCCCGTGGATGGAGATACTGGAGGCGTCTCCTGCTCATGGATTGAATTCCATTCCCGGCACTCCGGACATTGGCCCGCCCATTTGCGAAAAATTGCACCACAGTTACCGCAGGCAAAGGATGTTTTTGCTGCTTTCATTTAAGTTTGTTTAATTCTTTATCAAATTCTTTTAATTTTTTTTTGTAAAACTTAAGACATTTTTTAATGTATCGACCCCGTTGCCAGCTGGAGTCAAGGTTGCCTGGTTCAATTGGGGCGTCTTTGCAGGCGAGAAGGTGGAGGGCCGGTGACAGACGGGTATTGCTTAAACAGGCGATTTTGCTTTCATAATAAAGCTTATACGTCTGCAGTTGGGCACGCTTGTTGCCCTTTGTTGCTTTTGTTTTTTCTGTTTCGTCCATTATAAAGTCACCGTATATCAACACAATAACACAAGAACTATGCAAAAATAAAGCCAGAGATGAGAAGGGCTCATTAAGCACAGAGCAAGAGCAATGCGCCGGTTCAAAAGAGATGAAGTCGCAAAAAAAAGCATGAAGACGACTATTCGCCCGCGTGCTCTAGACGCATGAGCGTATCGTCAGCGGGTGTAGGTTTTTCGCCCTCATCAAGAGGGGCATGGGCGAAATCGTCAAGCATAATACGGGCATTGTCCGCTTGGCTGAAAATCAGCCGCTTATCACCCTTTCGGCCAGTCCGACTATTGGCATGAGTATTTGTTGGATAATGCCTGTATAAAAGAGGGCCAGGAGGATGATAAAGCCAAACGGCTCAAGTTTGGCAAAAGAAGCTGCCTGGCGGGGCGGCAAAATTCCCATGAGCACCTTGCTGCCATCCAGTGGGGGGATGGGCAGCAGGTTAAAGATGGCAAGAATTATGTTGATCCATATGCTTGCTCCCAGCATCTGAAAGAGGGGAAAAACGATGCCTTGAGGGAAAATGGAGGAAAACATGAGCAGGAACTGGGCAAGCAGGCTGCTGGCAATGGCGGTCATCAGGTTGGCGGCAGGTCCGGCCAAGGCAACCCATATCATGTCTTTGAGCGGGTTTTTAAAATAACGGGGGTTGACCGGGACAGGTTTTGCCCAGCCGATTTTCATTATGATAAAGGCCAGAACTCCTAAAGGGTCAAGGTGTTTCAGGGGGTTGAGGGTCAAGCGCCCCAGGTTGTGCGCAGTGGGGTCCCCCAAGCGGTAGGCCATCTTGCCATGTGAGTATTCATGGATGGTGAGCGCAAAAAGAAAGGGCGGTGCGAGAATGATTATTTGCTGCAGGATATTCATTAATTTTCCTTGTCATTTCTCCAGAGGATATTCTTTCCGGAGAAATTCTATTTCATCTTTCCTGGTCTGAAGTTTATTGTCCAGTTTTCCTTCCAGGAGATGGTTGAGTATGGTTTTGTATAGTGGGCCTGGAGGATAGCCCATTTTCTTCAGATCCGCGCCCTGGATGCGACTTTTTATGTGGCGCAGCTGGGTGACATAAAGAGAGACAGCCTGTTTGCCCGCTTTGTTCCGGCAAATCGCCATCACAAAAAGGAGCCCTTCCTGGCTTAAGCCCTGGAAAAGCCAATATATTTCACTGCGGCGCAGGTGGACGCGCCTTTCCAGGGTGCGGACAATTCGTTTTGCTTCGACTTTTACTCTGATAAGGGTGTTTGTGTAGCGCTCTGGTACCTCGAATTTTTTACAGAATCCGTGCATGGCCCTGGTTTGGATACGCGACATGAGCGCAAGCAGGTAGACAATCCACTGCTCGCATTCTTCGTCGAGATAGAGCAGTCTGTGCCAGGCCACGGCCAGTTGCGTCTCCTCCAGAATTCTGGAAAGCCTGGGGTCAAGGTTGAGCGAATGGTGCAGGAATTGCAAAATGTTGAATTGCGCCATTCTCCTGATGGCCGGCAAAGGATTGTCTTCCGAGAGAATAAGTCTGATTTCCTGGAAATACCGCAAGCCCAATTTCTGGTCAAAGAGGTTCATTTTGACCGCGTTTTTAAGCTGCTTTTCCGTCAGTTTCCCCAGGGTGAAGCCCATGCGTTGTTCAAAACGGATGGCGCGGAATATGCGGGTTGGGTCCTCAACAAAACTCAAGTTGTGGAGGATGCGTATTTGTCTGTCCTTCAGGTCATTCTGGCAGTTGAAAAAGTCAACCAGGGTGCCGAATCTGTTGGGGTTGAGGTGAATTGCCATGGCATTAATGGTAAAATCGCGGCGGAAGAGGTCAAGCTTAATGGAGCTGAGCTCAACAATCGGCATGGCGGCTGGGTATTCGTAATATTCAAGGCGTGCGGTAGCAACGTCAACTTTCATGCCGCCCGGAAGTTTGACCATGGCAGTGTTGAATTTGACGTGGGTGCGGACAATACCGCCTAGCTCTTCCGCCAGTTTTTTGGCAAAAGTAATGCCGTCTCCTTCAATGACAATGTCAAGATCAAAGTTTTGTGTATGGAGAAGCAGGTCGCGGACAAAACCGCCCACAGCAAAAGCGGTAAAACCGATTCTGTGGGCCACCTGGCCAATGGTCTGCAGGAGGATCACCGTTTTTCTGTCAACAGACTGGGTGAGCAGATTGGTCAGGTTGCGGTTGCGTTCAGAGGAAGGTTGGTTCTGGGTTGTATTCAGGCTGGGCAGGTAGGCCGGGTCATTGACAAGCAGGTTGAAAAGATCGGTTCGTGTAATAACGCCGACAAGGTTATTGTTGATGGTAATAGGGATAAAGCGCTGACGGTGTTCTATGATCAGTTCCTGTATGTCGGCCAGGGTGGCTGATGGCGGCAGAGTGGCAAATTCGGTTGTCATAAATTCCGTCACCGGCAGATCTCCAAGATGGTGAAAGATCGCCTTGCTGGCATCGCGCCGTGAAAAGAGGCCGATTATCTTCTTGCCCTTTATAATGGGAAGTACGGTTATGCTGTAGCGGATGAGGAGATCATTCGCCTCCTGGGTGGTAATATCCGGGGGCGCGGAAATAATTGGCGAAGACATGAGTTCCCAGGCCAGGCTTTCCGGGCGTACATGCTTGTGCAAAAGGCGGATTAACTTTTCTTCCGCCTCAATCAGGGTCATGTCGGTAATTGTGGCAGCCGCGGCGGAGGCATGGCCGCCCCCTTGAAATTCCAGAGCTATTTTGCCCACATTGACTTCGGGAATTCTGCTGCGTGCAATGAGGTAGATCCGTTCCCCCATGCTGGCCAGGGCAAAAAGGACATTAAGGTTTTCCATGGACATAAAGCGCCTGACGATGAGGGAAAACTCGTCAATATAGCTGCTGAAGGCAATGCGGGCGACCGTTATTTCAATTGACTGAATTGTGTAGGTTGTTGCCGATTTGATCAGCTCGTGGAGCAGGCCAACCTGGTCTGTTGTTAACTCATGGGTGATGTACTGGGTTACGGTGTGAAGTTTGGCCCCGCAGCTCAGCAGCCAGGACATTGCGTTGAGGTCAGCCGGAGTTGTGGTGCTGAATGTAAATGAACCGGTGTCTTCGTATTCTGCCATGGCAAGCAGGGTTGCTTCATCCTCATTGATCGGGATGTTTCTTTGCCGGAATATCTCAACAAAAATTGTTGCTGTGGAACCCACTTGGCGAACTACTTCCACATTTCCTTTCATGTCGCCGGGGGCGTCAGGGTGGTGGTCATAAAGATGAAGTTCGATTCCCGGGTTGTTGAGGCATTGTGCAAAGTTTCCTATTCGTGATGCCTGTCTGGTGTCAACCACGATGAGCTTGGTCACTTTGTCCAGAGGTATGTTTTTCATTTTCTGGAAATCATAGATCATCAGGGACTGGACAAAGTATTTGCGCAGGTTCCTCTCCTGGGATCCGGAAAAGGCAAGGGTGGCCTCTGGGTACAATTTCTGGGCGGCAACCATAGACGCCATGCTGTCAAAATCAGCATTCAGGTGGGTTGTGATTACTTCCATTGAAAGGTGGCAAAAGTGGCTAAGGTTTAAAGTGACTCATTTTAAAAGATATTTCCAGGCAGCTTGTTTGAGAGTAAGCGACCCTGGTTTCTTTAAGAGATTTTAGCCCACTTTAGTCGCTTTAGCTCACTTTAGTCACTTTTTTTTCTGCTTCTCGGGTGAAATTTCTGGTGAATGGCTTTCAGGCGTCCACTGTCCACATGGGTGTAAATCTGGGTTGTCGATATGTCGGAATGCCCCAGCATGAGCTGCACTGAGCGCAGGTCGGCCCCGTGTTCCAGCAGATGGGTGGCAAATGAATGGCGCAGCATGTGAGGGCTGATTTTTTTGTCTATCCCGGCTCTGTATGCAGTGTCTTTGATGATCTGCCAGAAGCGCAGCCTGGTCATGGCTTTCCCTCTGTTGGTGATGAAGAGGCTGTTGCTTTTTTTCCCTTGCAGCAATTTGCGCCTGCAGTCCTGAAGATAGAGCTGGATTTTGTCCTTTGTTTCCTCTCCAAAAGGTATGAGGCGTTCTTTTCTGCCTTTGCCCAGCACCCGCACAAAGCCGGCTTCCAGATTTACAGCCATAACCGGGAGATTGACAAGCTCGGAAACCCTCATGCCAGTTGCGTAAAGGAGGTGGAGCATGGCGGTGTTGCGAATGCCGAGCAGCGTGTTTCCATCCTGGCCTTGCAGGAGAAGGGTGACTTCGTCGACAGAAAGATGCTCTGGGAGTGTGCTCTGGCGTTTTGGGGAATCAAGGAGTGCTGTTGGGTCAGTATCTATGATTTTTTCGGCCAGAAGAAAGCGGAAAAAAGATTTGAGGCAGGAAAGTCGTCTGCTGTTGCTGCGGTTGGAAATGCCCTTTTTTTTACATGCAGAGAAAAAATCACGGATGAGTGTAGTTGAGGCTTTTCCTGGAGATATTTTTTTTTGCGCTAAAAAGGAAAGAAATGACTCAAGGTCGGACTGATAGGATACAAGTGTGTTTTCTGCCAGTCTTTTTTCTGCGGCGAGGTAATGAAGGAACAGGTCCTGGCAGTAAATCGACTCCTTGGGGAGCGGGGTGCCAGGAGGCCTGTTCTTTTGCTGCGGGGAATGGAGGCGCGTTTGGGGAGTTCCTCGTTTTTTTTTCATACGAGGAAGGTAGTCCTTAACCTTCGCGATCCATGCGGTACATTACTTTGCGAAGCTTTCTTTTGGCTTCAGCCTGTTTCCGGCGTTTTTTCACGCTTGGTTTTTCATAGTACTCACGGCGTTTCAGTTCTTTTTTGATGCCGTCAAGCTGCAGCTTTTTCTTAAGCTGGCGAATCGCGTACTCAATGTCTCCTCGAACCTCAACTTCTATCATGATAACTCCAAAAAAATTAAATTATAAAAAAGTAAAAATCGATTTCGTCTGTTCCTGTAAAACATAATTGTATACTCTATCATCCTTGTGGCTGTCAATGTTTTTTGGCGGATTGATGGGGAGAAGAAGGTTTGGGCCACGAACTCGACGAAACGACAATGAAAAAGACGGCATTTTTTCTTCACGTCCTTGCGTGAGTTCATTGCTCATGCTCACATTCCTTCCCGAAGTGGGATTATATCGGTTTTTCCATGGAGTGTGTTGCTGACCTCAAAAATCCTACGTTTTGTTAAGTGAGGGGAAATATTTTGCCGGGGTTCAGGATGTTTTGCGGGTCAAAGAGTTTTTTGAGTTCGCGCATGACATTCATATTTACCGGGTCGAGCTCCAGGGGAAGAAAATCGGCCTTTGTTATGCCGATACCATGTTCTCCGGAGAGTGTGCCCCCGAGCTCTATAACTTTTCGGAAAAGAGACTCTTTGGCAACGCGTGCGCCTTCTTTTTCATCCGGATCTTCTTTATTGAGCATGATGTTGACATGAATATTGCCGTCTCCGGCGTGACCAAAGGTGAAAATTGTCAATTGGTTTTGGCGGGCAAGGTTCTCCGTGTGTGAGACGAGTTCCGGGATTTTGCTGCGGGGAACAACAACGTCTTCACTTGTTTTGTGGGGTTTGAGCTCAAAGGCGGCAGGTGAGACGGCGCGGCGCGCTGTCCAGAGCGACGCGACCTCATTTTCATCCCGGGCCTCCTTGAATTCCACAAGGCCTTCTGCCTTTTCGAGATATTCTTTCAATGCAGAGGTTTGAGTTATGACAGACTGGTGGCTGCCGTCCACTTCCAGGAGCAGCAAGGCTTCAACCTGTGGTGGGAGTGTGAAGGGGATTTTTTCTCTGACGATTTTTATGGCGGTGCGGTCCATGTATTCCAGGGTGCATGGCTGATGCTCTGCAAGAATCTCGGAAACAAGTTGCGTGGCTCTGGTTATGCTGTTGCACAGGAGGAGAAGCGTCCTCTTTGCCTGGGGCAGGGGGATAACTTTCACTATGATTTTTGTGATAATGCCCAGGGTGCCTTCCGAACCGATGAAGAGACGTGCCAGGTCATAGCCGACCACTCCTTTGGCCGTTCGCACGCCGGTCTGCATAATTCTGCCGTCCGCCAGCACCACTTCAAGTCCCAGAACGTAGTCCCTGGTTACCCCATATTTGACAGCGCTTGGGCCTCCGGCACACTCTGCCGCGTTGCCTCCCATTGTGCAAAATTTGAGGCTGGCCGGGTCCGGAGGGTAATAAAGCCCCTTTGTTTTCAGTTCATTGCGGAAATCGCCGGTGATGACTCCCGGTTCCACAACGGCAATTTGGTTTTTTAAATCGATTTCAAGGATTCGGTTCAGCCTGGACATTGCCAGGACGAGTCCTCCTTGAACCGGTAGCGAGCCTCCCGTCATGCCGCTTCCTGCCCCTCTGGGGACGACGGGAAAGCTGGCCTCCTGGGCAAGCTTCATGATGCTGCTGATTTCGGCCGTGCTTGCCGGGAAGGCAATGGCATCAGGAGGGAATTCCTGCCCAGTTCCGTCGTAGGAGTAGCAGATGATGTCCTCCCTTGATATTGTGAAGTGTTCATCGCCTACTATTTTTCTGAGCTTTTTTATGGTTTTTCGGTCCATGTTGCTAATGTACGATGTTCTATGTAATATGCAAAATGAATTTGGCGAATGACTAGAAGAATGTTTTTTTGTATCTATTCAGCGAGGGCTCGAAATGGGACTCGACTCCAGGCCGTAACTATTCAGATGAGGTGCAGCTGAATAGTTACGTTTTTTTAAGAGTAAAAGAACCGAGAGGATTGAGAGTAGAGGGGTATGTCTGAAAAATTACGGGTTGCTTTGATAGCTGGTGGAAAATCGGGTGAGCGGGATGTATCCCTGGCGGGTGCCAAAGGGGTGCTGGCTGCCCTTGGTGCAGAAAAATATGATGTGCGGCAGTATGATCCGGCAACTGACCTTGCCGATCTTGCACATGATGTTGATTCCCTTGATGTGGCTTTTGTTCTTCTGCATGGGCCGCTGGGGGAGGATGGCTCGATGCAGGGGTTTCTTGATTTGCTGGGGCTTCCCTATCAGGGGTCAGGGGTCTTGGGCAGTGCCATTGCCATGGACAAGAACCTGGCGAAAATTCTTTATAAACAGGCCGGGTTGCCGGTAGCTGACTGGGTGATGGCGTCGCCTGCGGATATGGAAAGACCGGAAAGGATCTCCGACAGAATAGGTTTTCCTGTGGTGGTTAAACCGATACGGCAGGGGTCGAGTCTCGGCATGAGTATTGCCCATGATAATGAGGAGCTTGCTGCAGGCCTTGGGCAGGCTTTCGCTTTTGACGATGAGGTGATGGTGGAGCGCTTTATAAGGGGGAGGGAGATAACCGGCGGAGTTGTCGGCAATGAAGACCTGCGTGCATTGCCCCTTGTTGAGGTTATTCCCGGGGCGGAGCACCCATTTTTTGACTATACTGCGAAGTATCAGCCCGGGGCAACTCGGGAAATCTGTCCTGCTGACTTGCCGCAGGGAATAACAGGTAAGGCTCAACGTTATGCTATGACTGCGCACAGGGCACTTCGACTGAGAGGTTACAGCAGAACCGATATGATGGTAACGGAAGGAGGGGAAGTTTTTGTGATCGAAACCAATACCATTCCCGGTATGACACCGACCAGCCTGCTTCCCCAGGCAGCACAGGCCGCAGGAATTTCTTTTTCCGGCCTGATTGACCTGCTTATTGAATTGGCTTTGGAGGGAAAGGGGTTATAGGTTCTCTCCTTCGTCTTTGCTTTCAACGCGAGATGGTTTGATGGTGTATCCCGTCACCAGAGTTCCAAAAGGTGTGCAGGTGTAATGCCATTCCACATCTTCACCCGGATAAACCCAAACACCTTTGGCGGAAGCTTCCTTTAGTTGAGGCCCATTCACCCAAATCTGTCCATTTTCCCGTGCATACATAGCTGTTCTCCTGGCATAACTGTTAGTGTTGCCTTTTGTACTCTGCGATAAGCAATAAGGGTGCCATGCGTATTTTTGAGCCGGGATTATAGCGGTTTTTAGTGGCTAAGTCACTGATTAGAAGGATGTATTTTGTTGGTTCTGGTTGCTTCTTTGGTGGTTGGAGTGGGAGTGTCCGGTGTGGTTAATTGGGGGAAATGACCATTTTGTGGTGAGTATGCTTTGTTTTTTTGGGGGCAGTGAGGGCTGGATGACGAATAAAAAAAGCGGAGTCTTGCGACTCCGCTTAGGGGAATGGTGAAGAATGGAGAAAATTTTATTTTTTACGTTTCCGCGCATACCCGGTAAGACCGGCCAGGCCGGTGCCGAAAAGAATCATGGTGGCCGGCTCTGGTACGGGGGCAGTGGTTCCGTTTCCCATGAGATTGTCGTTGCCGCACTCCATGGTGTTGTGCACTAAGAATTGAGTGCCAATGGGCAAAAAGGAAAGATCCAGTCCTACGGCATTATGGCTTCCGCCCTGAAAACCAACATCGCTGTCTGTCAGTCCGGCCACATAATCCATTGATAAATTTTCAAAACCGGCTATAGCTGTTCCTCCGGAAACATAGCTCCAGGGGCTTGATGTTGTTTTGTATGTAGGGTTGGCGAGCACGGTATCTTGGGTAATTTCGTACACAGTGTAAAGTTTGTTGATGAAATCCAGGTCCAAGACATAATCGTAAGCAGCGTTTGAAAAGTCCGTATCGATAAAAACGTCTCCGGCGCGATAGTTATAATTGTCCCATGGGGTTTCTCCGTTTACGAAATCAAAACCTCCCACCATTGTCAGCTCTGAGCCGCTGAGAAAAAATCCCTCCAGATCCCATTCTTGCCCGGTAACACTGTGGTATTCAACTTCCTGATCTTCTTGTGTTCCATACCAAGTCCCTGCAGAAGCATTTTCATACCCGTCATAGATGGTGATTTTATTGCTTACGTCAAAATTTAATGCAGAAGCATTTCCTGCTAAGAGCAGGAATGCCGAGCAAAGAGCGAGTGTTGTGTAGTATGTTCGTTTCATTTTTTTCTCCTGGGTGGTTTATGTCTCCCGTTCCCGGCGGGAGTGATTTTTCTCAAAAGAGCATGTGCGTGTCAATACTGTAACAATGCTATGAGACAATTAAGCAAATTGCTTGCCAGATATTTTTTGTTGGTGGTGTTTTTCTGTTTTTCTCGTTGTTTCAGCGGGATATGTCCGTTCAAAAAAGGGTGGCGAGTGTTTGGTTTCTGAGGGAGTCAATTCGTTTTCCGGGAATCCGGACAAAATATTCTTGAAAACAGGAAAAAGGTGGCGGAAAAATCAGATTTTGCGGAAAATGGGTGAGGGGCGGGAAGAGCTGAGTAAATCAGGAAATCAGTAATTTATGTTCCCACGCCGAAGCGTGGGAACGAGAAAATCATTCAACCAAGTAACAAATCAAACTAATTCAGGCAGTTAACCAGGCTAAAAGCGTCTTTCAAAATAAGGTTTAAGCACTTCGGGCAGCGTGATTGTGCCATCCTCCTGCTGAAAGTTTTCGTAGATGGCTGCCAGGGTTCGTCCAACGGCAAGACCACTGCCGTTAAGGGTGTGGACCAGGGCACTTTTTTTCTCTCCTTTAGGGCGATAACGAATACCGCCGCGGCGGGCCTGGAAATCAAGAAAATTACTGCAGGATGAAATTTCCCGATAGGTATTCTGGGAAGGCATCCATACCTCAATATCATATGTTTTGGTGGCGGAAAATCCAAGGTCTCCTGTACAGAGGACAACCACGCGGTATGGCAGCTCCAGGAGTTGCAGAACCTCTTCTGCGTCGGCAAGCAGCATCTCAAGTTCTTCGTCTGAAGTTTCCGGTGTGGTGAATTTAACCAGTTCGACTTTGTCGAACTGGTGCTGGCGGATGAGTCCTTTGGTATCTCTGCCGTAAGAGCCGGCTTCAGAGCGAAAGCAGGGGGTGTAGGCGCAGTATTTAATAGGAAGGTCGTCAGGCGCGATGGTTTCATTCCTGTGGATATTGGTCACCGGTACCTCGGCTGTGGGAATAAGCCATAGGTCACGCTCGGAAACAGAGGTTTTGAAGAGATCTTCCTCGAATTTCGGCAGCTGGCCCGTGGCAGTCATCGTTTCCGTATTCACAAGAAAAGGCGGTAAAACTTCGGTATAGCCATGTTTCTGGGTGTGAAGATCCAGCATGAAATTAATTAAAGCCCTTTCCAGCCTGGAGGCAAAACCTTTGAGGAGTGCAAAGCGGGCGCCGGAGATTTTGGCCGCCCGTTTAAAGTCAAGGGTGCCGTCCGCTTCTCCCAGTTCCCCATGGGCCTTGGGTTGAAAAGAAAATTGGGTGGGGTTTCCCCATGTTCTGATTTCGACATTGTCGCTGTCATCATTCCCTGGAGGGGTGGAGTCGTGGCAGAGATTGGGAATCTCCATGACGATGCTCTGCAGATCTTCCTCTATGGCAGCAAGACTTGCGTCAAGTTCCTTGATTCGGTCGCTGACCTTGCGCATTTCAAGGATGAGGTCATCTGCGTTCTCTTTGTTTTTTTTCAGTTCGGCAATCTCCTGGGAAACGATTTTTCTTCGATTGCGAAGTCCCTCAACCTCGGAAAGCTGTTCGCGCCGGTTGCGGTCTATGTCGACAAATTCATCAATGCGGCTGTTGGTAATGCCGCGCATTTTTATTTTTTCTTTGACAAGGTCAATGTTGTCTCGAATGAAGCGAAGTTCCAGCATCTTGTGTTATCCTTTATAAGACTATTCAGGTGAGTTTTTATTTATTTTGCTTTGAAGTCTTTGCTCTTGTCCACAGGAGCAACGTGAAACAGGCAAAGGGTGAAGGTTTTCTAGCTGGTCAGCCTTTTTTGCTGCTTTTTTTGATTGCCATAGCTGCAAAATCGCGGAAAAGCCGAACAGCTTTGATGCGATTTTTGTCCAGTTTTGGTCTTCCCAGTTTGCGATCCATATAAAGGAGGGCAATGGCTTTCTTGTTAACGCAAATTGGAAAGAGGTAAACGGTTCTGTCTTTCACCAGGTACTGCATGTTTTCCGGGAAATCACCTGGTGAACCGGGGGAGATGGCCACATCCTTGCGATGAATCATTGCTCTGGGGATTGCCTGGTCTGTATTGGCCATGGATTGCTCGAAGTTGGCAATTTCAGAGGAGTCTATGTCTCCAAGACCGAAGCGGCCGACCAGAACGATTTTTGTGGTCTGTATACTGAGAACGCCAAGGATTACCCGGTCAAAACCGACTCCCCGATAGATTGCCTCAAGCAGGTTGGCGTAAAATTCATTGAGCTGAAAGGAACCCATAAGGGTTTCCGTCATCTCTTTGATAAACTCGTTTATTGATTTATCACTGCTTGGCAGATCATCAAGCTCCTTGATGGTTTTTTTCTGTTCTTTCTTGGCTGATTTATTCTCTTTGCCGCCAGGTGTTTTGCTTTTTTGCTTTCCTTCCTCCGGCGGAGCCGAAAGTTCCCTGGCCGCTTTCTGCATTTTGGAATGGATTTTCAGTTTGGAAAGGCCGAAGCGGACATTGTCAGAAATATCCTGGGAAGCCTCAACGCTTTTTTCAAGGAGCTCAAGTGATTTTTCTTTGTCAATGGAAAACACAGGGCCGTATTTTTCAAACAGTTCAGTCGTATCTCCGCCACTGCAGATCTGGTCGACGAAGCGATTGCTGAAATCTGCAATATTTTGCAGGTAAGCATCTGTGTCATAATTGCTTTTTGGGGTGCTCGGGTTGGTATTCATGGACACCACTACCTTATCAGAGAGGTTCCAGAATGTGGCAATTTCCCGGCCCAGGTCGGCAAATGTCAGTTCCTCAAGCAGGTTGCGGGTTGCTTTTTCTTCATCCGTGCCTGCGTTAACCATTTTTTCTATTTCTTTGTAAATTTCAGGAAGATAAATGAAAGTGATGATTTTTCCAAGGTTATGAAGAAGGCCGCAGATGAATGCTTCCTCCGGCAGGATGTTTAATTTTTTAATATTGACCATGTCCCGGCACTGAAGTGCGCTGAGAAAAGATCTGGTCATGAGTTTGCTGATACCCTCTTTCTCAACACCGGATTTAATAAAATCTTCAAAAATAGCAATGGCGGTTGCCAGGTCGCGCACTGCATCAAAGCCGAGAATGGTTACAGCCTTTGAAATGGAGCTGACGGACTGTCCTATTGAGTAGTACGCGGAATTGACCACCTGCAAAACTTTATTGGTAAGGGAGTAGTCCTTGAGAATGACCCTTGAGAGGTCATAGGCGGCACTGCGACTGCTGTGCACCAGTGAGATGAGCTCTTGTACATGCCCGGACATGGCCGGAAGTTCGCTCATGTTCATCTTGGCGAAAATTTCTGCCAGTTTTTCGGAAGGCTGGTCTGTGGGTTCAGTCATTAGTCAAATATGTATCATTAAAAAGTTACATTCTAATTCAATAAAATGATATTATACGTCAAAAGATCAGGAAATTCCATAGTCTGTTAAACATTCTTATGTTGCAGGCAGATGTGACCAATATCAGAATAACCCGGGACGTTCCGGCTGAACGGTTCCGGAAAAGTACAAGAAAACGTATTATATGGGCAACAGAGTAGCACCAAAAGCTTTTTTAAAGCTGCAATCCGGGAGCGGGGATGAGCAAATATGGCCGCTCGAAGGCAAGGGCACGTTCCGTCTTGGGCGTGGTGATGGCTGCGATATACTTCTGCCGTATCCCTGGGTTTCCAGGCAGCATGCCATGATACAGGTGGAGGAGAATTTTAACCATAATATAATTGATCTTGGCAGTTCAAACGGCACCCTGCTGAATGGACGCCGTGTTTACACCCCAACCAGATTATCTTCCGGTGACCTGATAAAAATCGGCAAATCTGAACTTGTTTTTGTCCTGGAAAACTGGATGCCCACGGAAGTGGAGGGGGATGAGGAATCGGAGCAGGGGGATGAAACAGTGGCCTTTTTTCAAAAGGAACTGGCAACTATTCTTGTTTGCGATATCCGCCAGTTTACTCCGCTTTCAGAAGAAATCGGAGCAGAGCATGTTTCTGAGTTTCTTACTGTATGGACAAAGAAGGTTGCCGCCATTATCCAGAAAAACGGTGGGCATGTTGATAAATTCATAGGCGATGCCGTTCTTGCCGTCTGGCCCAGTGGAGCTGATTTTATCACGGTCATCAAGGCCCTTTATTCAGTTCTTGAAATAAGCCTCTGGACGAGGAAGATCGGGGAAAAGATAAAGGGAGGCGACAGGGAGCTGCAGGTCGGGGCCGGGGTGAATACCGGCGAAGCGGTTATGAGCAACGTCGGCGGAGACGGCCAGCGTGATTTCACCATTGTCGGAGACGTCGTTAATCTTACCTTCCGTCTGGAGCAGATGACATCTTTCCAGCAGGTGGATTTGATTATCGGCGAGCACACCTTTCAACAGCTCCAGGAGGCTGAATCTTATTTTACCCGTAGAAAATACACTATTAAAGGAAAATCCGAAGAGGTAACCGCTTACTACACCTCCTTCAAAAATCTGCGGGATTATCTTGCCAACTGGAAGTCATTGTTAAAAAAAGAGATGGAAAAATGACATTTCCCAAAGAATGTGACATACTTTTCGTGTGAAGTATGAAGGCGTTTTATGGTCATTACCCTCACGGGGCATAAATGCGAGACCATCAACTTTTGATATTTTTTAGGCGGATGATCAGCTTCGTGATTTTTTGAGAGATCATCAAGGATTGGCTTGACAGAGGAGCGTATCATGGCTGTATGGGCAATAAAACTGAAGGATAAGGTGGTGAAGCAGTTTGCCATTGAGGATGGTGAACGGCTTGTTATTGGCAGGAGTGCTGAAGCGGATGTGGTTGTCGATAATACAGCTATTTCCAGGAAACACACTGTAATTGAGAGAAAAAACGGTGTTTACTTTCTGGAAGATCTCGGCAGCCTTAATGGCACCATGGTGAATGGCAAAAAGATAGATTCCTGTGTTCAGCTCTTTGATGAAGATGTTGTTGAACTTGGGAAATTTCTCCTGCTGCCTGCTGAAGCCGTGAGAGACCAGGGGTTTTCCTCCCAGAGCGCGTCCATGGATTATGGCGATGAAACTGTTTTTGTCACTCGTCAGAATCCTTCAGCCCCCTCCGAGAAAAAAAGCGCCGGCGCCAAGACAACACATACCCTGACGGTTATTAAGGGGGCCGGTAGTCCCCAGGAAGTTCCTTTGCTCGGTCGCAGCAGTGTTAAAATCGGTAAAGAGGTAAACTGTGATTTGCGTGTAAGTGCATGGTTTGTGGCAAATGCTCAGTGCTACGTGATCAACCGCGATAAAAAATATTATCTTGTCCCCCAGCGCAGCTGGTCCAATACCTTTATCAATGGTACACCTGTGAAAAAAGAGCAGCAGCTTCGCCCGGGAGACATTATTCAGATACGGGGTGTACAGATCCGTTTTGACTGATTTGCCTTTCCGCGTTTCCTTTCCTGTTCAATAATTTTTTGAACAAGACACAGATGTTGAGTAAAAAGATCATTTGTGGACAGGCACGGGTTCCCGCCTGCTGGTAAGGTGCTTTTACCCCTCTTAAGGGGCCAATAAAGAGTCCAGTGCTTTAATTTTTTATGTTTATCTGGGGTAAACTTTACTTTTTGGCGAAGATGCAAAAAAAACAGAAAGCTGCTCGTTGGCCACGCAATATCAACCTGCTCCACAGGTGTCGACTGGCAATTGCGCGGCTTTTCACACTCTAAGGAACAAATGCGAAAGCACCAAATTTTGAAACTCAAATTTTCGAACATATGCTGAGCCGTTTTTTTAAAAAAGGGGCCAAGGCTCTTGGCGGTCATGGGAGAGCAGGTGATACGACAACAGGTTCCGATACGGTAGTTTTACCCGGCGACGGAGGAGAATTAGCGCAACAGCTGAATTGGCTGCCGGGAGAAGTCGTGATGGATGGCCGCTATCGTATTGATCGTATTTTCGGCGGCGCCATGGGCAAGGTCTACATAGCCGAACACCTTGGCTGGGGGGTCTGGATGGCCATAAAAGCTCCCAGGCCGGAAGTGTGGGCTGATCGTGAGGGGCTGCAGCGTATTCTGCGCGAGGCCAATGGCTGGATTCGACTGGGTGTGCATCCAAATATCGCCTCCTGTTATTATGTCCGCGCAATTGATAATATTCCCTATATATTTATTGAGTATGTTTCCGGTGGCACCCTGGATGAATGGATTAACAGAGGGCGTTGCCGTGATATGAGAACCGCTCTTTCGCTGGCCATTCAATTCTGCAATGGCATGGAATACACGCACTCCATGGGTTTCATCCACCGTGACATCAAACCTCAAAATATTCTCATGACCAAGGATGGTCTCGTTAAAATTACGGATTTCGGTATTTTGCGGGCCATTGAGAATCCGGCAGAAGAGAAGGAACAGTCCCTGACCAAGGCAGAAAAAGACAAAAATGCTACGGTGGGCTTCAGGGGAACTCCGAACTATGCCTCTCCCGAACAGTTGCGCAATACGCATAAGGTGGACAGGCGTACGGATGTTTTTTCCTTCGGGCTTTGTCTGTGGATGATGTTCTGCGGCAAACGACCCTATAAGCATAATGCCCAGGGGCAATGCCCGGAGCCTGCGGCGGCGGATCCGGCGACTGAACTTCCCCTGGGGTTGAAGGATATTTTGGTTAAGAGCGTGGCCTATCACCAGGATGAACGGTTTAACAACTTCACTGAAATGAAGGAGGCGCTCAATCAGGTTTATTTCGAGCTGTTCCGAGTTTCCTGCCCATATGCCATTATGGGAAAAATAGATATGCGGGCTGAAAACTTGAATAATAGGGCTGTTTCCCTAGCCGAGCTGGGTAAATACAAACAGGCTTTAAATTATCTTTCCCGGACCCTTGAGGTTAATGACAGCCTGCCTGAGGCGCTTTACAACTCCTATGTTCTTATGTGGCGCAAGGATACGGAGAATCCTGAAAGATTACTTCGCCGTATTGAAGCAACTAAAAAAAGGTTCCCCAAGCTTGCCGTCTTTGATTCCCTGGAAAAAGAAATAAAAAACTTTGTGGAGCGCAATGATGACGGCCGGGAGCCTGATCGAAAATCAGAGTCCGAGCTGCAACTCTGTTTCCCAAAAGCGCCCACTGAAATATTCCGGGAAGCGCAGTTGCGGCGCTCTGTCCATCATAACATTCTGACTCTCCTGCAGAACAGGCGTTTGACGGAGTGCTGCGATACTTTGATGATCAGCTGGGGAAATGAAGCGTTTAAAAAGGATAAATTTTACTACAAAATTTATGAACAAATGCTGCCGGAAGGCAAGAAGGGAACAATCAGTGCTGTACAGAGGCTGCTCACCCATCCGGGAGAAGCCGGGCAGGCAGCCTTTCTTGCCAGCATTCCGGAGAGAAAACTTGTTTTTTCAGCCGCTCCGGGAAAGCAGGCTTATGTGCGGAGCATTGGTCAGCGAAAAAACAGTGTCCTTTTTTCCGAGACTGAGGATGAAATCACCTCCCTTGCCGTTTCTTCTTCGGCCGGTATGCTGGTCATGGGGCAGAAAAATGGAACCATTGTTCTCCACCCGTTCAAAAATATGAAGAAAAAAGTGTTGTCCTGCGGCAAGTCAGCGGTCCAGGCAATCTGTTTCAGTCGTGATGAAAAACATCTTCTGCTTGGCTTGGAAGATGGGCAAGCGGTTATCTATTCAATCGACAGCGGCAAGACAAATGTTATAGATGTGGCGTCAGGAGCAGTATGTTCTCTGGTGCCTTTGGGAGGGCTCGATTTTGCCGCCGGCTGTGATGATGGATCGCTTCGTTTTTTCGACGGTCAAAGCGGGGAATGCCTGCACGAAACAGATGCGCATGTGCTGCCGCTGACAACAATGTCCGTAAGCCCAAACGGCAGATGCCTTGCAACCGGCAGTGCCGACCGGCAGGTGCGTATATGGGACAGTAAAACCCGCCGTTGTCTTCAGACCCTTGACGGGCATGAAGATGCCGTGAGTTCGGTTCTGCTGCTTGCCGACGAGAAAACGGTAGTTGTCGGCTGCGAGGACGATATCATCAAACTATGGGACCTGCAGAGCGGCAACTGCAAGCATGTGCTGGATGCCAGGGGAGACGGAGTGAGCAGCCTTGCCCAGGGACCGAAACCGCATACTTTTCTGGCAGGGCGCCAGGATGGAGCAATAATTTTATGGGCGATCATCTATCAATTGACTTTTGATGATGGTCGTCCGTCGGCATTGAGGAGTCATTAACAGATTGCTATGATGGGACGCATCCTGAGTTTTCTCAAAAAAATCTTCTGGCCGGATCGCCCGATTTCCTGTTTCGGTCGTACTGATACGGGAATGGTTCGCAAAAACAATGAAGACAATTTTGCCATCCTTCCTGAAAGAAATTTTTTTCTCGTTGCCGATGGAATGGGCGGTCACAATGCCGGAGAGGTGGCAAGCCGGGTGGCAACGGAATGCCTTATTGAGTTTTTCACACCTGAGAAGATTGCCCGGATCCGGGGAAACGCGCTGGCAATAGGGCACGAATTGCTGTTGAGTTTCCATTGTGCAAACCAGAAAGTGATGGATATGTCATCGGAAGATCCCGACCAGCAGGGCATGGGGTGTACCTTTATTGCCTGTCTTATTGACGGGAATACTGCCTACTTCTGCCACGTCGGCGACGTGCGGGCCTATCTGGCGGATTCCGATTCCATGAAACAGATAACCACGGATCATTCCCTGGTCAGGGAACAGGAGGGAACAGCGGAGGGCAAGGGGAATACCTTTGGCCGACATGTAATCACCCGGGGCATAGGTTTCCCTTTTCCTGAAGAACCGGAATTGCATCAGATTCCCCTGCAGTCAGGAAATCAAATTCTTCTTTGCACTGACGGGCTTTGGGGGATGCTTGATGATGATGAGATGTCCCGTGTTCTCCAGGAATCGCAAAACCCCGAAGAGGCCTGCGACACCCTTGTTCACCAGGCAAACGAGGCAGGGGGCAAGGATAATATTACGGCAGTCGTCATTTGTCGCTAGGAGCCTGACCGAGAACGCCCTTTTTCCCGATTTCAGCGTCGCTACGAAAATAAAAATGCTCACATATTCCTCATATGCTGCGCTTTTTATTTTCTATGCTCCTTGAACTCAGAAAAAATGTCTCTTCTCGGACAACCTCCTCTGCCCTTTTCTTGGTAGCATCTTCAAAAAAGTTACCCTTCCGGAAACTCATGAAATAAATGGACGCCCACATTTTCCCCTTTTCGAAGATGCCTTCGGCTTGCCGGGATAAGGATAGCCGAATTGGCGCTTTCAGCCGAATTGCAGGGGCGTGCTGTCAGTTGCCCTCCTTTGATCCGTGTCACGGCGCTCTTGAGATTTAAGATCCCTTTTTTTCGGATGGAAATATCTTCCTGCAGTATAGCTCGATTTTTTTGAGGTGCGGAATGTGCTCCCTGTAAGGCCAGGATCGCCGGGCGTACAAGTTCGTAGAATAAAGTATGCACTGCGGGTGGAGGTCCGGGCAGACTGAAATAAAGGGTTTTGTGCTTTATGCCGAATATTGTTGAGGCTCCAGGGCGGGCCTGGAGTTCTTTGTAGAAAATTCGCACCCCCATCTTTTCCAGGACTTCTTCCATAAGGTCATATTTTCCCGGACCCATGCCTCCTGTTGTGATGATGATGTCGGACTTGTCAGCTTCACGCAGTTTTTCGCTGATAATCGACAGGTGGTCGCTTGCCATGCCCAGATCCCGACAAAGAGCACCGCTCTGCCGTATAAGCGCTGCAACAAGGCAGCGGTTTCCACTTATGATCTGCCCGGGTAAAGGAGACTTTCTGACAAGCTCACTGCCTGTACAGATAAAGGCGACTTCCGGTCTGGCATAGAGCTGGAGGTTTGTTACTCCGGCAGTTGACAGCAGATGAAGATGGTAGGGGGTAATTGTTTCGCCTTTTTTGACAATGATCTGCTTTGATTTGAGGTCGGTTCCTTTTTTACGGATAAAGATCCCGGCTTTGGCTGATTTGAAAACGGTAATACCGCTTTCTGATTCATGGCACCATTCAAAAGGAATGATACGGTCCGCTTTGGGCGGCACTGCCCCGCCTGTCATTATGCGGAGAGCTGTTTTGGGCTTGAGTTTAGGGAGTTCGGTGCAGCCTGCGGCAATTTCGCCACTCACCGGGAAATGCCAGGGACCGGATGAATCGGCAAGATCTTTGCCGCGGATGGCATAGCCGTCCATGGTGGATTGATCAAAATGAGGAACTGCAATCCTGGCTCGGATATTTTGGCTTGTTTTTCGATTCAGGGCATCGTGGAGAGAGACGGATTCTTCTTTGCCGGCAGGAGCGGAGGCAAAGATAAGTTTTCTGGCTTTTTCAAGGGAAAGGGGCTTAATCACGGAGCCGGCCCTCTTGCTGTATCATCTGTAAATCGCTTTGGCGATTAATGTTGTGGAAGGTTTTCAGGTCCGGGAGATGGGCGAGGATTTCTTCCTGGGAGATCTTGCGAAGATGAATTTTTTCTAGGGCAAGGCGAATTTTACCCTGTTTATTTAAAAGCTGCTTTTCGATGACCGGCAGGCAGCTTTTGCGGTAGATGCCGTAGAGAGGTTCCGGTCCGCGCTCGAGACAGGGCAGGGCGGCATCCCATTCCCCCGGCAGGGTGCATATGTAGGCTATCAGGGTGGGATCGATTAACGGCATATCGCAGCCGGCAATAAAAATCTGCTTGTTGTCGGTTTTATGAAGTGCGCTATGTATGCCGGCCAGAGGTCCGCAGTTGCGGTGGATATCTCCAATCATTTCCCAGCCCAGAAAGGCGTAGGTCTGCGGGGTATTGGTCACCAGCAGAAGGTTCGGAAAAAGTTTTTCCATGGCATCTGCCACATGGGAGATAAGCGGTTTTCCGTCCAAAAGGGCCAGGGCTTTGTTGCTGCCGAATCTGGAGCTTGCTCCTCCTGCCAGGATGACTCCGGTTGTCTGCTCAAGGGGGGGCGTCATGTCAACCCGGAGGCCAGCCCATGTTCCGTCCGCCAAGAATATGCATGTGGATGTGAAAGACGGTCTGGCCTGCGCCTTCGCCGTTGTTGAACACAACCCTGAAGTTGTCCCCAATGTCGTTCCGGCGGGCAAGTTCTGCCCCAACGCGTATGACTTTGCCGATGAGCTGTTCATCTTCCGCAGTCATGGCAGCCGGGCCGCTGATGTGTTTTTTGGGGATTACCAGGAAGTGCTTCGGGGCCTGGGGGGCAATGTCCCAGAAGGCAAAGACGTCATCATCCTCATAGATTTTGTCGGAGGGGATGTCACCTTTAATGATTTTACAGAACAGGCAGTTGTTGTCCATAAGGAATTTCCTTGTGAAAAAAGTTGCTCAGGGGAAGATATACGGGTACATCATGGAAACACAGCGTAAAATGTACTGAAGCTCGTGCCTGATGTCAATTGTTACTGTTGCCACATGTGATAATTCAAGCGAGAACGTGTCGTTAATGCAACACCAAACCCATAAACCCTGATTTTGAAAAAAATTATCATGGAAGATATCGCTATTACAAACGCCAGAGTCTATGCGCCGCATTTGCCTCAAGGTTTTTATGAAAACGGCTTTATTACCATCAGCGCAGGACGTATTCGGTCTGTCGGTTTGATGCCGGAGTTTGACGCGCCGGATGAGGCCTGGATTATTGACGCTGAGGGCGGGCTTGTCATGCCTGGCCTTGTCAATTGCCATAATCACGCAGGCATGACTCTTTTTCGGGGACTTGCCGATGATCTGCCTCTCATGACATGGCTGGAAAAACACATTTTTCCAGCAGAGGCCCGGTTTGTTAATCCGGAGATGGTCTATTGGGCAACAAAACTTGCGGCAGCCGAGATGATTCTGTCCGGCACGACAACAGTGGCGGATGCCTATTTTTTTGAGGATGAGTCAGCCCGTGCTTTTACTGAGGCAGGTATGCGTGCCGTGGCGGCTCAGGGCGTTATCGATTTTCCGGCTCCGGGCGTTCCTGACCCCAAAGAGAATGTGGCGGTTGCCGAGCGTTATCTTGAACGCTGGCAGGAAAATGAACGCGTCCGGCCGGCAGTCTTTGCCCATTCACCTTATACCTGTTCAAGCAAGACACTGGTGGCGGCAAAGGAGGCGGCCCGCCGCCATAATGCCCTCTTTTTTATCCATTTGTCCGAAACAGCAGGAGAGAGGGATCTGCTTGGCGAAAAATGGAGCGGCTCTCCAGCCTCCTATCTCCATTCATTGAATATTCTCGATGAGCAGACCGTCTGTGTCCATAGCGTCTGGCTTGATGAAAAGGATATCGATCTTGTTGCCGAAAGTGGAGCCCAGGTTGTCAGCTGCCCGGAAAGCAACATGAAACTTGCCTCGGGAATTGCCCCTCTTGCCGAGCTTCGACTGGCCGGGGTAAATGTCGGCTTGGGCACGGATGGCTGCGCCAGCAATAATGACCTTGATCTTTTCGGGGAAATGGATGCCTGTGCCAAGCTGCATAAGGTTCACCGTCTTGATCCAACCATAATGAAAGCCAGGGATGTGCTGCGGATGGCCACTGAAGACGGCGCCCGGCTTCTGGGTATGAAGGACGTGGGGCTGATTGCCCCGGATATGAGGGCGGATCTCATAATCCTCGACTTGAATAAACCCCATCTGACGCCATTTTATTCCATTGACAACCTGGTTTATGCCGCTTGCAGTGCAGATGTGGTAACCTCGATTATAGATGGAAAAATTGTTATGGATGACAGGGAAATTCTGACGTTTGATGTTGCAGAGACAATGGACCGGGTGGCTGAAATGGCCTGCTCTGTCATGAAGGAATAACTATGGGAAACGTTGCAGCAAAACCATCCGCCTGGCATATTCATCGCAGATTGTATGACTGGGTGCTTCACTGGGCGCAGACCCCCTACGGGTTGCCGGCCTTAATTGTTCTTTCCTTTATGGAAAGCAGTTTTTTTCCTGTACCGCCGGATATTCTGCTGATTCCCCTGGTAATGGGAGCCTTACCGCGCTGGCGTAGTTTTGCCCTCTGGTGTACAGCGGCGTCTGTGGTCGGAGGTCTGGCTGGATACGGCATCGGGGTTTTTGCCTGGGAAACAGTAGGGACATGGATTGTGGAAAATGTCGCCCACATTACTCTTGTGCAGGTTGATGGCCGGGGGGATATTGCCCTTCCTGCCTATATTGTCAACGCCTTTGGGTCTGCTTTGGGGGGGGAGTATCTTTTTCAGGTCTATGATAAATGGAATGCCTGGATTGTCTTTGTGTTCGGGCTGACCCCTCTGCCTTACAAGCTTATTACCATTACGGCCGGGGTTGCCAAGGTCAATCTGCCCATTTTTATTGTCGCATCCATTGCCGCCCGGGCTACGCGTTTTTTTGCGGTAGCCTGGATGTTGAAAAAATGGGGAAAACCTGCCAAAGATTTCATTGACCGCTACTTCAACCTGCTCTGCATCGCCTTTGTGCTGCTGCTTATTGCAGGCTTTGCCGTGGCGGGCATATTTTTTTAATCTCCCCAGCCCTGGCTGCCAATCAGACTGACAAAACGCACTTTTTCTATGCATCTCTGGGAGATGTTTCCGTCGATTTTGGTAACCTCCAGGAGGTCCTGGCCTAATCGGTCACCCACGGGGATAATCAGTCGACCTGGATCAGCCAGCTGGTCAAGTAATGATTCCGGGATATGCGGGCCAGCCGCAGTGACCATGATGGCGTCATATGGGCCATATTCGGGCCACCCCAGGGTTCCGTCATCAATTTTGCAGACAATATTAAGGCACTTCAGTCGGTCGAAAGTGCGGCGCGCCTTGATGTGAAGACTTTTTATGCGTTCAACCGTGTAGACCTTGTCACAGAGCCGGGCTAGAACGGCACTCTGGTAACCGCATCCGGTGCCGATTTCAAGCACTTTCTCATGGCCTTTAAGTTCCAGGGCCTGGGTCATGAGAGCGACAATATAGGGTTGTGAGATTGTTTGCCCTTCCCCGATAGGCAGGGGAAAGTCTCCGTAGGCCTGATTCTGCAGAGCGTCTTCAACAAAGAGGTGCCTGGGCACATCGTCCATTGCTTCAATGACCCGTTGGTTTATAATGCCCCTGGGTTCGAGTTGTTCCCGCACCATTCTGGCCCTGGCCAGACCATAATTATTCAGCTCCATCTTCATACTGTGTGCTGATTCCGGATTTATTAAACTCTTCACGGGTTAATGAGCGGTAGGCGCAGGTGGCAACCACATCTCCATCAAATCTGACCGTGACCACGTCAACGTCCTCTTTGCCCAGGTTGTCCCCGATAAAAGGAGTTTTGCGCAATATACTCTTGTTGACCTGATAATAGATCCAAATCTCTCCGAACTGGTCACGCATCTGTTGATCCGGCGGGCCCATGTAGGTGACAACATCCTGTCGTGTGGTGCCTTTGCTCATCAGGCAAACATCGGAGGTTAAATGACGTACAGGCGAGTGCGAGCAGGCTGCCTGGCTCAGTAACAGGGCGAGAATAGGTGTGAGAATATATTTTTGCATATGTACCGCGCTTTTTGGGTTTCCGTTTAGGAGAGAGGTAATTTTCTAATTTTTCTGAAATTATCCTGAAGGTTCAAATTTTGCAAGCTTTCTGCAATGATTTGCCCCGGAACCCTTAAATTAAACAAAAAAATGGCCGGCAACGGGAGGGAATAACTTGACCTTAACCTGAATAGTATAATAAATTTATTATATTATTTAAAAAAATTACAGTTATCATACCCTTTTCATCGTTGTGCTTGTCCTGAATCTTTACGAGGAATAATAGTAATGCGCTGCCCAAAATGTGGATACATTTCTTTTGATCAAGTTGGATCCTGTGCAAAATGCTCCGTTGTTTTTAAAGAAAACGAAGTGGCTTCTGTCGGAACGGTATTAAAAGTCGTAGAGCCATCATTTCTTTCTTCCGTTGTTGGAGATGAAGCTTTAGGTACGGAAGCAGAATTTAATCTTTCAGATGCCCTTGTTGATTCAACTGACGATGAAATTCCCGGAGGGGCTGATGAGGAAGCCGATGAAAGAGTGGAAGAGGTTGAGGATGAGGTGCCCATGGTGGATCTCTCCCAATTTGGCGAAGAACAGGAGGATGAGGCTTCAGCCGAGGAATCCGGAATCAGCATGACATCTCCTGAAGAAGAGGAGTCCGAGATAAGCATGCCTTCGCTTGAAGAGGAAGAGCCTGAAATCAGTCTGACGATTCCTGAAGATGAAGAAGAAGGAGGGATTTCCATGACTCCTCCTGAAGAAGAGGAGTCAGAAATAAGTCTGGCATTGCCTGAGGACGAGGAAGAGTCCGCCGTTTCTGCCGAGGAATCCAGTGAGGAAGAAGAGACTGGAATAGAGTTTCAACTTGAGGATGATGATGAGGGACCCGGTCTTGATTTTGCCCTTGAAGAGCCCATTGGCTTTGATGAGGACAATGGCGAAACTGCTGCAGAGGAAGAGGCGGTTGAATTCGAATCTGAAGAAATGCCGACCATTGCCCTGGAATCCGATGAGGAAGAAGTTCCTCCTGCAAAATCAACAGATGGTACCCCTGGTTCGGATTTGCTGCATAACGTTGATGCTGATATTGAAGACGATGAACCGGAAGATGAAGACATGGTTTTCAATCTTGAGGACATTGACATGTCGGATTTGGTTATTGAAGAATCGAAAGATTCCGCAGAAGGACCTCCTGAGGATTCGACTCTTGGCCTGGAAAATTACCTGAATGCCGGAGGAGACGACGAAGAGGACAAGTCTCCTCCTCCTATGGATCTCACCCTTGAAGATGGCGAGCTCACAAAGGAAGAAGATGAGGAGAAAGGCGGAGACTTGCCCGAGATAGAACTGTAATTTTTTTATTTGGCAGATATTTTTATGGAGGAAAAAGATAATAAGGCAGATTTTTTCAGCCGGGCCATGGCGTTCCTCATTGACGCTGCCTTCCTGTCCATGCTTATCATGGTTTCATACGGCCTTCTGGCGTGCATGACACTGTTGCTGCCTCCTTTTGAAATGCGAAATGTATTTTCTGTTCTCGGAGTATTCAGCTTACTGGCTGCAGCGGTACCCTTCCTGCTTGGAGGGTGCTATTTTGTCGTATTGCACAGTTTCGGAGGGCAGACCCTTGGAAAAATTTTTATGGGTATCCAGGTTGTCCCTCAGGCAGGAACATTTCTCTCGCTTGGAACATCATTTTTGCGTTTAGTTGGCTATCTTGTTTCTTTTTTTCCTTTGGGAGCAGGTTTTTTCTGGGTTGTTCTCGATAAAGACAGCGCCTCCTGGCACGATAAACTATCAGGGAGTCAGGTCATTTACTTGGAAAGGTAAAAAAATCTTGACAATAAGACCGGCTTTCGGTACCTTCTCCGCTTCATGCCGGGATAGCTCAGTCGGTAGAGCAACGGACTGAAAATCCGTGTGTCCCTGGTTCGAT
>JAHLLM010000036.1 GCA_020444175.1 Desulfobulbaceae bacterium | reverse complement strand
TACCACTGAAACTCAGCCAGTCTTGCAGCAGGTACTGTAATGCATTAATAATTGAAAAAATACTGTCCACACAAAAGTCATTCCCGCGAAAGCGCGAATCCAGAGTAGTTGGCTCGTCCGCCTAGATTCCCGCCTTCGCGGGAATGACGTATTAAAAGGCTGAAGATGAGTGGTAATCATTTTTCATTTTGTAAAATTCTATATCAACTCAGCCAGATCAAGGCCATCAATATCATTATCCTTATCAAAATCACATGCCCGGTTGAAATCCACATCCGCACTGGTCAGTCCATAGGTTGCGGCAAAAGCTCCCAGGTCTTCGCATCCGCTTTCTGCGCCAAGGGTATACCAGTAGCCGGGATACGAGTTATAACTCACCGATTGAGGTGGTGCGGGAATGTCATCGGCATCCATTATCGGTGTGGGCTGGCCGACTGTTGATTGACTTTCGAAAGAAGCGGAGTTCATACTGCCGCCCCCTCCGGAAAGAACGGAACTCTTTAAAGAAAATGATGCGCTGGAACTCTCAGCCCAAATGGATGCTGGAAAGAGCAATCCTCCAAAAATCAAAATATTGGCCACGACAACACACAGCCTTCTTCTCCGTTTTCTTTTCATCATTTGATTCTCCTCCTCACTCGTCTCTTTCCCGATTAAAAAGCGACAGTAAATCAGTTAATACTCTCTTAATTATTTGCAAACAATAGAGCAGCACCTCTTACTTGTTTGGTTTGATGGGGTAACTCTATAAAAACAAGCACAAATCATTCCTCGCATACCTCTTCAAAATTTCCTTTTTATTTCCAATAAGTTAAAGAAAATCAACACAATAAGCGACATTTCCAGCCTGCTGCAATTTCCATTTTCTCGGAAAACTTTCCGTTTTTCTTGAAAATTGAAGACAAACCCATCAGGTAAATGAATCGTAATACGTTTTTTCCGACACTGTTCCCCACCCCAAAAT
This sequence comes from Desulfobulbaceae bacterium, assembly GCA_020444175.1. Lineage (GTDB taxonomy): Bacteria > Desulfobacterota > Desulfobulbia > Desulfobulbales > SURF-16 > JAHLLM01. Next base: position 60,463 of record JAHLLM010000036.1, on the reverse strand, counting down.
CTCCTTCTTGTATTTCTTGAAAGCCTGATGCACCTTCAAAGAAAGTTTACTCTTTGCCGCCTCTTCTTCCAGGGTTTCGTCGGCCAGGGATTTCAGTTTACTCAAAACTTCATCAGGAAACCGACGAAGCTTAACCTGATGTTTTTCAACAAGTTCAATGAGAGCCGCGCCGTTTCCGGCCTCAAACTCATTAAGCATTGTGATATTGCTCTCCGCTGCTGCACTATCAAGAATCATCTGCAGGTCTTTTGGCAGAGACAGATACGCTTTTTTATTGATAAGAAGCTCAATACAGCTCCCCGGCTCATGCCAGCCAGGATAATAATAGTACGGGGCAGCCTTGTAAAATCCCATACGTAAATCATGCATGGGGCCGACCCACTCTGTCGCGTCTATCATTCCGCGCTCCAGACTCGTAAAGATCTCGGCACCGGGACGAAGGACAACCGTGCCTCCGGCCTTGGCCACCACCTTGCCTCCTAATCCGGGAATACGCATTTTAAGCCCCTGAAAATCGGAAACCGCATTGATCTCCCTCCTGAACCAGCCTCCCATCTGCATACCGGTATTGCCCAATGGACGGGGAATGAGGTTAAATTGATCGTAAATTTCCTCCCAGAGTTTCAGACCTCCGCTGCCTAGCCAGCTATTCATTCCCTGGGCATTGAGACCAAACGGCACAGAAGTGAACCACTGTGCTGCCGGGATTTTCCCGGCCCAGTAATAAGCGGCACTGCTGCCAAGCTGCACATTGCCGCCTGACACTGCATCAAAAACACCCATTGGCGGCACAAGTTCGCCACCGGCAAAAACATGAATCTGCAGGCGTCCCTCACTCATCTCTTTAACCCGGGAGGCAAAACGTTCGGCCCCGGTTTGAAGAACAGGAAGATTCGGAGGCCAGGAGGTCACCATGTTCCAGCGGAATTTTTTCCCCTTTGCCCAGACACTGGGAGCAGAGGTTGCCAGCATTCCTGCAGCACAGACTGTCGCAGCACCTGATTTTTTTAAAAATTCTCTTCTTTTCATTTTTTTTCTCTCTTATTTATCCATCAGGAAGGATTGAAGCTTACAGTACCATGCGCAAACTATAATCTTTTGATCATCTTGCAAGTATATTTTTCTTTCTGAGAGTTCCTTCTCAGCCTTTTGAACAGAACCGATCACGCAAAGTTGGAAAGGAGTTGAGGGTTTGTTTACTTTATTAACTTGAATTTAATGCATGATACCGGGGTACATGCCTCTTGATATGGAAAATATTACCGGTTTGAACTGGAAGTAAGGTTTTTTAGGCACTCTGAGTCGTGAGGATCTGAGAGGAAAGGCGCGTCGGCTTTGCAGCTTCCGCTATTCTGATTCAGGAGAGAATGCTGATTACTTCGCCTGCAATTTCAATCAAAGGCATCAATTTTTCCGCCCCACCTCTCTTATAGGCCTCTTTAGGCATGCCAAAGACTACGCTTGATTTTTCATCCTGCGCAACAGTCCGCGCCCCGGCCTTTCGCATGGACACCATGGAATCAGCGCCATCAGACCCCATGCCAGTGAGCATAACCCCCACTGCATTTGCTCCGACATGCTGAGCGATGGATTCAAACAATACTCCAACCGAAGGACAATGACCGTTTACTTTTTCGCCTTCCCGGCAGTCAACTTTATAAATGCCCCCTGACCGCGAAACTTTCATATGCTTTTCACCCGGGGCAATTAACACTCTGCCGGGCATGATTCTATCTCCGGACTCCGCTTCTTTGACCTGCATTGCACACAGGCTGTTCAACCTTTCTGCAAACAATTTAGTGAACCCTGCAGGCATATGCTGAACAATGACAACACCAGGTGTCGCAGCCGGAAAAGCACTGATAACGGTCCTGATTGCTTCAGTGCCGCCTGTTGAAGCACCTATGGCGATGACTTTGTCGGTCGATTCTGCGAGAGATTTATTTCCTTGAATTCTATTTTTGAAAGGGAGGAGATCTGTTCTTCCTTTCCAGTGGGATACGTTAGCAGTAGAGGCAATTTTAATTTTGGTGCATAGTTCTCCGATCATGCCTTCCAGACCGCGCGCTATATCCGTTGACGGTTTTGAAACGAAATCTACAGCTCCCGCATCCAACGCATCCAGGGTAATTTGTTTTCCTCTTTGCGTCAGAGAACTCACCATGACTACGGGAATTGGATATTGCGGCATAAGCTTGCGCAGAAACTCAACGCCGTCCATTCTCGGCATTTCCACATCAAGGGTCATGACATCAGGTTTAAATTTCACGATCATGTCCCTTGCCACATATGGATCCGGGGCTGAACCAACGACCTGGATGTAGGGATCACGACTCAAACCGGCATTTAAAATATTGCGAACCAGTGAAGAGTCGTCGACGATGAGGACACGAATTATTTTCTTTATCATTTTTTCTTAAATTCTAGAGGAGTACAGTCCTGTACAAATATCAAACCAAACAACTTACTCGTTTGACATTGCGGCAATAATCTTCTGGTATTCCTGCAGTGCGGCATTCATCGCCCTATCAACCCATCCCTCATCGGCAGAAAAGAATTCATCACATCCTGCATCCTGTCCATACATCAGGGCATCAGCTCCAGTTGCCGCTCCACCGATCATTGCCATGATATCCCCGAGATGAACAACATATACCAGGGATTTATACTCAACCGGACTTCGTGCAGGCTCATGATGCCATCTGATGACGGCACACAGCGCCTCCGGCAGAGCCCAGTGTTTTGCAATATGGCACCCCACATCACAGTGATCTGTTCCATAATAGAACAGTTCGGCTTCGCGGTAATCATGCATTTTGTCGTTTTCAACTGCCGCCAATAAATCAGGTGCTGACCCTTTCATGTATTGCGACAAAATTCCTTTTCCGAGATCATGCATCAGGCCCGCGGTGTACGCTTCCTCAAGGCTGACTTTGTGAACTGAAACCTTTGCAAGTTCACGGGCTATAAGGGCTGTCAGCAAACTGTGCTTCCATAAACTGCCACTTTCCCCTTCATACCCCTCCATGGGGTCCCTGTAGACGGGAGCTGCGCATTCTTCCATAGCCAGGCCAAATACTAATTTATCGCCGAGCTGGGGAATTGCTCTTTCCACGGAAGTAATTGACTTACTCAAACCATAGGCCGAACTGTTGACTAATTTTAAAATTTTAACAGTGAGGGAGGGATCGTATTTAACTATTTCAATGATATCGTGGATTGAATGATCCCTGTCTGCTACCGTTTTCATCAGCTTGGACGCGCTTTGGGACATCAGGGGAAGGGCATCGATTCTGCGAAGAATCTGGGCCTTTAACACTTTGACTTTTATTGTATTTAATTTTTCCATGACGCGACTCTTTATATTGACCAATCAGGTCGCCCTGGCGAATGAATAATTACCCTGCCGGTGTTTACCTCGACCGTAACCGTTCTGCTTATTTGACCGCCCAGATCTTCCGCGACCGATGCCAGCTTCATCTGCCAGAGAATTTTTTTTATAGCCAGAATATTACGTTTCCCTATGTTGAACGTATCTTTCATGCTGGCAACTTGCGCCCCTCCGGCAAGTTTAATGATGTAACCACTCCTTGTTTTGCTGCGCTGAGCAACAAGATTAAGCAAGGCTGGGATCGCCGTATCCGCAAACCGTCCCGGCTGTTTTGCTGCCTGGGACGGGTTAATTTGTGAAGAGGACAAGGCAATATGGGCCATACCGACAGTGCGGCTTCTTGGCTCCAGAACAATCAGTCCGACACAGGACCCCAGCGCCATAGTCTTTAAGACATCATCAGGACTGTTGGTCACTCCGAATTCGCCTATTCCTATATATAAAGCTTTCATTAGAAGTCTCTCAATGCATGAACACTATCGTCAAATTCTCTGATAGCAGGCGGGCATGATATATTTAAAAAGATCCTGATCACGTCCAATGGTTTCCGAATGACCGATAAAAAAATAACCACCCGGCTCAAGATATCTATGAAATCTCAGGATCAAGGCATCCCTGGTCGGTTTATCAAAATAGATCATAACGTTCCGGCAAAAAATCATATGAAAGGGCCTCTTAAAGGGAAACTCTTTATTCATAAGGTTAAAACGCCGCAGGGTTACTTCCTTTTTTACTCTGTCAACTACTTCATTTTGAGAATTATCACGGCAAATGAAGTATTTTTTTTTCAAGCCTGCGGGGACTTTGCTCGTCCGATCCTCAGGATAAATACCTTTGCCAGCCACTTCTAAGACCGTGTTGGATATATCGGTGGCCAGGACTCCCCCATTCCAGCCGTTGTAGTTAATGCCAAGATATTCCATCATCAGCATAACCAGCATATAAGGCTCTTCACCGGTGGAGCAGCCCGCTGTCCATATCCTGATATCTTTCGAATTCAGACGGGTTTGTTTTTTTATTATTGCCGGCAAGGCGTTTTTTTTAAAAAAATCGAAATGAGCCTCTTCGCGATAAAAGTAGGAATAGTTGGTTGAAACCCTGTTAATCAGCTCATCAAGCGCTTTTCCAGTCTTATCAGTGGATAAATAATCATAATAACTTTTAAAACTGGTAAACCCCGTTGCCTTGAGCAGTTTTTGCAGCCTGCCGACAAGAAGGGAGCGCTTCTCTTTCGTAAGATTAATGCCGAACCGGTCGTAAACCAGACCACGAAGCCGGGCAAACTCATCATCGGTTATGGCCATCATGGTCGGGACTATTTCGTTTTTCTGCCTTAGGGGTGCTGATTCCACAATATTCACATTTCGAAGAAATCGTAAAAAATACGATTTCTTCAAATTCAGGTTTTCAAGTTGGTGCTTTGCCGTGTAGCTCCGGATCGTCTCGAGACTTTTCACCCTAAAGGGCATAAATGCGAGACCATCACGTTTTCAAATAATCGACCAACTCTTCAGAGACTGAGATGGTAAAAATTTCTTCCTCAGCGATAAAATTCCAGCACACTTCACGTCCGGCAACGTTTTTTCCCTCTCTATATCCTTCTTCAGGGAAACCTAAGCTGAATTTTGTGTCGTCAGGCAGCGTCTCTCGTAAAAAACTGCCGGCAATGACGTTTAAGAGTTCTGATAAAAAATCGAACAAAATTTCTTCATGTATTTCTTCCCTGGGCTTGTCAAGCATTGCTTCAGCAATGAAAGATAATAACTCAGGACTTATCATCATTTTAAAATCACCGATGCATGGCTCTGTAATGCTCAAAGAAACGGAGCACTCCTTTCCAGAGGCAATCAACTCAAGGTCAGTGGGCAGAACCTCTGTAAAGGCCATATTTTCAATTGTTTTGGCTACGGATTCAAATATTTTATCGTCCAGTCGCTCTTTTCCCATCTAGCCCTCCGGGATAAATTCGTGCAGCACTTTATAAAGGTCAGCAGGAGTAAAAGGCTTTGCAAGAACAGCGAGTGCTCCATTTTTTCTCAGTTCCGCCTCCCTGGCAGGATTTCCTGCACTGGAAATAACGAGCACCGGCAGAGCTGCATACCGTGACTCGCCCTTTATCTTCTTCAGGAGTGATTCTCCGTCCATGACCGGCATGGTTAAATCAGTAACGATTAAGTCTACTGGGTCGGCGTCAATTTTATCCAAGGCATCTTGGCCGTTTTCTGCCTCAACAAATTCAACCGTTCTGAAACCTATGGCCTCGAGACAACGTTTAACAAACATTCTTGCCATACCTGAATCATCTGCTATAAGAATTTTCTTCATCATGTAGTTCCCTTTTAAACGAAAAAATCAGCCCATGATCCATGGTGAACACTTTATAAATCAGGCCATATGCATCTGTGCGCTGAAATAAAAGACTGATCCTTCACCAACCCTGCTTTCCAGCCATATTTCACCGTTCATCATGTCCACAAGCTTTGCACAAATTGCAAGTCCCAGCCCGGCACCTTCATGCTTTCTGGTCATATATCCTTCCGCCTGGGTAAAAGGTTCAAAAATGGCGTCTTGCTTTTCCTTATGAATACCGCAGCCCTGGTCTTTAATTGAAAACTGAAGTTCCACAGTATCTCCGGAAAGCACCATTGATTTCTTTACGGTTATGTCTATCTGTCCGGAATCAGCAAACTTAATTGCATTATCGGTCAGATTGTACAGGATCTGCTGCAAAGCAAACTGATCTCCGAACAACACTCTTTCCAACAAGAACTCGTCAATTTCATGGTGCAGCAACAGCCCTTTTGCTTCCGCCCTTGGCTGGGCTGCGACAAAAATTTCTTCAAACACATCCTTTAAATGAAAATGGTGTGGCTTAGTGCTGCTTGTCCGGGCTTCCAATGCTGAAAAATCAAGTATCTGATTAATTAATTTCATGAGCCGGTTAGATGATTGCCCCAGCAGTTGCACGTATTCCATCTCTTTTGGAGGCAGGTCGGCGTTACTGAGAAGCCAGGTAAAACCAAGAATTCCGTTCATCGGAGTTTTCAGTTCATGGCTGATCGTGCAGAGAAAATCAGTCTTGGTCCTGCTCGCGGCTTCTGCTTTTTCTTTTGATTCCCGCAACTCGCTCAAAAGGTCTCTTTCCCTGAAAGCACGATCGAGTTTAGCTGAGAACTCATCCCTCTTGAAAGGTTTTGCGATAAAATCAGTGGCGCCTGCCTGAATGACATCAATATATGAATATTGCTCACTGTACCCCGTCATCACTATGACATCGATATGCGGGTGATGTCGTTTGATTTTTTTGAGCAATTCCATGCCATCCATGCCGGGCATCACCATATCAGTAACGACAAGACTGATATTTTCTGTTTTCAGATTTTCTATCGCCTCGAATCCACTCCCCGCGGATTTGCATTGAAGCCCAAACGAGGACACATAGCGCTCCACCAGGGAAAGATGTTCCGGATCGTCATCAACAACAAGAACTATTTCGTTTCTCATGCAAGTCATTCCTGTTTAAAAAATTATCAGGGCCTTTTCCGAAAATATTTGATGCGTCCACAAACTTCGCTTTTACACCCAGAATTTTCTCAATCTCTTTCAGGAACAGATCAACAAGTTCCGGGTCAAAATGTTCATTCTTCTCTTTTTTAAGAATTCCAAGAGCTTCTTCCACAGCCATTGCATCCTTATAAACCCTTTTTGACGTCAGAGCGTCAAAGACATCGCATACAGCACAGATCCTGCCGGCAAGAGGGATGGCATCCCCTTGAATTCCCTCTGGATACCCAGAGCCGTTGAATTTTTCATGGTGGGTCAATGCGACAACCGCTCCAAGGTTAAGGACCTCAGACCTTGACCCTCCCAGGATTCTGTAGCCGATTTCCGCATGCTTTTTTATTTCTTCAAACTCACTCTTGGTCAGCCTTCCCGGCTTTAAAAGGATAGTGTCTGAAATTCCTATTTTTCCCACATCATGCAACTGGGCGGCAATTTTCAACTTTTGACAAAACTCATGTGACTGGCCGGCGCTCTGGGCAAGAATTTCACAATAGTGCCCCATTCTGACAGTATGATGTGCTGTCTCGTTGTCCCTGAACTCTCCCGCCCTGGCCAGTTTATGAATCGTTTCCTCCCTTGAAAACCGCAATTCCTCTGTGCGTGAAAATACGAGGGCCTCAAGTTCCTCATTATGCATGCGGCTTTCTATTTCCAGTTTGCGACGCCTTAAGGCATTGATGACGTTGATGATAAGTTCATTTCTGTCAAACGGTTTGGTAACGTATCCAAACGCACCCATGTGGAGACTGCGAACAGCGACAGTGCGGTCATTAACCCCTGTCGCCATGATAACGGCCATATCCTTGTACGTTTCATTAACCTCATCGAGAAGATCCATTCCGGATTTGCCAGGCATTTTGATATCACTTATCAGGAGAGAAAATTTTTCCATTTTAAGTATATTGAGGGCTTCCTTGACGCATGTTGCCGTTTTGCAGGAATAGCCTTCGCGAGTAAGTATACTCCTGACCAATCCCCGCAGTGACTCATCATCATCAACGAAGAGTATATTCTCTGAATGCAAATCCATGCGACAAACTCCTTTGCCGAACCACCCTCTTTTCCTGGACAATTCCATGGGAGGACATTGGTTTGGTGACAATTTTTTCTATACCAATCTTGAAAACATGCTCGGTTGTCTTTGAATCAGCCTTTCTGGTACAACAATGCTTGTCATCTCAGGTTTGAGCCCAAAAGCCTCTCTTGCCAGGTCAAGCACTGCTCTCTTCATTTTGCTCCCGTTCTTCACATTCAAAAAAAGCCGGGATATACACTTCAAACAAACTTCCTTGGCCAGTTTTACTTTTCACATCCACTCTGCCCCCGAGTTCGGCAATAATGCCATGCACCAGGGACAACCCCATTCCCGTCCCCTCCCCCAGGCGTTTCGTCGTAAAAAACGGCTCAAATATACGGTCTACGACGTCACTCTCCATGCCGGTACCCGTGTCGGCAATAGACATCCTGACATAGAGGCCGCTCTTTAGTTCAGTTGCATGCCCTCTCTCCTTTTCGTCAACATAAACCTCTTGCAGCCCAATACGGAGAATACCTTCCTTTTCCCCCATGGCATGGCATGCATTGGTGCAGAGGTTCATTATGACTTGATGAATCTGGCCAGGGTCAGCCAGTATGCAATTGCACTCATCATCTATGTCATGTTGAATCTTAATATTTTCCGGCAGAGAAGACTGCAGCAGGGTTATTGCTTCTTTTAGAAGCCTCTGTATTTTTACGGAGACGAATTCTTCTTCTTTCTGGCGGCTGAAAGTAAGAATCTGGCCCACGAGCTCTTTTGCCCTGTTTCCTGCAGCCAGAATATGGCGAAGGTCCCTGTACATCTGACTTTCTTGTGGAACATCAGCCATGGCCATATCAGTAAAGCCGATTATCGATCCAAGAATGTTGTTGAAATCATGGGCAATGCCACCGGCCAGAGTACCAACTGCCTGCATTTTCTGAGATTGCCTTAACTGTTTCTGAAGCCTTTCTTGTTCTTTTTCCAACTCCTTACGTGCCGATATGTTGCGAACAATTCCAACCGCCTGCCAAGTCCCTTTGACCTTCAACGTGGAAAGGGAGAGTTCTAACGGAATCTCTTTGCCGCTCTTGCACCGGCCGACAATTTCAATTGTTTTGCCAATGGCATTGCCACGGCCTGAAGCACTAAATTTTTTCAAGGCTGCCTCATATTGAAACCGGTATCTCTCAGGAGCAATTATTGCGTGGAGATCCCGCCCCAGAACTTCTTCGGACGAATAGCCGAACATTTTTTCAGCCGCAGGGTTCCAGAATGAAATACGGCCATGGTTGTCCATCATGATTATGGCATCCAGCATATTATCGGTCATGGCACGAAATCGCTGTTCTTGTGCGGCGATAGTCGCTTCATCCTGTTTGCTGTTAATAATTTGGGCCAATGTTTTTGCCGAGGCTTTGAGTACGGTTTCCACCTTCTCATTGCGCTCTGTCCCGGCCTTTATATCAAGGGTAAAAACCCCCATCAGCTTATTGCCGGTCAGGGAAATCGGTACACAATAATGCCCGTGGTTCTGTATGCCTTCAAATCTATTTTCATGTAAACTGTCTAACTGGTCGGCAAACACAATCTCGCAGGCAAGGCCTGCCCGTCCGCATAAGCATCGGCCAATGGGAACCCTGGAACAAATCGTCTGGAGTGGTGCTTCAAAATTATGATGGGCCTTGAGTTCCAGCATGTCTTTCTCATTCTCGCTAACAAGAAAAACAGCGCCTTTGGGCTCCAGTTTAAGCCAGGGAAATTTTGTGATAAAGACAAGAAACTCACGTAAAACATCTTCCAATTTTTTGTTTTTAATAGAGATATTTAACAGGTCAATCAGTACCTGCTTTGTCATCATTTCTTCCCGATATGAATCCCTCAGGGTCTTTTCATGAATGACACGTGCAATTTTAGCCTCCAGCACCTCTTTACGGAACGGCTTTTCGATAAAATCGACTGCTCCGGCCTGGATGACATCTCTGAATGAATACTCTTTGCTGTATCCGGTTAGGACAATGACACTTGTGTCGTCATATCTTTCCTTGATATGTTTCAGGAACTGCATTCCGTCCATATTGGGCATCACCATGTCGGTCAGCACCAGATCGCAGGATGCATTTCGGAGATAATCAGCACCCATTTGGCCGTCTTCAGCCGTTTCACAGTGATATCCCATCGAGGTCACCCATCGGGCAACAATCTCACGATATTCGCTGTCATCATCAACAACAAGAACCCTAAAGCAATTTTCACTTTCACTTTTTTTCACAGGAGATGCGTCCTTTACCCGATGCTGAATTTCCTTATTTCAAGCGGGAGATAATTACTCTTTTGCCACGCTCTCTTCTATGGAATTGACGTCAAGAATCAGGCATACTTCCCCGTTGCCGAGTATAGTGCATCCGGACACACCACTCACCTCTCCCGTATGGTTAATATATTCGGACAACCCCTTAATGACCGTCTGTTGCTGCCCCATGAGCTCATCGACAAAAAGACAGATATTGCTGCCGATGCGTCCCTCAAGGACAATGAGAATGCCTTTGGATAAATCTTCATAATCGGGGACGATATTGTGCATTCCGTGGAGCCTAACAACCGGCAGCAGATCCTCCCTGACTTTGACCATCTCCTGGCCGTCCGGAGTAACGGTAATGGCCTCCATGGAAGGCTGGAACGATTCACGGATTGACAGAATCGGCAGGATGTAGTGGGCATGACCGGTTCGGATCAGCATGCCGTCGATTATAGCCAGGGTTAAAGGGATACGCAGAGTAATGGTCGTGCCTTGCCCCGGTTCGCTGTGGATATCTATCCTTCCCTTAATCGACTCAAGATTCTGCCGAACCACATCCATGCCTACGCCGCGACCGGAGATATCAGTGACTTTTTCCGCCGTGGAAAATCCGGGCTGAAAAATGAGTTGCATGGCCTCCTTGTCACTGAGTTGCGACCCGTCACCCTTGACTATGCCTTTTTCAATACCCTTGGCAATGAGCTTTTTGCGGTCCAGGCCGCGACCGTCGTCAACAATTGTGATAAGGACATCCCCTTCTTCATGGGAAGCAGTCAGACTGATGGTGCCGATTTCCGGTTTCCCAATGTCTTTCCGCTGTTCGTTGGGCTCCAACCCGTGGTCCATGGAATTCCGGATCAGATGGACCAGCGGATCGCTGATCTTTTCTATGACTGTCTTGTCAACTTCGGTGTTTTCACCGTCAAGTTTTAACTCGACTTTTTTCCCTGATTTCCGGGACAAATCATGCACCAGCCTGATCATTCGCCGGAAAAGTCCTGAAATCGGCACCATCCTGATGGTCATTGCCATTTCCTGGAGTTCGCGGACAATTTTGGACATATGCTGTCCCGCTTTATTGAAACTCTCCAGTTCCACGTCAAGATGTTGCAGATCCGGATTATGGATTACCATATTTTCGGCAATGACCATTTCGCCGATCAGGGTGATAAGGTTATCCAATTTATCAATATCCACCCGGATATCCTGCCTTTTGACGGACCGTCTCTCTATAGGCGACTTCTGGGTAGGCTCCCGAAGTTTTTCCTGGACCTTCAAAGCCTTGTCCAGCTTGTCAGCAGAAACTTTTCCTTTTTCCACCAATATTTCGCCAAGGGGCTTCTGCTGGGCCTCAAGGGCGTCTTGAACATCTTCCTCTTTAACAGCCCCCTGCCGGACCAGAATATCCCCTATCCTGGATGATGATCCTTTGATCTCAATCTGCAGATTTCGGGGCAGAAGATTGTTCATCACCTCAAGATAGAGTTCCAGTCCTTCGATTTTGCCGTTATTTCCCTTAACAATATCTTCCAAGGAATTTTTGAAGACATCGATCAACTCCAGGAGCAGATCGGCTATCCTTTCCCCTTCTTTGCTGGCCCCTGTTTTTAATGCGTCAAGAAGAGTCTCAGCCATATGGCCTAATTTTTCCAGATCGGAAAACCCTAAAAACCCGCAGTTTCCTTTAAAACTATGAAAATTACGAAAAAGTTTTTCTATGGATTCGCTATCCTGCTGGTTTTCAGACAGCTTTAAAAGATCACTTTCAACTTCCTGCAGCAAATCGTCAGACTCTTCAAGAAATTTCTGCCGTATTTCCGGGTTGACAAGATCCGCCATGTCCATATCAAGGTTGATTTCAGGAGAAGGATCGACCTTGGCGACAGATGGTTCTTCATTAATTTCTTTAGGTTGAGATGATTTCTGCCCTTTGGTTGCGGAATTCCCCGGACTCACATCCTCAGTAAAAAGCCTTACTAACTCCCGGGATGCCTCTGCCATGCCCTCGTCATTGTAATTTTCCTCTATATAATCCAATGCTTCTTTAGTAAAATCACAGGATTTGCACAAGAGGTCTACATGGTTTGAAGTCAGATTTATGGTCCCGGTCCTTAACTTATCAAGGAGATTCTCCGCTGTATGGGTGGACTCAACGACATTGTTGAATCCTAAAAAACCAGCCCCGCCTTTCATGGAGTGAAACAAGCGGAATATGGCGTTGAGATCATCTACTGTTTCACGGGAGAGTTCCTGGTCAGGATCATCGCCTGTTTTATCTTCCAGAATCAGAATATCAGGCTCAACTTCATCAATAAGCTCCCTGGCTTCCGTAATGAATTCCATTATGATTTCAAGCTGGCCGGCATCTATTTTTTCTATCATGATAATATCTTATTGGTGTAGTAATGTTTAGAAAGCATCCAGCGCCACAAGTCTTTTTTAAATTTTATATTTGATGAAATCTTACAAAATTCGATTTCACCTGGTTCAGGCTCCTTAATTTGTCGATTTATCGTGTTACTCCGGCTCGTTTGAAGCCTTTTTAGGAGATCGACAACTTTCAACCTGTAATCGATTTATGAAGTCCGAATTTTTTCAAGTATTCCTCCAGTTTTTCCGGAGAAATCGGTTTGGTCAAATACCCCTCGCAAGCCCCTTTCATGAAGGCGCCCATTATGTCTTTGGCACCGCTCAAGGCAGTAACCATCAACACCTTCACCATGTCATTGCCGCCAATACCTCTTTCTTTCTCAATCTTTCTGATCTCTTCCAGGGCTGCCTGACCGTCCATTTCCGGCATCATGATATCAAGACAGATAAGGTCGTACGGTTCATGCTCTTCAAGAGAATGAAGATAGGAGTCAACAGCCTCACGACCGTTCACAGCTGTGTGGCATATCTCAAAATGACGTTGAAGCATCTCCGTTAGAAGAAGCCGACTCACAATTTCATCTTCAACTATTAATAATTTTTTCATGTTTCCGTCCTGTACTTCTCCAAATTTTTGGGGTTCGCCACATTTTTCCCTTGATTCCAATTTGTTACAAACAAAACAACAACCAGGGGGCGACTCTTGGAAGACAAGTGAAACTCCTGTCATTCTGCATCTTTTCCGCCCCCCCTGATTCATTCCGTCACCATCAATACTTGCCGAACTCCCTATCATCCAGGGCTATCATTTCGCTTGGAGTAGAATGTGAATTATCATCAGCGTGTCGTCCCCAATCACTTTCATTGGGAGAAACGGCCTTTGTCGCCTCAGGCAAAGACCTGTGTGCTGCCGGGGACATCATCGTCCCCCCTTTCACTTTAAATTGTGCCATTAGCGACTTCATGTGTTCAGCCTGGCTGGAGAGCTCTTCAGCCGCCGCGGCTCCCTCTTCCGCACTTGCCGTGTTTGCCTGGGTTACCTGATCAATTTGACCGAGTCCCTGGTTGACCTGGGTAATTCCCTCGGCCTGCTCATTTGATGCTGCCGCAATTTCAGCTATTAAGTCAGTGACCTTGGTAACGGAGCCTACTATTTCAGTCAGCGATTCAGCGGTCCGGTTGGCGATTTCCGTACCATTTGTCGTTTTTTGAACCGACCCTTCAATAAGCTCCGCTGTTTCTTTGGCAGCCTTTGCGCTCCTGGCCGCAAGATTTCGCACTTCTTCGGCAACCACGGCAAAACCCTTGCCGTGACGTCCGGCCCTTGCCGCCTCAACAGCAGCATTGAGGGCCAGCAGATTGGTCTGGAAGGCTATTTCATCAATTACCTTAATAATCTTGGAAATATTCTGGCCCGCCTCGTTAATTTCTCCCATGGCTTCAACCATTTTTCCCATCTGCGTGTTCCCTGTTTCCGCAGATTCACGGGCGCCTCCTGCCAGTTGATTCGCCTGGCCTGCATTTTCGGCATTGGTCTTGGTCTGGGAGCCCATTTCGGTCATGGATGAGGTTATCTGCTCTAAAGAGGCGGCCTGCTCCGTGGCTCCCTGGGAAAGTGACTGGCTTGAATCAGAAACCTGGCCTGATCCTGATGCGATTTGCTCAGTGGCGGCATTAATTTCATTAACCAGCCGGTTCAAATCCTGGCCTGTTTTTAAAAGGGCATTGCCGATCACATCCTGATCGTCATGGGGTTTGGCCTCAAAGGTGAGATCTCCTTCCGCCAATTTCTGCAGAGCAGCAACAACCTGGTTCTGCAGTGTGTCTGCAAATTCATCCATGGTTTTTGCCATCTGGCCGATTTCATCGTCTCGATCCATTTTAAGCCGTTTTCCGAGTCTGCCTTTCCCCATTTCATTGAGCATCTGAACAGTTTGGCCAATTGGTCGGGTAATAGAACGGGTAATGAAAAAGGCGATCACTGCTCCCAGGATCAAGGCACCGATAAGACCGGTAATCATAATAGTTGAGGCTGTTTGCAGGGAGGAAACCGCTGTTCCGGCAATTTCCTCAGTTCCTTCCATGCCTGCTTTTGCGGTCAACTGAGCTGCTCCGAGGACTTTTTCTGCTACATCGACACGTTCTTTAGCAATTTCCTGGAGATGCAGCCAGTTTTCAAGCAGATCATTCATGGCTTTTTTGTAATCTCCGGCAGCTTCTTCTGTTTCATCTATTCTTTTGATGTCATCTGCGCTGCGAGTGATCTGGCGGAGCTTTTTGAACATACCAGTCATTTTGTCAAAATTTCCCTGGGCATCCTGGATAATTTCTGGAGATCTTTCCGCCTGTGAACGCCATGCCGCCAAACGAGTCGCATTGCCGATATCAATAATGTCATTGACTATGGTAATTTTTTGCATTCGTTCATCAAGCTCAGCCTCGCTTTTGCCGGCTTTTATATCTGCCTCCATTTTCTTATTCTGGCCGGCAAGAAAATCGTTGCAGTTTTGCATGTATTGTTTTGCTGAACTGTCAAGAATTTTCCTGTTCTCATCCAATTTTGCATTCACAGCCACGGTCTCATCGACCAGCTTTCCATAGTTAGATACTTCTTTATCAACTGCTTCAATCTGTCCTTTCAATTTGACTAAGTTGGAGGAATTATCCGCCAGTGTCTTCGCCTCTTCTATAAACTTTTGAACCTCTGCCAGATTTTCCTTTCCACCATTTAAAAATTTCTTTTCTTCGGTATATCCGTAGCCACGCATGTTAAACATGGTCAGCAAAGAATAGCGCTCAATATTATTGGCAACATCGACCTCGGGAACATATTCTTTTTGCAGCATAGTTGAGAGCGTGCTGATATTTTTCATATTATATATCGCAAGCACCCCCAGAACGCAGGCGATCAAAATTAATGCACCGAATCCTGCTCCTATTTTCATGCCCAGATTCATTTTCATTGGATTTTCTCCTTGGCTGTATTTTTATAACAATAAAGTTAGTTATTCGTTGCTTCGAGAATCGCTTCCATCTCCTCTTCATAGAGAAGCTTATCCACGTTGAGCAGAATTTTAACCTCTTCATCAATCTTGCCCATGCCTTTCAGGTAGCGGCTTGACTTGCCTCTTCCTGATTGCGGGGGGGATTCGACCTGGCTCTCCGGAATATCCGCTACCTCGCTCACCTCATCAACAACCAACCCGACAGCATTGTCTTCTATATCCACAACGACAATACAGGTACGTTCGTCATAGTCACGGGGGGCGAGCTTGAACCTTAGCCTGACATCCATAACAGGGATGACTTTACCCCGCAGATTGATTACTCCACGAATAAATTCCGGCATATCAGGGACCTCTGTTATTTTCTGGATGCCGATGATCTCTGTGACAAAGGCAATATCAATGCCGTAATCTTCCCCAGCCAGACGAAAGGTGAGGTATTTGTCTTTTTGGGTATCCTCGTCATCATCGTACAGGTCGTCATCTTCATCCAATCTGATCTTGCTGTTTTCCGTCATTGCTTCTCCTCCTCTATTGAACAATCTGAAATCACCTTATAAAACCAAACTCACTCCGTTGCTTTCAACGTATCCGTTGCGCCGTTTACATTTCTTGAAATAAATTGGCGGAGTGTCTCTTCAGAGACTCTGCCCAAAAGTCTGTCTTTTTCCGTCCCGCCCCGACAAAGAATATAGACAGGCGTCCCCAGAAAATTGAAGGTATCCTGAAAAAAATCAAAATCATCTTCACAGACGAGATAGCTCTGAAATTTTGTCAGGGAAAATTCGCTTGTGACCTTTTCTACTGTTTTCATAAAATCATCATCCAGTGTTGCCGGATTTTGGAAACAGAAAAGAATGAAGTTGCCGGATTGCGCAAAAACTTTCTCAAATGCAAGACGATCTATGTTAACAAGAGCCATGTCTATGTCCCGGTTATGTTGAATATGGGAAAAGATATTTTCTGAGATACAATGGCAGGTTTCATGCCAGAAAAAGGAGCAAACCAACACAAAGAAATACATGCGAAGAAACAACAACATAGAATGACAGAAATTAAAACGCCGCAAACCACAGGACAGGCCAAACGTCTAATTTAGACAGAGTGCAAATTAGACGGAATGTCTATTTTGTACAACAATGCTATGAAAGATGAGAAAAAGGAGAGGTGTCAGGAATTGTTGCCGGTGAGGCCAAATTCCTTGAGCTTGTTATAAAGCGTTGCCCGACTTATTTTAAGAAGCCGGGCTGTTTCCGTTCTGTGCCACCGAGTATCGTTAAGCGCCCGGAGCAAAACCTCCCGGGTCAAGGTCCTGGCCGGTTGCTGCACGGTAGATATTTCGGCCTGCCGGGTAATCATCTCTTTGGGGAAGTCCCGCAATTCCAGTATGGTACCGCGGCACAATAAAAAGGCGTGCTCAAAGGCGTGTTTGAGTTCTCTGATATTTCCGCGCCATTCATGAACCATGAGCGCATCAACGGCGTCGCGGGAAACCCCTGAAATCTGCTTCTTGAACTTCGAATTAAAATAGGCAAGAAAACTGTCAATCAGAAAAGGAATATCCTCCCGCCGTTCCCTCAGCGGCGGGACATGGATGACCATTACTTTTAATCTGTAATACAAATCCTCTCTAAAAGAACCATCCCCTACTTTCTCTAAAAGATCGGCATTGGTGGCGGCAAAAACGCGCACATCAGCCGTTCTTTTTTGTGACTCCCCAACTCTTTCAAATTCCTTGGATTCAAGAAACCGCAGCAGTTGCAACTGCAGCCGTAAAGAAATGTCTCCAATCTCATCGAGAAACAATATACCGCCTTCCGCCAACTGGATACGACCGGCTCGATCTTTTGATGCTCCGGTGAATGCCCCCTTGACATGGCCGAATAATTCACATTCCAGCAGGTTTTCCGGCAGGGCGGAGCAATTGACTTTGACCAGATTTTTTGAGGCCCTGTCCCCTTGAGCATGAAGAGTATCCACAATGAGTTCCTTGCCAACACCGGATTCCCCTGTAATAAGCACCGTTGTATCTACCGAAGCAACTTGCCTGATGCGTTGAAAAACCTCCTGCATTTTCCGGCTTTCGCCGACTATCTGACGGAACTGCCTCCTCTCGCGGAGTTGCCCCTCCAGAACAGCAACCTGGGTAATATCATGGATTATCAGGAGAACCCCTTTAAATTCACCGGCCTTACTGGTCAAGCAGGATGTGCCTACCAGAAAAGCCTTATGGCTGCTTTCGCCTTTTTGGAATTCTAATCGGTAGTCCTTGACAGGTTCCTGTTTGTTCAAGGTATGGGACAAAATCCGATGACACTCCTGTTGGAATTTGGAAGCACCAGGTTGAAAAACTTTTCCTCTCTCAACGGTGAGATCGGACATACACCTATTATTCTTATGCAGCACAACAAGGGAGGTGTCAACAGAGATAATACCATCGGGTACGCTTTCGAATACGGAGAGCAGCTCGGATTGGGAATCATGCAAATCTTTGGTTCTGCGAAAGACCTTTTTTTCAAGATCTCGATGCGAAAGGCGCAACTGTTCCGTAATTTCACGCAACTTTTCAGCGGTGTTGAATCTCTGCTGAAATCGGCTGATCTTGTCTGCAATTTCATTTATAAAATCCCTCTCCTCTTTCAGAAAAGGCCCTTCAAAATCATCCCCCGGATTTTCTAAATAGGAGACCTCTATTAACCCGGCTTCATGATCACCAATTTCCATGTATTGACTCAGTCGCCACTGTGTTTCCTGGAAATTTGCAGAAAGATACTCTTTTCCCTGGTAGACAATACGGGCCACAGTTAACTCCGGGTATTGCAGGGAAGGGGGAATCAGCTTTAACACCCCGCGAAAGACTTCTTCCAAATCATGCTCATTCCGGTCAATAAGCATTGAAATCTCATAAAGGCAATGGAGCTCTTTGACCCTTTTCTCCAACTGTCTGGATTTCCTTTTCAGGATTTCTTCTATTTGCTTCCGGCGGGAAATTTCATCTCTTTCCCTGAAAATCCGACGAACTTTGGCCTCAAGCGCATCCCGCGTGAACGGTTTTTCAAGATAATCAGTCGCGCCCTTTTTGATAACATCCGTAAAGCTGTATTTATTCGTATATCCCGTGATCAGAATCACATCTGTTGCCGGGGCATGTTCCTTTATAAACTGGAGAACTCCAACCCCATCAATGTCAGGCATTTCAATATCGGAAACAACAATGCCGAAAGAGTCCTTCTTTAAAATTTCAATAGCATGCGCTCCGCCATTGGCTGAAGCCGTATTCATTTCCAAACGCTGTAAACACCTCTCCATCATCTCAAGATGCTCATTGTCATCATCAACGAGGAGGATTTTTTCTTCCACAGTATCTCACCCTTCATGTTTTCGGAGGCATGTCGCTATTAAAAACAGAGGCCCATAACTCAACAAACAACAATCTTCCGTGCGGCTTTGCCGCATGCCGTTTCTTTTATATCTTCTCCTTGACAGAAATGAAACTTCCATGAGATCATCTATAATCAATCTATCAGTCAAATAGAGACTGCAAGAAAACAGGCCGTCTCTACTTCCCTAAGTATAATAAGATATAGAGACCATGGCGCTTATGAATTACATGGAGATGATTTAAAAATGCTTTATCAGAATCAGACGTCCTTTCCTCATCTCTTTCATAAACATTTCAACGATAAAGCATATCAAACAAAAGATGCCGCTGTCAAAAGGATACCTCTTCTTCTTCAACTTAGTCTCATTGTCCCCCTTCTCTGCTTTTTTTGTAATTCAGTTCACGCAGCTGAGCCCCACACTCAACCCCCTATTCTTCAATCCGCCAGTGAATTGGACTATCCGCCTTTTGCCATAGTGCAGGCGGACGGAACGGCTGATGGTTTCTCCGTTGAACTGTTGCAAGCTGTTGCTGATGCTGCTGACATCAAAGTAAATATATCAGTCGGCCCCTGGCATGAAATCAAAGAAAAGCTTGCCCAGGGACGTCTTGACGTTCTGCCGCTGGTTGCGTATAGCCCGGACCGGGACAAGGTTTTCGATTTTACGGTTCCCTACCTGCAGATGCACGGGGCAATCTTTGTCCGTAAAGGGGAAAACTCCATTCGCACCGAGGCTGACCTGAAAGGCAGAGAAGTTCTGGTCATGCGCGACGATTCTGCCCATGAGTATGCAGTCAACCGGAAACTCCAGGCAAAACTGATCCTGACCGACACCTTTGGGGAGGCAATGAAACTGCTCTCTTCAGGAAAGCATGATGCGGTATTATGCCAGTACCTCATGGGCCTGCAACTCATCAAACAACTTGGCATTACTAATATTGTCAGTGTTTCCGCAAATAGCCAAGAGGACCTGAAACCTCGTAGCATGAAGCTGTCAAATTTTGACCAGCAATTCTGTTTTGCCGTGCAGGAAGGGGATAAAGAATTACTTGCCCTCTTAAATTATGGGCTGGCTATTGTTTTTGCGGATGGAACGTATGAGAATCTGTATCATAAATGGTTTGCCCCCATCCTTCCACAACCTCCCGTCTCCCTGGCAACGGTCATTAAATATGTGCTTTCCATTCTCCTGCCGCTTCTTTTTTTCATGGCCTTTGCCGGGATATGGTACCTGAACCGCGAAGTGCAAAAGAGAACCAGGAAATTAAGGGCAGAAATCGAAGAACGCAAGCAGGTGGAAAAAGAGCTGCGAGACGGGAAGGCAACTTTACAAAGGGCGCAGGGGGCCGCAAGGGTCGGCAGCTGGTGGTATGATCCTGTTACCCGCCAACCGCGTTGGACTGATGAGATGTTTCATGTTTTCGGCATGGCCCCTCAACCTGAGGCGCCGCATTACGATGAACATAAGAATATAATCCACCCGGAGGACAGGGATGCGTTTGACGCGGCAGTGACGACGGCCCTTACCAAAGGAATCGGCTACAACCTGGAACTGAGAGTAATTTACCCGAACGGCGCAATGGGCTGGGTCAACTCCATCTGCCAGCCCGTTAAGGATAACCAGGGGAAAGTGACCGAACTTATCGGCACGACCCAGGACATAACCGCCCGCAAGGAAGCAGAAAAGCAGAAAGCTCTTTTGCAAAAAAGGCTGGAGGCCTTATGGAAAATTTCCAGCTTGCAGGATGTCGACCTCACAACTATCTACGACAACATCCTCCATGAAATTGTGGCAATGACGGACAGTCAGTATGGCTTTTATGGTTTTTTGAATGATGCGGAAAACGAAATGAACATCTTCAGCTGGTCAAATTCAGCCATGAGAGATTGTGCTATGCATGCCAAACCTCTTGTTTTTGCCATTGAGAAGTCGGGAATCTGGAGCAATGCCGTTCGGAACAGAAAACCATTCATCCTGAATGATTACAAGGAATCATGTGAAAATAAAAAAGGCATCCCTGAAGGTCATGTGGCGCTTACCAGAGTTTTGTCTATTCCAGTGATCACTTCCGGAAAAATTGTTGCGGTCGGGGCTGTTGCCAATAAAAAAGAACCCTATGATGAAGATGATGTGCGGCAACTGGAATCTTTTCTCGCAAACGCACAAATTATTATCAGCCGTAAAAATGCTGAAGAGAAATTAAAAATCAGTGAAAGAATACTCAAAAAATCCCAGGAAATCGCACAGTTGGGCAGTTGGCACTTAGACATAAAGAACAACATTCTCACCTGGTCAGAAGAGGAGTACCGGATATTCGGCAAATCACCGCAGGAGTTCGGGGCAACCTATGAGGCATTTCTTGACGCAGTTCATCCTGAAGACAGAGAGAGACTGGATAAAACATATACCCGGGCCATACAAAACCATCTGCCCTACGAGTGTATCCACAGAATTATTAAGCCAGATGGAGAAGTCAGGGTCGTGCTTGAAAAATCTGAAGATATTGTCGATGAAAAAGGTGAAACAATCCACTCCTTTGGATTCACACAAGATATAACAGAACTTAAAAAAGCAGAATCCGCCCTGCGTGAAAGTGAAAAGAAATTTCGGAACCTGCTGGAATCAACATCAACAGTTCCATGGGAACTTGACCTCGGCAGCGGCAAATTCACCTATATGGGAAAACAGATCGAGCAGGTTCTGGGCTACCCCACCGAATCATGGGTTGACCTCGACTGCTGGAAAGACAGGTTGCACCCTGAAGACAGAGATGAAGCCGTTCAATTTTGTGAAACTGAGACAAAGAAAGGGAATGATCATGATTTCACCTATCGCGCTATACACATGGATGGTTCTTACAGATGGATCAGAGATATTGTTTCCGTTGTTACCGATGACGCCGGCGCCAAGAGGCTCGTTGGTTTCATGCATGATATCACAGAGCAGAAAAAACTTTCCCTGGAGTATAAAACCCTGGAAGAGCAGTGGCAACAGTTACAGAAAATGGAGGCCATCGGCACATTGGCCGGCGGCATAGCCCATGATTTCAATAATATCCTGGGGACAATACTTGGCTATGCCGACATGGCCAAAGAGGATGCCCCCCAGGGAACACAATTCCAGAAGGACATTGACAAAATTCTTCTTGCCGCAAATAAAGCCAAGGACCTGGTAAAACAGATTCTCGCTTTCAGCCGAAAGACAGAGATTGAACGCATCCCCATGAAGCTCCAACCACTTATAAAAGAAGGATTGAAGATGCTCAGGTCTTCGATTCCGACAACGATAAGCATAATGGAGAACATTGATCCGAAATGCGGATCAATACTGGCCGACCCGACGCAGATTCATCAGGTTTTGATGAATCTCTGCACGAATGCCGCTCATGCCATGGAAAAAACAGGAGGAGCGCTCTCTATTTCCCTGAAAACAACTGCTATAGGACCTGATGATCAAAAAATGCAATTGCATATTCCCCTGGGGGAATATGTCGAACTGACCGTCGCTGATACAGGAATCGGCATAGCGCCGGATGCCATTGGCAAGATATTTGATCCATACTTTACCACCAAGGAAATCGGTAAAGGCACGGGTATGGGGCTGGCAATCATTCATGGGATAATATCGGAATATGGCGGAGCAGTTACAGTCGAAAGCCAATTGGGAGA
Organism: Desulfobulbaceae bacterium; assembly: GCA_020444175.1. Taxonomy (GTDB): domain Bacteria; phylum Desulfobacterota; class Desulfobulbia; order Desulfobulbales; family SURF-16; genus JAHLLM01. The sequence continues at coordinate 37,764 of JAHLLM010000036.1, read as the reverse complement.
AGGAGCGACCTTTCATGTTTATTTCCCGGTAATTACCATGGAGGCCTTGTCGGAGGTAAAAGAGCCTGAAAATATTTTAAAGGGCAACGAACGGATTCTGCTTGTGGATGACGAAGCCATCTTAGCTGAAATGGGTAAAAACATGCTTGAGAGATTGGGCTACCGTGTGACTGCAAAATCGAGCAGCCTGGAGGCACTTGAAACATTCCAGCATGCGCCTGACCAGTTTGACCTTGTCATAACAGATCAGACCATGCCCTGGATGACCGGCTCCGAACTTGCAGAGCGCATCATGCGGATAAAACCAGATATTCCCATTATTCTCTGCACCGGGTTCAGTACTTTGATTAACGAAAATTCGGCTAAAGCTCTTGGCATAAAAGAGTTTGCTTTAAAACCGCTGACAAAAAGCACGATCTCAAAGCTGATCCGCAAGGTACTGGACGCCTCCTAATGGGCAAAGTATTTTGGGAGCCGCTACTATTCGGCTCTTAAAAATTTCAAGCCGGCCCTGTATTCGTCTTCCTCTTTTTTCGCCCACATGACAACAGCCATATCCGGTATTTCAGCATTTATTTTGCTGGAAACATCCACCATTTGACCAAGGAGAAGCTCATTACGGGTGGCTATTCCCATCCCCGTCTCGCTGACGTTCAAAATCATTGCATCAATACTGTCCATAGACAGGTTTCGAACGTTGAGCACTGCCCGGGCATCCCCTCCGATCTCCTCAACAGAATAGCGCTCGGTCAGCCTTCCGTCTGACACGTTGTTTCCAAGGGCGGAGCTGTTCTGATTATTTGCTTTAATCATTTGAATCACTTTCATCATTTCCCCTTTTTATTTCATTTTCTTGCAGCACCCAAAACAGCAGCATCTCTATTTGAGTACTGTTTTCATCATTTTCTTTGTCTCTTTCCCCAAGCCTCCATGTACCACATTGAAGGATAAAACATTCCTTCCTCTATAAATCATCAGAAAAAAATCCGCCAACAAAAAATTATAAGGAAAATATTGACGGTTTCGCAAAAAAACGCTCAACCGCCGCCGACACGGATGTAACTTGTTGATATTACTTTGGCGGATGGTCAGTTTCAGAGTTTTTTGCGATATTGCCAAGATTCAGAATACAAAATTATAAAAAACAATGCCCGACAACACACCTGAAATAGCATACTCCTATCTCTTTCTTTGGCACTATAATCCACTTGACACCACTCTGTGATTACAGACATAATTGTAACGTGCAGTCATTTTCGAATGTGATTACCATTGAAACTCAGCCAATCTTGCAGCAGGTACTGTATTGCATAAATAATTCAAAAAATACTGTCTATACAAAAGTCATTCCCGCGAAAGCGGGAATCCAGAATAGTTGGCTCGTCCGCCTAGATTCCCGCTTTCGCGGGAATGACGTATAAAAAGACTGAAGATGAGTGGCAATCATATATTCAAAAGATAATCCATATTATATCCAGAAAAAAATTCAGGCAGAAACGATTCCCTCTCGTTATTCTAAATACGGCCTGCACTTATAAACATGAGGAAGAAAGCTTTATGAAATTAAAGTGTACAGATATCATTTTCAAACTGCTTCTTTCCGGGCTTGTCACCATGGTCCTTGGAGGATTTCCAGCAATCTCTGCCATTGCCCGGAATCATTCTGAAAAGGAAATTCTGACCGCCGGTTGTAAAACAGCCTATTTCCTGATGAAAGACCTGGAAGAAGCTTACAGGCTAAAAACAAACACGAAAATTCTTCCCAAAAGGACCGGCAACCGAGTGGCCGTAAAACTTTTGGTGGCAGGTGACATCGATTTTGCTTTTACCTGCCAACCCCATGAAAACCTAGCTAAAAGCAATAATCTTGCCCCACAACAGGTAAAAGACTGGCACTCAGTGCGTATTGCCAGGGATCCTGTTGTCGTGGTTATAAACCTTCAAAACAAAATGGATAACCTGACAAAAAACCAACTGACTGATATATTTTCAGGAAAAATAACCAACTGGAAGGATGTTGGCGGAGATGACCTTGAGGTGAAACTGACCTATCAGGATGATTCAATTCAAAGCGGCGTCAATGTTGTCTTCCGGGAACAGACAGTGGGCAGAATAAACGGCGAACTCCAGAAACTCAGCCACAATGCCGTGCGTTTTCCCGGCCCCAAAAAAAGAGGCGCCTTCATCTCTCAGAATCCTGGATCAATCACTTTTATGGGGCTCAGCGCCTATCGTGAACGCTACGGCAAAATCCTTAAAATCAACAACGCCGCACCCACCAGGGAAAATTTCATTAACGGAAGCTATCCTCTCGCTGCGACATACTACATAATCTATGATGAAAACAAGAAATCCATAGTGGAACCATTTTTTAAATATATCAGCAGCAAGGAAGGTCAAGCTGCCATTAACATAAACTTTTTGTCTGATATTGAAACATCTTTTTGACGGTCAGCCGGTTCCTATCACCTCTCTATTCCAGTCATACATTTCACTTTGTAACCTGAAAATGCCGGCAAGCAGGAAATGCAATGAGGACTCAAGGGAGAGCCCCGTGCCTGATTCGATTTTCGCTCGCCATCAAAAACACGTCAAAGTGATGGAGTCGAAAAGAATCAAATTGCCGGGTAACATTTTACTTCTAACTCCCTAGACTTAAGAATGAAAAGACAATCACTTAAAACCAAGATTGTTCTCCTGGCCGCCTGCTGTCTTCTCCTGACAGGCAGCATGGTTGTCATCTATTCAGCTCATTTCCTGCAGAAACGCGCCATGAATGACGCCAAAGAACAGTTGCTTGCCATTGCCCGTGCCCAGGCAGCAAATATTCAGGCGGAAATGGCCGTTGCACTGAACACATCTCATACCCTCAGCCAGATACTCAGCGAAGTCAAAAACTCCGATAACCCATTGGATCTTCAACGCTACGAAGCTATTGACCTTTTGCGGGGTATTTTGATGGAAAATCCAAAATTTTCCGGAATTTTTACCTGCTGGGATAAAAAGGCCTATGACTATCTTGATTCAGGTTTTGCCGATGAAGAAGGCCATGATTCGAGCGGTAGATTTGCCCCGTACTGGCATCGTAACGAGCAGGGGAAAATGACACTGTCCCCCTTACTGATCAGCCCTTATCACAGTATAGCCGGCGAACCGGGGATCTGGTATGAAATGAGCCGCAAATCCCATCATAATCAGGTGCAGGGCCCCATCATCGTTACAAATGAAAATGGCAAAAACCACCTGATAGCGGTTACAGTGTCGCCTATAATTCCTGAAGGCCAGTTTGTTGGAGTGGTTGGTATTGATATCGACCTTACCTTTCTGCAGGCCATGGCGGACAATATGAACATATTCAACAACCAGGGGAAAATGGCGGTTATAGGCTACAACGGTACCATTGCTGCCTTTACGGGAAATCCGGACTCCCTGGGGCAGCACATCGAACAGATATACGGAGACACCGAGGATTTACAGAAACGCATCAAGCTGGCAGAAGAGATTGTGGAGATACGGGACGGACAGCTTCATGCCTTTACCTCCTTTCAAATTGACCAAAGTGACAGACCGTGGCAGGTGGCAGTTGTTGTTCCCATAAACAGAGTTGTTGCAGCACCGATTTCCCTTATGTGGAAACAGATTATCCTTTTTGCAGCTATTACGGTTGTCGTTTTGATCGCCGCCTTCTTCGGCGCCCTTTCTCTTACCAAACCTCTCTCAACCCTTGTTGATGGCATGAAAAGCATTAAGGATGGTGATTTTTCCAAAGAATTGATTGTTCGCTCCCATGATGAAGAAATTGACGAAGTGGTAACCGTATTTAATCTCATGCGCATAAAACTTGACGAGACACTGCATGAACTGCAGGAACACCAGGAAAAACTGGAAGAAAAGGTCAGCATGCGAACCTTTCAGCTTAAAGGAAAGAATAAAGAACTGGAAGTAGCCATGGAGGCGATTAAAGATGCCCAGGAGCAATTGCTGCAAAACGAAAAGCTTGCAGTTGTCGGTCAGATGTCAGGCATTGTTGCCCACGAGGTGTTAAACCCGGTGGCGGCTGTATCTATTCGTATTGAATCAAACATTGAACAGGCCAACCGTTCCCTCGAAGTAATCGACAAACTCAACACCCTGCTGGCCAAGCTGGAAAAAGAACTGCAAAATGCAGCTGAGCAGATTGGAAAAGAAAAACCGACACTCCTCAAGGATTTCCCCATGCTCTTCAAAATAGGAACTTCATTAAGAATGAACCAGCAAGCACGTCTTGAAGACTTTTATTTTCTTGATAAACAGATAAATCGAGTCGTCAGAATAATTGACAACCTTCGCCAGATGTCGAAAAGCCGGCAGCATATTGAGCCGATCCATCTTGACAAGATGATAAATGAGGTTCTGGACGACATGGGTGACGGTCTCAGAAAACGAAAAATCCAGGTCCTGCCAAACATTTCTTCGGTTCCGCCTCTGCAAGCCGACCATAGCGAAATCTATTCCATTGTCTCCAACCTTGTCCGCAACGCTGTGCAATCTCTTGAAAAACAAGACAGAGTCCCTGAGAAGAGGCTCCTTATTCATCTGGCCCGGCGAAGTGATAATTTTCTTGAGCTGGTCATCCAGGATAACGGCATTGGTATAGAGCCTGAACACAGAAATTCTATTTTCGAGCCGGGCTTTACCAGTAAGGGGAGAACAGGAACAGGTCTTGGACTAAGTTTCAGCCGCAAAGTGGCCAGGAGCTATCATGGTGATCTTGTATTACTTAACCAGAAATATGGAGAAGGAGCGGCCTTTCAAGTTCTTCTTCCCTTGAATCAGGAGCAGAAAGAATTCAAATTTTCCGAGTCAATGGCCAGTTCGTAGTGGACAGTCGTTGCCATAGCGATGACGACTCTTTGGTGTCGGGAAGGGTTGGAAGCCTCACGTTGTCCTCTCTCCCGTCCAACATGACAACTGAAAGAAGGGGTATTCCTATAAGGCTCTCACTGCTCATCAAGGACTTCACGCAGCTTGTCAGCCAGGAGAGAGGGCATCACAGGCTTCTGCAAAAAAATGACTCCCGGCTCTAATATTCCATGCCGCGCAATAAACTCATCAGTATACCCGGACATAAAAATAATCTTCGTCTCCGGTCTGGCTGCGATGAGTTTATCAGCCAAATCCCGGCCGTTTAAACCCGGCATGATGACATCCGTTATAAGCACGTCAATCTTACCGGCAAATGATTCGCAGACCTCCATGGCCTCCGTACCGTCACAAGCCTCCAGCACTTTATAACCAAGTTCCTGCAGCGTTTCACTTATAAGCTGCAGACTGGGTTGATCATCTTCGGCCAGCAGCACGGTTTCTGTGCCTCCCGGCATTTTACGAAGATCATTTTCCAGAACCTTGTTCTCAAAATCTTCTTCTGTAACAGGAAGATAGATAGCAAAGGTTGTTCCGGTGCCAATTTCACTGTCAACCGATATAAAGCCGTTATGCTGTTTGACGACGCCGTATACTGTAGCGAGCCCCAATCCTGTTCCTTTGCCCTGCGCCTTGGTTGTAAAAAACGGTTCAAAAATCTTATCAAGCAGTTCCGGCTGAATACCTGAACCGGTGTCGCCTACACGCAGTAAGACATAGGATCCAGGATCCATCCTTCCAAGCGGAGCAGCGTCTTCATCAGTTATTTCAACATCTGCGACATCAATGGAAAAATGCCCGCCCTTCGGCATGGCATCCCGGGCATTGACAGCCAGATTCATCAGAACCTGCTCAATCTGCACGGTGTCGACCATAACTCTGCCGGTCGGTTGTTCCGTATGAATCTCAATAATTATATCTTCTCCGATCAGACGACCAAGCATCTTGGCCATATTTTCCACAATCAAATTAAGGGATGCCGGCTTCATCTCAAGAACCTGCTTTCTGCTGAAGGCCAGAAGTTGCTTGACAATTCCTGATGCCCGCTGGCCGGCTTCATGAATCAAGGCAACATGTTTTCTAACGGGATTATCTGCAGGCAGCTTCATGACGGATAATTCGCTGTACCCGACAATTGGTGTTAAGACGTTATTAAAATCATGGGCCACACCTCCTGCCAACCGACCGAGAACCTCCATTTTCTGAGCATGGATCAATTCGCCCTGCAGCCTTGCCTGTTCTTCCTCCGCCCTTTTTCTGGCATCTATATCTCTGGTTACATGGATCAGGCCGATCAGTGTATTATTGGAATCCAGCCGGGGCAGCACCTTTACTTCAATATACTTGCCGATTTGAGGCTCAAAATATTCCTTAATGGAAGACTCCGGGGAATGCCCCAACTTCCCTGCCAGACACCACTCCGGCGGGCTGTCTAATCCATGGTATGTCTTATAGCATTTCTGGTTGAGCAACTGCTCCATCGGCACCTTAAACATCTTTTCAGCGGCCAGATTGGCCCGCAGGATATTAAAATCAAGGTCATGGATGGTTATTGCATCATTGATCGTATTAAAGGCCTCTTCCCATTCATTTTTTGCCGTGGTAAGCAGCTCCTGGGTTTTCTCCAGATTCTGCTGAACACATTCCCGTTCATCAATCTCCAGCTTCAGCTTTTCGTAGGCTTCGCTGAGTTCCTCAAACTGCTTCTCCTCGGCTCGCTTGCGGTTCCAGACGCTGATCATATTAAAAGCGGTCTGTTTCAACTCCATAGAGGAAAAAGGTTTTCTGAAGTAGAGCAACTCGTCTTGGTGGTCATCGACAAAAAGCTGGCGTATCTGGTCAATATTCCTGTCATAAAAGGCGGTAACAACGGCACAGAAAACTCTGGGATCAATCTCTTTGATCCGTTTGATGGTTTCATACCCGTCCATACCGCCGGGCATGCGCATATCAAAAAAACCAGCTGCCACTGGATTGCCCTGCGCTAATTCCTGCTCGACAATACGGATCGCCTCTTCACCGGACTCTGCCAGAAAAAGCGTATATTCAACCAACCTGTCAGAGGAAGAGCTATCCCCATCCCTCCGACTTTCTCCATCCAGAATTTCTGAAAACAGATCTTTTCCCGGGTCAGACAGCAAAACATCCCGATAGGAATCAAGGACGCCTTCTTCATCGTCAACGCAGATTATTGAACGATTAAATTTTATTTTTACAGGCATTTCCAAATCGTCACCTTCAACATAAATGAGGATCGAGCAGGGCAAGTGTTCTGCGGTGGAGTCGCAGATTTTGGGGCAACCAGAAGGTTCTCAACCCGTCATTCTGCGCCCCATATCCTCCCAGGAATATTTATAATCGCTTAATTCTATGACAAACAAAACATGGAAGTCAACTTATAGCCGATCAGGAGCCCGGCTGCTTCACAGCCTGCCTTGCAGTTTTCGCCGTACTATCAAGCTCTCGCAGCAGTTTTTCCCAAACTCAAATTACTGATGGACCTATAAAAAACAACTGACCAAGCCTGGGAAAAGGGCAACAAGAAGCAGGCCTGCAAGTTGCAGAAGGACATAAGGGACAATACCCTTATAGATATGTTCGGTGGTCACTCCCGGTGGAGTAACCGCCTTCAGGTAAAAAAGCGAAAAACCAAAAGGTGGAGTCATAAATGAGGTTTGCAGGTTTACGGCAATGAGAATGCAGAGCCAGACAGGATCTATGCCAAGTTCAATCATGATTGGAGCCAGCACAGGAACATGGATGAATGTTATTTCAATGAAATCCAGAAAAAACCCGACCACAAAAATAAAGAGCATGATCAAAGCAAGAACAGACCAGGAGCCGAGTCCCTCAGACAGGGTAAGGATTGCGTTACGGACAAGATCATCGCCGCCGGTACCCCGAAAAACGAGACCAAAGGCTGTTGCCCCGACAAGGACGATAAAAACCATGGAGGTAAGCTGCATGGTCGAACGGGCGACCTCATCGATTATTTTTAAAGAAAAGGAGCCATTTACAGCGCTGAGTATCACGGCGCCCGCAGCGCCCAGAGCCGCCGCTTCAGTAGGTGAAGCAATACCGGCAAAGATGGACCCAAGGACGGCAATCATCAGTATAAAAGGCGGCAGAAGTGCCTTTGCCATATGGAGGTAATTTAATTGGCTGTTCTCTTCGCAATTATACCCTGGCGCCAGCTCAGGGTGCCTGTAGGCTGTCCAGAGAATGTACAGAATATAGAGAAGGACCAGAACACAACCAGGCAGAACAGCCCCAAGAAAAAGATCTCCCACAGGAACGCCGACAATGTCTCCGATGAGAATGAGAACGATGCTGGGGGGTATGATCTGTCCCAGGGTGCCTGATGCAGCAACGGTACCGCAGGCAAGCTCCTTCCCGTACCCCCTTTTGAGCATGGTGGGCACGGCAATGAGGCCCATGGTAACCACCGTTGCTCCGACAATGCCTGTAGATGCGCCAAGCAGAGCTCCGACAATGACAACCGACACGGCAAGACCTCCCCTGACTCTGCCAAGAAGCAAACCCATGCTGTCAAGCAGTTCCTCAGCAAGGCCGGAACGCTCCAGCATGACTCCCATGAAGATAAAAAGGGGAACGGCAAGCAGGGTGCCGCTTGTCATTATTCCATAAATACGCAGGGGCAGAAGATTGAAAAAACCCCAACCAAAACTGATAAGTCCAAAAATAAGTGACGTGCCAAGCAGGGTAAAAGTAACAGGAAAACCTGCCATGAGCAAAAAAGTGAGAACGAGGAACATCCAGGCGGGAAGAAATTCCATGAACATTATCGCCACCTCTTTTCATTCTTATCATCTGCCCGGCAGAGGGTGAGAAAGCTTGTTATTGCCATGGAAACGCCCTGCAGGGCAAGAAGAATGAAACCGGCGGGAATCATTGTTTTAATCAAATAACGATAGGGGATGCCGCCCGGATCAGGCGATCCCTCACCCATCTGAAAAGATGAAACCGCAAAAGGAAGACCTGTAAAAATAACAAGGTAACAGCCGGGGAGCAGGAAAAGCAGCACTCCGACTAAATTGAGCCAGGCTTTCCCCCTTCCGCCAAGCCGCTGATAAAAAATATCCACCCGGACATGTCCGTCTTTCAACAGGGTATAACCTCCTCCAAGAAGAAAAAGAGCGGCAAAAAGGTGCCATTCGAACTCCTGCAGAAACACGAAACTGCAGTGAAAGACATACCGCATGACCACGTTGACACAGACAATCAGCACCAGAAGGACGGATAACCAGGAGACGCCCCTGCCCAGCCAGTAATTCAGGCTGTCTATACCACCCCTGATATATCGTAATATTTTAATCAGCAACATTGCTCCTCTTTATGTTTTCGCTGGTGCACCATACTCCTCACTCCTCACTCCAAATATACCAGCAAAATTATTTTTTCAAGGGTTTCAATTAATTCCAGTCACTTCTCCGACATTTATTTATCTATTTACTTGACATGACATCCAAGGTGCTTACTATAGAGTTATAAACATATGCACATAATAAGCAGCTAAAAATGACAAGAATAATGAGGAGGATTCACCATGAAAGTTGCCGTCAGCTCCACAGGAAAAAGTCTTGATGCGCCAGTTGATCCACGTTTGGGACGGGCCGATTATTTGCTCATTGTCGATACAGATACAGGGGCTCTTGTTGAAATCATCGACAATCTGTCCGCCAGAGAAGCCGCCCACGGGGCCGGAATCAATGCTGCAAGCCGTATTGCTGAAGCAGGAGCAGAAGCCATCCTCACCGGACGGGTCGGTCCCAAGGCCGCAGCAGTTTGCCAAAAAGCAGGTATCGTCATGATCAGCGATGTCTCCGGCACCGTACGAGAAGCCGTCAACCGCTTCAAGCTGGGACAACAAAATCAAACAGTAAGCCGGGCTGAACCAGAAGAAACCTTTGCCGGACGTCTGCCTGATGGACAGATGGGACAAGGATCAGGCAGAGGATTGGGTGGTGGCCGAAGAGGATGCGGCGGAGGAGGACAAGGAAGAGGCATGTGCAGACGAAAATAGATTCTGGCCGAAAAGGAGACACTTGTGAAAATTGCAGTTGCAAGCGGAAAAGGCGGGACAGGCAAAACCACCATCGCAGTCAGTCTGGCTCTGGCAGCAGAAAAAAAGAGTCAGTACATTGATTGTGATGTTGAAGAGCCCAATGGTCATATTTTCCTGGAACCTGTCATAACGTCCAGCAGAGAAATAGAGCTGACCGTTCCCGCCATTGATGATGAGAAATGTTCCTATTGCGGAAAATGCCGCGACTTTTGTCGTTTTAACGCCATTACCGTGTTTGGCAAAACCATTATGTCATTTCCAGAACTCTGCCATTCATGCAGAGGCTGTTTTCTCGTCTGCCCGGAACAGGCTGTTTTTGAGAGCAAGCGTCTCATCGGGGTTCTTGAAAAAGGGAAATGCGGAAACCTGGAATTTGTTCACGGTAAGTTGCGGGTGGGAGAGGCAATGGCTGTGCCCTTGATTCATGCAGTAAAAAAAGAATGTGATGACAAAAAAATTGTTATTATCGATGCCCCGCCGGGAACCTCCTGCCCCGTTGTGGCAACCATTACCGACGCGGACTATACCCTGCTTGTTACCGAAGCGACACCATTCGGGCTTAATGATTTACAACTTGCCGTTGGTGTTCTGCGCAAGCTTGAGCGACAATTCGGGGTCATTATAAATCGCGCAGACCTGGGTGACAGCAGGACAGAAAAATGGTGCCACAGTGAGAGTATTCCAATTCACATGAAAATTCCTTTTGACAGAAAAATCGCAGCAGGATACGCAGCTGGAATTCCTCTCATCGAAATTTATCCAGCCTTTCAAAAGAAATTTTCTTCACTGCTTGCAAAGCTGGTGGCACTATGAAAGAAATCCTTGTACTCAGTGGCAAAGGCGGTACCGGTAAGACTTCAATTACAGGCTCTTTGGCGTATCTCATGCGCAACACGGTTCTGGTCGACTGCGATGTTGACGCTGCCGATCTTCATCTCATATTGTCTCCAGAGGTGAGAGAAAAAAATGAATTCTGGTCCGGTGTTGAGGCTGTTATCGATCAATCTCTCTGTACTGGCTGCGGTACCTGCAGCGAACTGTGCCAGTTTCAAGCCATAACCCTGGAGGAAAAAGCCCAAATACGTCCATTTTCCTGTGAAGGGTGTGGTGTCTGTGCCGAGTTTTGCCCGGAAGATGCAATACGTCTTAAGGAAAAAAACTGTGGGAACTGGTTTCTCTCAGACACACAGTTTGGCCCCATGGTCCATGCCAGGCTTGGAATTGGTGAAGAAAATTCAGGAAAACTGGTCAGCCTGGTGAAAAAACAGGCAAGGCATGTGGCTGAAAAAAGGAAGGCGGACTGGATTCTGGTGGATGGACCTCCAGGCATAGGGTGCCCGGTAATTGCCTCCATGTCAGGGGCGGGTTTCAGCCTTCTTGTCACCGAACCCACAAAATCAGGTCTCCACGATCTTATGAGGGTGGTGCAGCTGTCTCGGCATTTTAAGATTCCAAGCGGTGTCTGTATCAACAAATGGGACCTCCATCCAGACTTCTGCAAGGAAATTGAGCAGGCCTGCAGTGAAGAGAACATTCCCGTGCTTGGTAAAGTACCGTTCGACAAAAAGGCTGTTGAGTCAATTATTCACGGAAAACCCCTTGTTCAATTTGCCCCGGATTCCGCCGGAGCGACAGCTATCATAGAACTTTGGGAAAAGATAGAAAAAATCGAGATTACGAGTTCTGAGTTCTGAGTTCTGGGTTCTGGGTTCCGGGTTCTGTATAAATCATGTGCTCAGTGAAAGAGAGCGGCAACTCAGAACGTTCAACTTTGAACTTTACCCGACAGGAGCAAGATATAAAACGCTCTCTTCTTCGCCGTCAAGGCCAAGGAGATCATTCAACTCATCATCATAGAGGGCGGCAACCGGACAGGAACTTCTGCCCAATGCCTCGGCGGCAAGCAGCAGATTTTGACAGATGTGCCCTGCGTCAAGACAGATATAGCGCATCCCTCTATGCCCGTATTTGGCCATATTCCGTCTGAAAATAACCGACCATAAAAAGGTGACGCTCGCCTTGGCTATAAACCCCTGGTCGAGTGCCGCATGGGCAACAAGATTTCCTGCGGCCATATCCGTTAAACGTTCAAGCCGGAAATCTTTGACATTGAAGTGGAAAAGTCCCGCATCAAGCCCTTCTACATTATCAACAGCAAGGTACGTTTCAATGGGATAGAGCGCTCCGGCGGATGGAGCGGTTCTGAGAAAATACGGCCCGGCCTGGGCTGACAGGCCCTGGGTGGACCAGAGAAGAAGGGCCAGTTCTTCAAGAGTCAGGGCGGGACCCGAATATTTCCGCCGGGATCTGCGATTTTGCAGGACTGTCCACAGGTCAGCATCTACCTTTGGAAAATCTTTGGGAAGGTCGATTTTTTCAACATCCGGATACTCCTTGAATGAAGATCCCTGCGCAATATATGGCCTCTCCAGCGCCCGTATATGTATCCTGCGGAACTTGGTATCCTGGAAATAGCGGTGCCCCTTTGACTGACGAAGTTCCGGCATGGTTGCCTCCATGTATTGAATAATGATGATCGCTGTAAATCAGCTTACTCTGCGCCTGATCTTGCCTCAAGGCAAATTCTGGACACTTGATGAAAAAAGGGGCCCCTGCCGCCATGCAGCAGGAGCCCCCAGAGGAGAAGAAAATAGAACGACCTATCTCTTGATTTTACCAGCCATGTCCATAGCCGCCTCTGCCGCCGCAGGGTCCGGCCCCATCACATCCGTAACCTGCGCCGGAGCCAGGTCCCTTTCCGTAACCACCGCCTCTGGGACCGTCGCATCCAAAACCACCAACTCCGGGTCCGCCCTTCAAGCCCGCCTCCGCAGCTTGTGCCTGAATTTTTGTCCGCAGTTCAAACATTTCTCCGGCCAGGGCTGCCACTTTTTTCTCATTCGGGTTCTCTGCACTCATTAAAGCTCTCATCTCGGCTCTTTTTGTGAACATCTCTTTACGAAGATCCTTGGTGGCATCAAAAAAAGCATCACGGGCTTTTTGAGTCTCTTCATCCAGAACCTGCACGTTTTGCTGGTTGGCTCTCCAGCAATCTCCAGGGCCATACCCACCACGTCCCATTCCCTTCTGGGCGCTTGCTTCCTGCATGCCGAACAAACCTACTGTTGCTGCCAATGCGACGACTGCGATTAATTTCTTCATTGTGTACCTCCTGTTGTAGTAAGAAAATTTATTTTTCTTTTTTTGTTGTTTGACTAGTTATAATTCAACATGTATGCCACAACAGGATTATTTATCATAACAGTGCGATATTACAGTTTATTTTATTCGACACTCCCCCCAAAAAATTCTCATTCTCTGTTTTTGCAGCGCTCATGCCCCTCTGCCGCCGACATTTTTGTCGAGCACAGACCTTGAAATGTCGAATGAGCCAAATCAGAGATCGTTCCAATTCTTCAGGCTCATCATTTCTGAATGCATATTTTTCATTGCCTTCCTTTATACATTCGCCTGTTACAATTCACGGGAATAATTTGACAAAATATCAGGCTTTATTATTTAATAACACTAATGAGCAACCCTCTTTTGCACGCAGGAGAAACAGCATGAGACTCGCCTTTTTTCAGTTTATTTTCTTCATATTTTCACTCTATTTTGCTCTACCCGCCCAGGCAGATGCCACACTTTCAATCTGCGGTACGGGGGACAGCCAGCAACTGCTTCGTAAACTTGCAGAGTCTTATGAAAAACTGCATCCCGGCACATCTGTTACTATTCCCGACTCAATAGGCAGCAGCGGCGGAATCAAAGCGGCAAAGGCCGGCAAGTGTGATATGGGAAGAGTAGCCCGTCCATTAACTGCCAAAGAACAAAAATACGGGCTTTCCTATCTTGTTTTTGCTTATTCACCAGTGGTTTTTCTGGCAAACAACAGCGTCAGTGGGGTCAAAAACTTAAGCAGCACTGAAGTAGCGGGTATATTTTCAGGAAATATCAATAACTGGCAGCAACTGGGCGGACCGGAAGGCAAAATTTTTGTAGCCAACCGCGAGAAAGGCGATTCATCCCGTTCTGTTATAGAACAAAACATCCCTTCTTTTGCCCGGATAGAAAATTTTATCGGCGAAACTATTTATTCATCACCGGAAACCATCCAAACGACCAGCACCTACAAAAACACTATTGCCTACGGAAGCATTGCCATGGCCCGGAATAGTAACCTCATTATTTTCAGCCTTGATGGCGTCTTCCCCACACAGGAGAATATTAAAAACGGCACCTATAAGCTTGTTACCCCTTTCGCTCTGGTCTGGCTGGAAAACCCATCCCCACAAAGAGAAAATTTCCTTGCCTTTCTTCACACTGAAAGAGCAGAAGAGATTATGAATGCACATGGAATAGTTTCAGCTTTTGTTAAAAATTAATTGCCCATGTTCAAGTCACTGAAAACCACCCTGCTTTTTTCCCACACAGGAATCATACTCCTTACCAATATACTGCTGGGGATTATCTTTTATTTCTTCATGATGGATTCCATTACAGCCATGAAGCAGGAGCAACTTCAATTCACCGCAGAGCATATTGCCGCCCATATCCAGAGTGAGCTGCAACACAAATCAAAAACCTTTCAGAGCATTGCCGATGGACCTGAAGTGATGCATTACCTCACGAATTATCGTGAGTTGGCTGTTTATTCATATCTCGAACAGTTTAAGGACACCTTCCCCAGCGCAAGCCTTATCAATGAAAAAGGTGATGAAGAAATCCGCATCACGGCAGGCCAATTATCTGAAGACCTGCGGGATTTCGGCACCAATCCTTTTTTGCAGAGATCCCTTTCCCATCCGAATAAGGTGACTATTTTTCAAAAGGAGTCTGCTTTATTCAGTCAACAACCCTCATTCCTCTTCAGTATTGCCAAATACCACTATTTTGGAGATAAATTTGCAACCCTCCTGGTGGCAACGGTTCCTTATGAAAAAATACTTGAAAATCTGCGTGATATCTATATTGCCTCCTCCACCTATATGATCCTTGCCGACCAGAGGGGAAACACTATCACAGTCCACCACAGATCTTCAGGCGAAGCGCTGAGCATAAACAAGAATTCGGACACCTTTGCCTCACTCTTCCAGGAGACGCCGGCACACGGATATACATATAAAAGAAAGACAGTGAAGGGACTTGATTCAATGCTGGCACTGGCCACCATCCCTGCTCTGGATTGGAAGCTCCTCATTGTCATGCCCTATGATGAATTTGTAAAAGAGACCAGAAAAGCGAGGAACACATTTCTCTTTCTCCTGGGAGCCTTCTGTTTTATTGCCGGAGGCATAGCCTATTTCCTGGCAGAGGGCATCACCACTCCTCTGGCCAATCTCACCCAGGCCGCCAGGCTGATTTCACAGGGAAAACTGAAAGAGATAGGAAATATTCAGTCCAAGGACGAAATTGGCAAGCTCGTCTCTTCCTTCAATACCATGAGCAAAAACCTGAAACAGACCACGGTATCCAGGGATTATTTCAATACTATTATCAGTTCCATGCTGGAAAGTCTTATTGTTATCAATAATCGAGGGATCATTGAAACGGTCAACAGTTCTACCTGCAGCATGCTTGGTTACTCACACAGTGAACTGATCGGGCAGCGATTGACAAAAATCATCAAAAAAGATGCCAGATCTGAAGAATGCCCCTTTAAAGGCAACGGCGAGGATGAATTCATACGGGATTGCGAACTCATTTACACGACCAAGGATGGAAGGGATATTCCGGTCCTGCTCAGCGCTTCTCCCATGGCCAGCGATTCTTCAGAGAATCTTGGCATGGTTTGTCTAGCCATTAATATATCCAAACGGAAACAGGCGGAAAGAGCTCTCAGAGATAGTGAGGCGAAACTGCAGAGGATTTCCATAACCGATGACCTGACTTTGCTGTTAAATCGACGAGGATTTATGACCATGGCCAGAAAACAGCTCCAGGTGGCGAAGCGCTCCGGAAAAAATATCTACCTCATGTATGCTGATGTGGACAATCTCAAGTGGGTAAATGACAATCTTGGCCATCAGGCGGGGGACCAGGTCATCCAGGAGACAGCATCCCTGCTGCGCCATACCTTCCGGGACTCGGACATCATAGGCAGGCTTGGAGGAGACGAGTTTGCCGTTTTACTTGTTGCCCCCTCCAGAGAAGACAACATTTTAGACAGGCTGGAAGAAAATCTCTGGATAATAAACAAAAATAAAGACAGACCTTTTGAACTTTCAATGAGCACAGGTATTGTTCGATTCAGGCACGAAACGCCATCCTCTCTCGAAGAGTTGATGAATCAGGCAGACACCTTGATGTATGAATGCAAAAACAGAAAAAAAAGAGACTGACACAGCCCTGTAACCGCAAACACTTACACGGTGAAATGAGAAAGTGCGCTCTCCTCCCCGCTCTGTAATTGGTGCACATGCACCCTTTCACTTCCCTTTATTTCCAAAGCGCTCTGCAGCACCTGCCGATGGTGGGTGAAAAGGATGATCTGATTTTTTTCCGCAAGTTCCGACAGAATCTGTAATGTCACCGAGGTTCGTTCATCATCAAAATTAATAAGTATATCATCGACAATAAAAGGAAGAGGCTCATTCATACGGTGGCGCCATTTCAAGGAGGCAAGACGCAAGGCAAGATAGAGCTGATCCCTGGTTCCGGAACTCATTTGTTTCACTTCCACCCTGGAACCGTCCTCTCGGCTGCCGACAAGAATAGGTCGACGCTTATCATCTTCGTCAGTGCGTAATCCATTAAACGACCGCAGGGTGAGCATGGAAAAATATTCCGAGGCAATCTGCAGCACGGGATCCTGGTTTTCTTCACGGTAGCGCTCTATTTCATCGGCCAGAACCTGTGCTGCAACCTTGAGGCGCACATATTTTCCTGTTAGACGACCGATACGGGCAAGCTGCTGTTCTGCCATCTCGGCCATCTGGGCAGCTTCGGCACTGCCGTCCATTTGCTCCAGCTCCTTTTTCTCTCTCCCGATAAGTTGTGAGAGATCTTTCTTTTGCGGCTCAAATTCCTGGGCAATCTTTCGAGCAAGAACATCTATCTGAGCAGGAAGTTCATCAGGGTCTACCTCCCGGCATTGACTCTCAAGCTCATCAAGATCAATGCCGTCCGCCATCTGGACAAGGGTCTCATCAATTGCGGCCAATTTTTCATTATAAGTCTTTAACTGAGCCGAAAGCTTCTCCGCCCGTTCAAGCTCTTCACTGTTTGCACATTTTGCTTTGCGGCAAAGCAGGTTAAATTCCTCTGAGGCTTTTTGCAGATTCCGCTCCGCATCCGCCTCTTCCTTTTCCGCCTGTTCAATCTGCTCAACACATTGCTTTCTCAGGGTATTGCTTTCCCTTGCCTCATTTAATGCACCATGGAGTCTGACAACAACCTGACCGGCATCATCACTTTGCCCCTTAAAACCAACCAAGTCAGCGGCGGAAAAAACGTCTTCCCGAAACCTCTGCTGATCACGAATAATGCCCTCAATCCTTTTCCGAAGATCCTCAGCCTGCTTAAGCTTATCAAAACACTCACGCAAAGTTTCCAGGAAATCAGCGGCCTCAGCCGGTCCAATATGGGGAAGCTCAAGCTCATCCAACAGAACATTCCAGGCCTGCTTTACCTGGCCGACATTTGTTTCAGCCTGTTTCAAGCGGTCATGCAGGGCGTTCACATTATCATGCGCAAGCTTTTCTTTCTCCTGGATATTTTCCCGTTTCAAACGGGCTTCACTCTGTTGCGACAAGACACTCTCGGCAACGAGAAGAAGTGGCTCAAGCCCTGCAGATGCCTGGACATCCACTTCTTTAAAATCACCAAGGGCAGCCATGAGAAGTTTTCGTTTTCCTCGTATTTCTTCTTCCAGGCTCCTGATCTCATTTTCAATTTCCCGTGCATCAGCTGCAGCATGACGAATTTTCTCAAACCTGGCAAGCCACGCCATCATCTCCTTAGGCGAGAGGGGATTTACTCCGGATGAAGTCCACTCAGCCTGCCAGAGACCTGTAATATTTTCACGTCGAGTAACAGCGTTTTCCTCCTGTATCTTCAAGTCCTCGACGAGTTCTGCATTTTGCTGCAGCCTTGACTGCAGTTCTATAAAGCGGTGTACCTTCTCAGCCTCCCTGCGCAAACGATCGGCAATCTGGTCAGAAAGGGAAACGAATTTTTCGTATGACACCAAGACATCGTCATCCTCGCCAGAAATATTCTCCATGTTCGACTCTTCACCGGCTGACCATCGTCTGCGCAAAAGCTGCCACAAACCCTCCCGCTCGGCCCGTGACTGAAGCAGATCCTCTTCCGTCGGCACCTCACCTGATGCCTGGATCTGTTGCAATCGGTTTTTTGTCTGTTGCAGCTCCTCCCGGCTTTTGGTTAAACTTTGCCGGATTACCCGCAGCTCTTCATCACTTTCATAAAAGATCTTTTCAAAACGTTCAACAGTCTCAGGCAGAGGAAAAACCACCTCTTCAACCTGCGCGGCATTGCCTTCCCATAAGCCGAGCTGTTTGAGGTTGTTCCTGATCACGTCCCTGGATTTATGCAACTGCAGTTTTTTCTGAGCGGCAACACCATCAATATCTCCTACCTTGCGGGCCAGTGTGACGGCATGCTGCAGCCGCTCAAGGGGCATACCGGCAGGATGCGCGGCCAATGTCTGCCGGATGCTCTGCAGTTGCCGAAAAGACTCGTTGTACTGCTCTTTAGTATCAAAAAATTTCTGTTCAGCCCTATGACAGGTGTCTGCCAGGTTCAAAATATATTTTCTTTTGACACGAACGGGTCGCAGGCCGGCAACGGTATCAAGGGTGTATGCCCCGGGAATATGCTGCAGCAGGTCTGCCGCCTCTCGGCGCAGATTGATGCGCATACCGTCGAGACGCGGATGATCATTCTTTCCTTTTTTATATTCCCCCAAACGCTGATTCAGGTTTTCCAGGAGATCAGCCTGATGAAGTATCTGCTCATTGACCGTGATGTTGCCAAGCTTTTGTTTAAGATTTTCTAAACGCTCCTGTCCATAGACTTTTTTCTCCCGGGCGCTCTGCAGAAACTTCTCAAGCTTCTGTCTCTGCTCGGAAAAATCCTCAGCAAGCAGGATGACGTCACCGAGAGCATTCCTGTCGCTTAACAGTTTTTTTCTCAGGGCAAACTGGGGCTTAATCCTGCGCAGCCGTTCCAGATGCCGCATTCTTTTGTCACACTCATTTCGCTTTCTTTCCACTTCAGACAACTTCAACTCGGCACTATCAAGAGATTTTTTATGTTCCTGCCAATCCCGGTAGTTAAGGGAAATACTTTTTATCTTCTTCTTCAGATCGTTATATTCTTTTATTGCCCTGTTTATCTCAGGTGTCGAGCCCTGGGGCTTAAAGAGCTTCTCTGCCTCAAGGGTCATGGAAGAAATTGTCTCCTGCAATGCTCCAAGTCCGGAACCTGCGGAAAAAATAGCTTCTCCCACCTCCCCTTTCTGCTCCAGTATATCTTCGCCTCCCTGAATCAGGCTCTCATAATCAATGGCATACAGTGATCTGAAAACCGCGGGAGTAAGTCCCTGCAAAAAAGAGACAAGCACGCCGGCATCCACAACTTCACCATTTTCATCGAGGATGTCGGCCTTCTTTTTCTTGCGGCGAACAAATGACAGCTCCCCGCCGTCTTCATTGCAGAGACAACCACCAACAAGAAGCTTGGGATTGGGGTGAAGAAAATTATCAGTGGTACGATTGTCAAACCCATAGAGAAGGGTATGGAGTGCCCGCAGGGAACTGCTCTTTCCGGCCTCATTCTGCCCGTAAACAATATGAAGGCCTGGATCGGTCGAGTCAAAATCAAGCGTCTGATCCGTGAAAGGGCCAAAGGCTTTCAGGTCGAGCCGTTTTATCCTCACGGCTTCTCCTTGCCGGCAAGCAGTTTGGAAAGAAGAATTTCCCTGACATCATTGTGGAATTCATCCATCTGTTCCCTGCTGTCGGGAAAGAGTGATCTTTCTACATCAAAAAAAGAGGCAGGGAGTTTGTTTTTTAATTTTGCCACGTCAGGAATCCACTCATACAAGTCATGCTGTGTATTGTCCACCCGGGCCACCATATTCAAAAGCTCACCCAGTGGATTTTCTTCACCGACAAGTTCATTAAAATCCACCATTCTTTGTGACTGAAAAAGAATTTTCTCAAGCCAGATATTTCCAAGATCTACTGCTATGCTCCTTAACTCCTCAGCAAGGAATTCCCTGGTGCTGATCAGCTCATCATGGATGGCGCATTTCCCGGCAAGGATAAGACGGATTGCCAGGGTACGGCCTTCGGCTTTGTCCAGTTCCTCCTGCAGAATGTTCCTGGCTTGATCAAAAACCTCGTCAATGGTTTGACAGCGAGCAAGATCCAGCCGGCATAGACGCCAACGCAAAACATCAACATGACGCTGCTGCACTGCACATATTTCCCCGTTGTCCACAGAGACAAGCGCAGCACTTTTCGGACCCGATTCCCGTATGTGTCTGCCCTGCAGGCAACCGGGAAAAACAATCCATGGATCTTTGCAGACCTGTTCTTCCAGGTGCACGTGGCCCAGTGCCCAGTAGTCATAGCCTTTGGAAACAAGATCATCAACACTGCAGGGGGCATAGAACTCATGACCTTCACGGCCATTTAAACAGGTATGAAGGACGCCGATATTAAACGAGTGGGGATCACGGGGAGGAAAATCCGATGCCAGATTTTTGGAAACCACGCGGGAAAGGTAGCTTATGCCATGTATGGAAACATTATAATTCTCCAGAAAAACGGTCTCTGGAGTTCGCGAAGAAAAGAGGGTGACATTTTCAGGAAAACGAAGTGTTTTTGTCATTTGATTGGCCGCATCGTGATTACCCAGGACCATAAAAACAGGGATGCCGGCCTTGCGCAGACGGGTCATGCATTTGACAAAATAAAGCCCTGTATTGTAATCCTTCCAGTCGCCGTCAAATAAATCTCCGGCAAGAAGCACAAAGGCAACCTCTTCTTCCAGGGCCAGCGAGACGAGGTTTTCAAAAGCCCTTCTTGTTGCTCCGCGGATCTCATCCACCGGTGCCCCTTCATAGTTCTCAAGGCCTCGCAAAGGGCTGTCCAGATGAACATCAGCTGCATGAAGAAATTTAAACATGACCTGAAAGTAAAAAAGAATTCAGAATTAAAATAAAATGTGCAGTATTACAGCAGATCAAAATCACTCGCCTTGGCCCACTTCCTTATGCGCTCAAATTCTTTCTTGAGCTCCTGAAGAGCCCGGGGGGTTTCATCCATCTGCCCTTCACGTGCCATCTTGCCCAGATGAGCTCCGGCTTCGGAAAAAGAAAAAGCGCAGACAGTTGCAGCCGTTCCCTTCAGGGAATGACAGACCTTTCGAATTCTTTTCTCGTCACGGGCTTCAACTGCAGCCTCGGCCTCTGCCAGCCATTGCGGGCCGCTCACTCTGATAAGATGCCGCAACAGTTTTTTGGCCAGATCAACTTTGCCGTTGCAGCTGTCATAGAGGAAAGCGTCATAATCAAGAAACTCACTGCTTTTGCGATCAGGATTAAGGGTAACCGTTCTCATGTTCACATCTTTTCCCACAACCCTTTCAACCTCGGCACATAAAACTTTCTTATCTATGGGCTTGGAGACATATCCCTCCATGCCGGCATCAAGACATCTCTGTCGGTCCGTCGTTAAGGCATGGGCTGTTAAAGCAATAATCGGGATATGTTCACCTGTTCGTTTTTCTTTTTCCCTGATATTGGCAACGGCCTCCAAGCCATCCATTACCGGCATTTGAATATCCATGAGGATCAAGTCATATTTATCCTGGTCAAGGGCTTCCAGCACCTGCTTTCCATTCTCAACAGTGCTGACACGCCAGCCTTGCTCCCGGATAAGCTCTACAGCCAGAACTCTGTTTATCTCCTCATCCTCTGCCAGGAGAACATGGAAAGCCTGTTTATTCTCCCTGATACTGTGACGGGTAACCAGAGGCATGTCAGTAGCATTATCACCGCTGAGTATGGTCCGTATCGCGTCTAGCAACTCATTCTTGCTCACAGGCTTTAAGAGATACGATGCAATACCAGCTTCGACACAGCGGGCAGCATCACCGCGTTGCCCTGTGGCTGTAAGCATGATTATCTTTGCTTTGCTGCCGGCAGCGCGGAGATCACTTGCAAGATCAAACAGATTTTCATCCCCAGGAAGAGAATCGAGAAGAATAATATCAAAATCTGATTCCCGAACAAAATCAAGCGCCTCTTCAGCAGAATTGGCACTATCGACGTTCTGTGCCCACTCATTCATCATTTCTTTCAGCACAAAGCGATTCGTCACATTACTTGCAACCAGAAGAAAAGATTTGAGATTGACATTGCTGATCGGAATCATCTCCGACATAGCTGTCTGACCGGGCTGACTCTGCAAAGAAACGGTAAAGTGAAAGGTCGTTCCTTTCTGCTTGTCACTGTCAAGCCATATGCTCCCACCCATCAACTCAACAAGTTTGGCGCAGATAGTCAGCCCAAGTCCCGTTCCCCCGTATTGTCTGGATATTGAACCGTCAACCTGCCTGAACGCCTTGAAAATTGTCTCCTGTTTTTCCGGCGCCACCCCGATTCCTGTATCGGACACACTCAACTGCAAACCAATATCGCGGACACCTTTAACTCCTTCAGAGGTCCCACTATCCGACTCGGCAACGATCTTTTTGACAGATACATGCACCTCACCCTCGTGGGTAAATTTAATGCTGTTTCCCACCAGATTTAAAAGCACCTGGCGCAAACGCCCCGGGTCACCAATGAGCCCATCAGGCAATTCGTGCTGAACATGATAGGAGAGATTCAAACCTTTATCATGGGCCTTGACCGCTAAAATTTTAAGAGAGTTGCCAAGCACATCAGTCAGACTGAAGGGAATGTGCTCAATTTCAAATTTACCCGCCTCGATTTTGGAGAAATCAAGAATTTCATTGACAACGTCAAGAAGACGATTTGCCGAACTCTTGGCCATTTCCAGAAAACGTCTCTGATCCGAGGTTATATCTGATCCAAGCACCAGATCTGTCATGCCCATGATGCCATTGAGCGGAGTACGAATTTCATGACTCATATTGGCCAGAAACTCGCTTTTTGCATCATTTGCTGCTTCTGCCTCTTCCTTTGCCTGTCGCAAAATGATTTCTGCATTCTTTACATCGCTGATATCTCTAAAATCTTCTATGATCCCCAGGAATTCTCCGCCTTCACCGCGAAAAGGCCTGGCCGTTAAATAGAATGACATGACTGAGCCGTCATGGCGTTCTTTGATGATCTCGGTCTCCATGTGCTCCTGTCCGGAACTCAGCATCGCCAGAGGGCACCCTGAAGTGTGACAGAGAGGCCCGGGGAGCTGTTCGTAACACTTTTTCCCCTGAAGATCAGGGCCATTTAAGGCACACAACTTGGTAAAGGCAACATTGCTTCGTACAACCCTGTAATCCTTATCTATGACCCGCATACCGTTTGCTGCGGCGTTAAAGATTTGGTCAAGTTCCGCATTGGATCTCTGTGTTACCTTATTGACCTTGTTATACTCGACGATTCTCGCCTTGCAGAGTTTTATTATTTTACGGGAAAACAGGATATAGAGGCTGCCCAGTGCCACAGCCAGGATAAACATGATCAACCACGATTTCTGCAGTTTTTCTTCAAACAGCAGATGATCACTATTCAGATAGCCGCTGATACGATCTATAAATTGCCGTTCTGCACGGCGCAGAGCGATTATTTGAGAGTTCGTCCGCATCATTATATCTTCCCGTTCTTTTTCCAAACTCAAAAGGACCATGTTGAGCTTCAGAATTTCCCGAAGATGTTGATTGTCGTTTTCGACATCATAAGAAGGCAAAGGGTGACTCCTCTCTTTTTGTCCCTCAATTTTTGCCAACTCTGCCTGGATTATGGAAAGAGGGTTGAGTGCTTCCTTTGGGAAAGACTTCGCTTCACGAAGAAATTGGTTGTATCGAGTGCGCCACTCCTGACAGAGTGTTCTGTTTGATTCAAGATCCATGATTGCTGCAGCCAGGGATTTAAACTCCTCGCCGGCGCGGTTGATCTCTGATGTTCTCTTGTATTTTTCCAGAAACCCATTAAAAGGAGACTGAACAGGCTCACTCTGTTCAATCCTGTCTCTGCTGAGAAGTCTTGTTGTCAGCTGCCTTTCGGCAAGAACTGCCTGGTTTAAATCGGTATCAAAGGAGAGCATTTCTTGCTTCAATTCATGGTGGATCTCCCTTTCAACTTTCATCTGGTTAAATGCCCACCAGTTAAAAGCGAGCATGAGAATTCCGGTGGTTAGCCCAAAAACAGCGAGATACTTTACTAACCGGGGTGAATCATCACTTACTGAAGATGACCGGAGAATGTTCATGCAGGTGACTCCCAAAAAAAATACCCCTTAAAGTCCGACAGGGACTTGAAGGGAAAATAATGAATTAAATTGAGACATGGAAAATGTCTGAACCGTTAGAGTCCCACTATCTCTCCTTAATCTCCACCACCTCGTTTTTATTGATCCTCACTTTTTTCCCTTTTGCTGTTTCATACTCATAAAATCCTGTATCACTGTCAAAATCAGGCTCATCGGCCAGTTCTATCACTCTTCCATCTTTCAGCATCATGACATGCGGGGTTGAACATGCAGCCAGACCGAAAATACAAAAAAGAATTGCCATCAAAATCATTATTTTTTTCATCATTTCAAAACATCCTTCTTTTTTCAATTTCCTGGTTCCCTTGGTCTCCTGTTTCCGAAATTGGGCATACACTTTTATTTTGCAGCAATGTGTACGTGATTTTAATCAGTCCTCAAAAAACGTTTCACCTCATCAGCAGGTAAAGGGCGACTGATAAAAAAACCCTGGATTTCATCACATTGCCCAACCTTTAAAAACTCCAACTGCTCTTCGGTTTCCACACCTTCGGCAATGGTTTTCAGGCCCAGGCTTTTAGACAGGGCAATAATAGCTTTAATAATAGCGGCATCATTGGGATCAGTTGTTATGTCCATGACAAAACTACGATCAATTTTAAGGGTATTCAGAGGAAAACGCTTTAAATAACTCATTGAAGAATATCCGGTTCCAAAATCATCCACAGAAAGATTGACCCCGATTTTTTTGAGTTCGTTCAGAATATCGATGACCTTGTCAACATTTTTCATAATGGCGCTTTCCGTCAGTTCAAGCTCAAGGTATCTGGATTCAAGTCCAGTGCTTTTAAGCACGTTTCTAACGGTTGCAACCAAATCTCCCAGCCTGAACTGATGACTGGAAATATTGACGCCCATGCGGACAGGAAGAAAACCCTGCCGCTGCCATTCACACATCTGCTCGCAGGCTTTTTGCATCACCCATTCGCCAATGGGTACAATAAGACCGGACTCCTCGGCAAGAGGAATAAATTTACCGGGAGAAACCATCCCCAGATCGGGATGATTCCAGCGGACCAAGGCCTCAAGACCGCAGGTCTTCCCTGACGAAAGATCAATCTGCGGCTGATAATAGAGGACAAGCTCGGATCTTTCGATCGCTTTTTTCAGGGCAGTTTCAAGACTCAATCTTTCAAGGGCCTGGTCAGTCATCTGCCCTGAAAAAAACTGAAATGTATTTCGGCCGCTTTCTTTGCCGTGATACATGGCCACTTCAGCGTTCTTCAGTAAAACTTCGGCATCTTCACCATCTTCCGGGTATGAGGCAATACCTATACTGCAGGAGATGTATATTTCCTGGCCGGCAATCAACATGGGTTCCCGCAGTACATTCAGAATCCTCTGCGCCACACGGGCGGCATCTTTTTCCTCTGCCAGGCCGGTGAGCATTATGGTAAACTCGTCTCCGCCAAGACGCGATACCGCCAGGTGTGACTGTGCTGCTAAATCTGATTTGGCAAGAATATCCGAAGAACGAATACTTTCCGACAGGACCGCTGAAATCTTTTTTAACAGATGATCACCAGCACTATGGCCAAGGGTATCATTGATACGTTTGAAACGATCAAGATCCAGATAGAGCAGTGCGACTTTCTTTCCTTCCCTCCTGGCCACAAAAAGCGTTTGTCCGACGTGTTCCCTGAACAATTTTCTGTTCGGCAGCCCTGTTAATTCATCGAAATAGGCCAGATCATAAATCTTTTCTTCATTCTTGACCCGTTCGGTTATATCCTGGATAGTGCCATGCATACTGACCGGTTGATTCAACTGGTCACACACGACTTCAGCCTGCTCATGCACTGTCCTGACTGCTCCACCAGGCAAAACAATCCTGTAATCAATACTGAATTTTTTCCTCTGCTCAAGAGATTTTTTGACCGTATCCTGAACGTGTTTCAGATCTTCCGGATGAACGGATTGCAGAAAAACCTCATGAGTCAAGCCGGATTCTTGTGGTTCAAGCCCGAAGATTGAAAAAATTTGAGGCGAGCAGGTAATGTTTTTTTCGTGCAGGTTCCAGTCCCAATTCCCAAGGCAGGCAATCTGCTGGGCTATTGACAGATTTTTTTCATTCTGACGTAACTCTAAAAAGGCCTTACTCGCCCTGAGCAGATAAAATATGCGGTGACTGAGAAGAGGCCAGTTAACGGGTTTGGTGATAAAATCGGTTGCTCCCGCTCCAAAAGATTGCTCGATTGAATCGAAGTCATCAAGCCCGGTGACCAGAACGATAGCCACATCCCTCCCCCCGGGAAGTTCACGCATCTTTGTACAGGCGGTGAAGCCATCCATCTTGGGCATTTTAACATCCATCAAAACGAGGTCAGGTGACATATTTTCAAAAATCTCAAGAGCCTCCACCCCGTCTTCAGCCTCTTCAACATGCAGTCCCTTTTCGAGCAGCGTCTCTGTCATGAGCAGACGCTGGGCAATATCGTCATCAACAACAAGGACAACAGAATCCTGAATATCATATTGCTTATTGCCCATCGACAATCTTCTCCAATTCCAGATCAAGAGCAGCAAGTGACTCTCTGTACGATTCCTCCAGAGGGTCAATGAACTCTTTCGCCTTCCTTACGTTATTCTCACTGCCGAGATTTTCCAAAGTTTTACAGATGGAAGCAAGTCCCATGGCACCAAGATTAGCACTGCTTGATTTCAGGCTATGAGCGGCCTCGCGCAGCGCCGTACCATCAGCCGCAAAAACGGCATCCGTGATCTCGCGAAACAGTCCGGGAGAATTTTCCTGAAAAAGGATGATAATTTTACGCAGGATATTGGGTCTTCCCGGACGCTGCATGGACCGTATCATATCCAGCCTTCTCTGATCAAGCAAAAGACGCGGGTCACCACCACCATGCTCCACAACCTTTCCAACAGGTGTTTCAGTGCTCACAATTCGGGCCTCAAGCCATTCTTCCATCACTTCCTGCAACTCGTCGACATAAAAAGGTTTACTCAGATAGCCATCCATTCCAGCATCCTGACATTGTTCCTTTATACCCATCTGGACGTCACCGGTGAGCGCAATGATCGGCACCCGGCCTGGTCCGCTCTCCTCTTCCTGTTTTCGAATTTGAGCCGAGGCCGTAAAACCGTCCATTTCCGGCATATGACAATCCATGAGTATCAGATCATATTTCTGTTTTCGGGCGGCATCGACAGCTTCAAGACCGTTAATTGCCATGTCTACCTCACAGCCCATAATCAGAAGCATTTCACGGGCCACATCCATGTTGATTTCATTATCTTCGACAAGCAGAACACGGGCCCTAAAGACTTTTTTTGTGGCCGGCGCCCTTTCTTCATCCCCGGCATTTTTTTCAGTGCCTGCGCGAGACTCTTCAAGCAGATGCAAAATGCACTCAAAAAGCAAACTCTGACGCACTGGCTTGGTAAGATAGAGATCAATACCAGCCTGGGCGGCCTTTGTAGACTCTTCATCAAAAGCTGCGGAGCTGAGCATTATCAGGCAAATATCTTGCATCGTTTTATCTTCGCGAATTCGCCTGGTCAACTCTATGCCGTCCATTTCCGGCATGTGCCAGTCAATAATTCCTATATCATAGGGTTTTCCCTCTTCGACTGCTGCACGAAGCATATCAAGGGCCTTGGCTCCGTTTTGAGCCACGGAACTGCTCAACCCCCATGAAGTGACCTGATTTTTCAAAATAGCGCAGTTTGTAGCGTTGTCATCAACAATGAGCACCCGCATGCCCAGCAAATGCATCATGAGTTGATCCTTCGTCGCAGCTACATGTTCCTGGCGAGCCAGGTCAAGAGTAAACCAGAATACGGATCCCTTTCCAGGCTCGCTTTCAATGCCGATTTTGCCGCCCATCAACGCTACCAGCTGCTTTGCAATGGCAAGACCAAGTCCTGTCCCGCCGTACTTTCGGGTTGTAGAACTGTCAGCCTGGGAAAAGGCGTCAAAAATCTGCTTTTTTATTTCGGGCTGGATGCCGATTCCTGTATCTTCAACGGAAAATCGGTAAAAGACCTTATCGTCCTTGACATCTTCAGCCTCAACACAGAGTCTCACCTCTCCCTGTTCCGTGAATTTGATAGCGTTGCCAAGCAAATTCACGAGAATCTGGCGTAAACGATTTGAATCACCTTTCAATTCCTCATGAAAGACAGAGGGCAGGACCGGTATCAGCTCAAGACCTTTTACATGGGCCTGTTCGGCCATCATCTCTGCAATATCTTCAACCAACTCTCTCAGATTGAAAACATGTTCTTCAAGCTCAAGCTTACCGGCCTCAATCTTTGAAAAATCAAGAATATCATTTAATATGCCAAGCAGCGAATCCCCTGACTGCTGAATGCTTCGAATAAACCTGAGCTGCCTGCTGCTGAGGGTCGTTCCGAGCATGAGTTCCGTCATGCCGAGGATGCCATTCATAGGAGTACGTATCTCATGACTCATGGTAGCCAGGAATTCGCTTTTCGCTTTACTGGCCGCTTCAGCATCCAACCTGGCATTATCAAGGCGAACAATCATCTGCTCCAGCTCTTTATTGGCAATAGACAACTCAGTGGTCCGCGAAGCAACCATCTTTTCAAGTCCGGAACTATACTCCTGCAGTTGGCTGTTTCGCGCCTGTATCTCGCCGACCATCTCGTTAAAGCAATCGATCAGGGTTCCCAATTCATCATTGCTTACCTTTGAAACCCGAACGGAGTAGTCTTTATCCTTGGTCACAGCGCTCATTGATCTTGTCAGATCAAGCAATGGCTCGGTAAAAAATCTCTGCAACCGGGATACAAGAAGCAGCACAAAGGCAAGTGTTACAGCTATAGTAAGTCCAATGAGGATGTAATAGGAACGCAATCTGCTGTATACCTGCTCAGTACCTGCAACCAGACGAAGCGTGCCATATGTGTTTCCTTCATAGACATCTTTTTTTGTCACATGCACGTAGCCTTTTGTCAGCAGAGTTGCGTGATTTTTCTCCGACAGATTTTTTCGAAACTCCGCCGCCCCTACAAGCACTTTATTTAACTCATCTTTAAGGGCTATTTCATTTTCACCTTCTTTAATATATTCACAAAAAAGATTTCCCTGTTTGTCGCGCATATCGGCGTAAACGACATCAGGCTTTGCCTTGAGAAATTCCAATGTTTCAAGAACTGCTGCCCGATCATGAAAGGCAAGGTCCGCTGCCGTATTCAATGCAAGCACATTAATAATGGAACGGAGTTCTCCCGCAAGAATCCTCGGAGCAGTCCGTTTTTCATTGATTACAAGGGTGGTTGTAACCAGAAGCAGAGCAAAGACGGCAACAAAAACCATTAAGAGGATAAGTTTTGTCTTAATCTGCATATCATTAAATCGTAACATGTTTCTTTTATTGAACTAATTGTGTGATTCCAGCGAGCAACCTGTGCAAATTGTTATTATTGATTATGGGCATATGTTACAATTGCAAAAAAAATAAAACTGGGAAGCCCATTTTTTTGCACATATTTTTTTATTTTATCATTTCATGAGGTTATTAACCTAGATTTTTTTTCCTCCCATCAAAGATGGGATATGGCATGTCGAATTTTCCAGAGAAAATACGGAACCTATTGTCATGCCCGCATATCTGCAATAGAGTAATGAGCACCTGTCTCGGACTTTGAAGTATCAAATGGTGCTCAACATAACAATATCAAAGGTGCAGCATAAAATTTCCTCCTGACGATCAAAGACGAAAATGACACACCTCTCCCCAAAATTCAGGTTATTGCTGCTCCCTCTTCTCTTGATATTCACTCTTTCCTGTTCGGTTCAGAAAAAAATGCCGCTCACGTCGCCAATAGCGGTACCCCACCATTTTTCTTCCTCCGGCCCGGAGTTCTCGCCCGGGAAATGGTGGCTTTCATTTGCAGATGACAGGCTGAATAAACTTATCGAAGAAGCAACTCGCTCCAATTTAACCTTGAAAGAAGCCTGGTTCAGACTGGAACAGGCAAAAGCCATTGCTGCTAAAAGCGGAGCTGATCTTCTTCCGGATCTTACCGGCACAGCAGCCATAGGACGCTCTGTGTCTAAAAACAAAGGCTTGCCACGAAATACGTTCAGCACGTACTCTCTTGGCCTGGCGGCCTCTTACGAACTGGATCTCTGGGGGAGAATAAAAACAAGCGTAGAAGCGGCAAAAACCGATGTTCTGGCAAGCAGAGAAGACTTTCAGGCCGCAGCCATTACGCTCAGTGCCGAAATTGCCACCGTCTGGTTTCAGTTAAAGGAACAGGAACAACAGCTTGACCTTCTCGACAAACAGATAAACACCAATGAACAATATCTTGATCTTGTCACCCATACATTCCGTAAAGGCCAAGCCCCGGCCACGGATGTACTGCAGCAGCGCCAAATCCTGGAATCATCCAGAGGAGAAAAGATCAACGCCGCATCCGCTAAACGATTACTCCTTAACAAACTGGCCCTTCTTCTGGGGCGGGATCCGCAAACATTTACCATTGACATAGGAAAAAATTTTGGAGACCTTCCACCTCTGCCCCAAACAGGACTTCCAGCTGAGCTTATTCAGAGCAGGCCGGATATCCGCCGAGCCGAGTATGTGGTCCGGGCTGCCGACCAGCGCCTTGCCTCAGCGGTTGCCGACCGTTTTCCCAGAATAAGCCTGTCGGCAAACACTGAGACAAGTGGTTCCAAAGCAAGTGATCTTTTTGACAACTGGCTGGCCAACCTGGCAGCAAACCTGGTGGCTCCGCTTATTGACGGGGGCCGGCGCAGGGCTGAAGTCAACCGGACAAAAGCGGTTTATGCAGAAGCTCTGCACTCATACGGCCGGACAATACTTACCGCACTCAGAGAAGTTGAAGACGCCTTGACTCAGGAAATCCAGCAACGGCAGTTTCTGGAAAGCATTGACAAACAGATCGTACTTTCCGAGCAATCAGTTGCGCAGATAAGACAGCGCTACATCCATGGGGACCTGGATTTTCTGCGCTTCCTGTCAGCTCTTCTCAATCACCAATCCCTGCAGCGCACCCAGATCAAGTCAAGACGGGAACTCATTGAGTACCGCATCAATCTGTACAGAGCCCTTGCCGGCGGATGGGAGATAGAAGGGCTGAGGGCTGAGGGCTGAGGGCTGAGAAAAGATACTTTTTTTGTATCTATTCAGCGAGGGCTCGAAATGGGCCTCAACTCCAGGCCGTAACTATTCAGATGTGCCTTAGATTTGGACAGGTAAGCGCAACGAAGTGGAGACTCCGAGCAGGCCTGCGAGGCAGGTAAGCGAGCTTGCGAGACTCCGATAGCCCGTCTATGTGAGCAGGCCTGATCGTTCAAAGATGAGGTGCAGCTGAATAGTTACCTTTTTTTAATAAAAAACCACGACATGTGGACATGTAAACATGGACGAAAAAAAATCATCTGGAAAAGGACTGGGATGGATTGCCCGCATCATCCTCATTGTGATCATTCTGGCGCTGAGCATTGCAGGGGCGAGCTATATGCTCACTCACCGCCCCAAGGCAAAACGAAAACCACGGGCGGTTCAGCCCCCCCTGGTCAAAACAATGAAGGCAATTCCAGCAGACCACCGTGTTACCATACAGACTCTGGGGACCATTGTCCCTTCCCAGAAGGTGGATCTTGCCGCCCGTGTCAGCGGCGAAATAATCTATCAAAGCCCGCATTTTTTCCCGGGTGGGCATTTTGCTGCCCATGATTTGATCCTGGAAATCGACCCCCTTGATTATGAACTGGCCCTGGAGCAGCGGCAAAGCGATGTGGCCAAAGCAAGTAATGACCTCAAGCTGGAAATGGGCAAACAATCCATTGCCCGCAGAGAGTACGATCTTCTGGGCGAGACCATTGAAAAACAGGAAGAGGAACTGGTCCTGCGCGCACCGCAGCTGAAAGCCAGCCGGGCTGCACTGAAGGCTGCGCAAGCCTCATTGGAGCAGGCCCGTCTTAATCTTGAACGAACCCGCATCGCAGCACCTTTCAATGCCCTTGTTGATGAAAAGAATGTGGCACTTGGTTCCCAGGTCTCAGTGGGGAGTACCCTTGCCACCCTGATAGATACTGATGAATACTGGATTGAGGCATCTGTTCCTTTAGACAGGTTGGGATCCATCAAAATACCGGGGAAAAAGAGTGAAAATGCTTCAGCTGTGCGCATCAGCCATCCCACGGCATGGGGTGAAAACGCTTTCCGCACAGGCGTAGTCAAATCGCTTCTGCCCGGAGTTGATACGGAAAGCAGGATGGCGCGCCTGCTGATATCCGTAAAAGACCCCCTCTGCCTGCTGAAATCGTGTCATGATCTGCCTCAGCTTACCCTGAATACCTATGTAAGACTCGAAATTGAGGCCACACCTCTCCACAGTGCCTATGCTGTCCCCCGCCCGGCTCTTCACGAAGGAAACCATATCTGGGTAATGACGGAACATAAAACCCTGGATATCAAACAGGTGGATATTCTCTGGGAAGACGAGGAAAAAATCTACATCCCCGGCGGGTCAATGACTCAAGGAGAACACCTTATCACAAGCGACATTGCTGCCCCTGTTCAAGCCATGCAACTTCGCAGGCAGGAAAACACAATGGGGCTGCAGCACTGATGTTTGACGCACACACTCCAAAAGAGCACTCAGGTGCCATTTCCTGGATGGCTGGAAACTCCATTGCCGCCAATCTCATCATGCTTGCCTGCCTGATAGGAGGCTACCTCTTTTTGACCAACATCAAGCAGGAAGTCTTCCCGGCCTTTGAGCTTGATATTATTCAGGTCTCCGTTGCCTACCCAGGTGCAAGCCCTGAAGAAGTTGAAAGCGGAATTATTCTGGCCATCGAGGAAGCGGTGAATGCCCTTGACGGCATCGAAGAAGTCACCTCCAGTGCCAACGAAGGGGTAGGAACCGTCACTATCGAAGCACTGACCGGCACCGATATCCAGAAACTTTCCCAGGATGTGCAAAGCGAGATTGACCGCATCACCACTTTTCCAGAGGACGCCGAACAACCGGAAGTGAGGATACTCAGCACCAAACGCAGGGTGCTGTCCATAATCCTGGCCGGTGACGCCGCCCCGGCTTCGCTGCACGAACTTGCCGAGCAGCTCCGCGACCAGCTTCTTCAGGATCCGGGCATTACCCAGGCGGAACTCTCGGGGGTGCGTCCCCTGGAAATCAGTATCGAGGTTTCCCAGGACAATCTCCGCCGCTATAATCTGACCCTGGATGAGGTGTCACAAAGGATTCAAAATGCATCAATCGACCTGCCTGGCGGTTCTGTAAAAACAGAGAGCGGTGAAATACTTATCAGGGTGAAGGAAAGGAGAGATTTTGGTCTGCAATTTGCCCGTCTGCCAATTATCAGCAAAGATGATGGAAGCCGGGTATTGCTGGAGCAGATTGCTACAATAAATGACGGCTACAGGGATACGGATTATTTTGCGGCTTACAACGGCAAACCGGCTGTTATGATCAATGTCTACCGGGTCGGGGACCAGACCCCTATTCAGGTTTCCAAAACAGTACGTCAACATATCAAGAAGGCCAAAGAGTCACTTCCCCAGGGGATCGAGCTTGATATACGCAGGGATCGTTCGGAGATCTTTTCCCAACGCATCGACCTTTTACTACGCAACAGCGCTCTGGGACTAGTCCTGGTCCTCTGCGTCCTGGCCCTTTTTCTGGAATTCCGCCTGGCCTTCTGGGTCATGATGGGTATTCCCATCTCTTTTATGGGTTCCTTTATTCTGCTCCCCCTGGTTGACATGTCAATCAACATGATCTCCCTTTTTGCCTTTCTTATTTCCCTGGGAATAGTGGTTGATGACGCCATCATTGTCGGTGAAAATATCTATCATCTCCGCCAGCAGGGCCTCACTGCCTTAAAGGCGGCAAGGCAGGGAGCCAGTGAGATGGCCATGCCGGTCACATTTTCCATTCTGACAAACATTACGGCATTTATGCCTCTTTATTTTATTCCGGGGGCTGACGGCAAAATTTTTGGCGTTATCCCTCTCGTGGTCTGTACTGTTTTCATTATCTCACTTTTTGAGAGTCTCTTTGTTCTCCCTGCCCATCTCGGGCATCAAAAAGAAAAACAGCGTACAGGTCTGCCGGCTGTAATGCATGCCAGACAGCAGCAATTCAGCAAAGGTTTCAGCCTGTGGGTGGAAAACAAATACGGGCCTTTTCTGTCGTTTGCCTTGAAATATCGCTACCTGACCGTGGCAATATCTTTTGCAGTGCTTATACTCACTCTCTCTTACGCCATAAGTGGCCGCATGGGGCTGCAGATGTTTCCGAAAATCGAATCTGATTTCGCCCGGGCAACACTGACGATGCCTTACGGTGTTGCCGTGGAAAAAACTGAAAATATTGCTGCCTTCATGCAGGAAACAGCCCGCAGGACAGCCGCGGAAACAGGAAAGAGAAAAGAACTTATCGAAGGAATATTTGCTGAAATCGGCGATGGCGGCAGTCATAAGGCCACAGTTACCGTTTATCTCTCTCCTCCTGAAATCCGTGAAAACATTATGGGCACAGCCGCTTTTACAGAACGCTGGCGCCAACTCACCGGTGAAACTCCAGGGGTTAAATCCATGCGTTTTGAGTCTGACGCAGGAGGACCCGGCTCGGGTCAGGCCATAACCGTTGAACTCAACCACCGTGATCTTGGCATCCTTGAGTCCGCAAGCCGCGAACTGGCAGATGCCCTGCGGGCCTATCCCCTTGTCAAAGATGTTGACGACGGGTTTACTCCCGGCAAAGAACAGCTTGATTTTATAATGCTTCCCGAAGGCAAAAGCCTTGGCTTTACGGCGCGTGAAGTGGCAAGACAGATTCGCAATTCGTTTTACGGGGCAGAGGTGCTCAGGCAGCAACGGGGCAGGAATGAGATCAGGGTCATGGTTCGCCTCCCGGAAAACGAACGCCTTTCCCGTTACAATGTTGATGAACTGATGCTCATAACCCCCGGCGGCAAAGAGGTTCCCTTGCGGGAAGTCGCCAGGGTAAAATCGGGTCGAGCCTTTACTGAGATTAGCAGAAGAAGTGGACGCAGGGTAATACAGGTCAAGTGTGACGTAACACCGCGGAGCAAGGCAGGAGAAATCACCAGCGATTTAAAGGAAACGATTCTTCCCGAGCTCTCCTCAACCTATCCCGGCCTGCACTCCAGTTTTGAAGGCAGACAGGCTGATATGCGCGAGAACCTGGCCAACCTGAAAATCGGTTTTCTCCTGGCCCTTATGGCTATGTTTGCCATGCTTGCCGTTCCCTTTCAGAGCTACATACAGCCCTTCATCGTCATGATTGCCATTCCATTCGGCATCATCGGAGCGATCTTCGGGCACCTCATCATGGGGTATTCCCTCAGCCTCATGAGCATGCTGGGGATCGTTGCCCTTTCAGGCGTGGTTGTCAACGATTCACTGGTTCTTGTTACCCGCGCCAATAAACTGAAAGAAAAAAACGACAAAACGAGCATTGAGATAATCCGGACGGCTGCCATTCAACGTTTCCGTCCAATTGTTCTCACCACCCTCACCACCTTCGGAGGCCTTGCCCCGATGATCATGGAAACCTCAAGGCAGGCCAGATTTCTCATTCCCATGGCCATTTCACTTGGATTCGGCGTGCTCTTTGCCACCCTTATTACCCTGCTCCTCGTCCCGTCCCTTTATATCATCATTGACGATATCCGCGGCCACACCCGAGAATAAGCGCAACGACAAAAGGATCATTCTTTTTTGCTCAGTTTTCCATTTCCCTAAGGGTGGATTGAATTCCGGCTATACGGTCTTCACCGGAAGGATGGGTTGAAAGAATTGAAAAGAAGTCATCAGATCGGGACTGGAGCTTATGATGAAAGGAAAGCGCTCCATGGGGGTCGTATCCTGCGTCAATCATATAGCGAAGAGCGAGCTTATCAGCAGCGAACTCCTGCTCTCTGCTGAACTTTTTTCCGACAAGGTGGGAGCCGGAATCAACTGACATCATCGAGAATATACCCACGGGAACTCCGAAGGCAAATCCGACTATTTCAGCGGCTCCCAGTATGACCCCTCCTATTTTATTTAATTTTCTGTCATGTTTTTTCCGCTCTTCAATGTGATTCCGAGCTATATGTGCGCATTCATGGGCAACAATAAAAGCATATTCATCTTTGTCATTGCCGATCATTCGGATCAAACCAGTATTAAAAATAATATATGGCCTGCCATCAACGTGAGTGGCAAAAGCATTTGGCTCAGGATCTGGTGACAAGGTGAAGCCGGCCTCTATTTCAGCGGCGTGGAAAATCTTTGTTTTTACCTGGCCCAAAAGCTGGATAGCGCCCAAGTCATCTCTTCCGAGCGCCTTACTCCTCTGAAAACGCCTATATTCCGGAGAGGCATCATAATTTTGACGTTCAGCGCACCCTGCCAGTAACGCCAGGCTCGCGATGAACAGGAGCGGCAGGCAACAACGGTAAAGAGTTGCAGATTTTTGTTTTAATAAAATGGGACACAAAGCAGGATATATGAAGCAATATACAGTTGATGGAGTTTGCCGGGAATACTACTTCTCCTGACGCCGGAAAATCTTCTTACAAAAACGAATTCGCTTAGGCTTAGTTTGATTGCAAATTCCGACCCGCTTTCCGCAGTTTTATTATAAAAAAATTCTCATGCATTTACAGTGAGTTACGTGAACTAATCAGGAGAGAAATAGACATGGAGGATGGAGGTGGGTGATACAGCTCACACACTTATTGCTGATCATTGGTTATTGCACCCATACTGACTGGTACTTTAGCGGAGAAAAAAAGAGACCACTCTTTTGCCGGGTCTATCTGGGGAAGGTGCGGCCTGTAAAAATGATCCTGGTTTGAAATATATCTTTGTCTGATAAATACCCCATTTCCAGAAACCCAAAAAAGTTTTTTATACGCAGGGCAAATTATCACTGAATTGTGAGCACACAATCGGCCAAATTCATAAAAAAGCAAACAGCCTTGGCGACCAAAAGAACTCCGAACAAAATTATCCCTGCCTTTCCCCCACGGACTGTCCAAAGTCGGATCAGATCTTTTCGCCTCTTGCTTTCCACTTGTGCCATTTTTCTCTGTATGGCATCGGCCTTCCTGTTTTCCGCTTCCTTAATCAGATGCTCCATTTTGTAAGAATATCCGGACGAATCTTGACTTCCGAGACCTTTTATAGTGTCATCACGAGGCAAGTCGAGTATGCGGTGAACGAATTCCCGGACAACTGAATAGACTTCTGAGTTGTTCCGTCAAGGCCAATTTAGACAAATTCCAACAAA
>JAHLLM010000035.1 GCA_020444175.1 Desulfobulbaceae bacterium | reverse complement strand
AGTCGGTAGAGCAACGGACTGAAAATCCGTGTGTCCCTGGTTCGATTCCTGGTCCCGGCACCAAGAAAATCAAGCGCTTAGCTCCTTTTGGGGTTAAGCGCTTTTTTCGTTTTCGGTCCTCCTTCGGTCCCCGTGAAATTTTTCCTTGTCGTCATTGGGGTTTCGTCGATTTCTTATTCTTCTTTTTCTCCAGGTCCACGAAGTCCACCAAGCCCACCTCGATATTCTTCAAAAAAATATCCTCCATGCTGAGCTATCTTTTGTCTGTAGCTCTTCTGGTTTTCTCTAAGTGAAATTTTGTCTGTGGCCTGCGTGGCCTTTGAGGGCCACCGCTGCCACAGCCTTACCTACCCGAGAAAATGTATTATGTAAATTTGAGATGCAATCAGGTTTACGCTTATCAAATCTTGATGCATGATAGCGGGTTAGAAAGAAATGGCGTAAAATGCCTGGGATTTTGTTGTAAAGCATGTAAAGTCGGTTTAGATATTAGGAAACTATAACTATATAAGTAACTTGTTGGGCGATCATACACTAGGACGTAAAAAAATGAGACTTTCCAGATCGTTATGTGCGGTTGTCGGCGATGTACTGTCTACTACAGGGTCGCATGCCATGCTCGATGTATTGTTTCAAGGGGCGGGGGCGCCAGGTGACCCACCAGACCTCTCCCATGGCTCCAAATGGAAAGAGTGGCTGTTCCGCACGGGAGTTGATCCAAATGTTGACAGCCTTTCAGTACTCGGCAGCGTGCTGGAGGAGTTCATGGATCTTTCGCCAAAGGAGGACGGACAAGAGCTCAACGAGTGGAGAGAGAATCGCGCACGAGTTGAGGCGGCACTCGAAGAGAATGGGCTGCGCTATTTCCGTTTCGGACGCATTCTTCCTGAGGGCCAGCAACCGGAGCAATGCGAGCCACAGGGAAGATCACAGAAATTCCCTCATCCCATGAAGCCGGACAGTGTTCAAGATCTTCTCATGGTTTTGTTGCGTGGGCTCCGTCGCGCAATGCATCCGCTGACCCATCGCAGGAAGGGCGCACAGCCACTTTCTTTCTCTAGCGAGTATGACGTTCAAGATCTGCTTCACTGCATGCTTCGACCATGGATCAGTGACATACGTCCTGAGGAATTCACGCCCAGTTATGCGGGGTCAAGCACACGCATGGATTTTCTTCTGCCTGCTCATAGTTTGGTCATTGAATTGAAGTTTGTTCGTGATCGCGCTCACGGGAAGCGCATCGGTGATGAACTCATTGTTGACATCGAGCACTATAGGCGACACCCTGCGTGCAACAGCCTCTGGTGTGTCGTCTACGATCCAGAAAGCCTGCTTACAAATGCAGAAGGCCTGCGCACGGATTTGGAAGGTATTCGTAGGACAAAAGATGGCGAGCTGATGGTCAAGGTTCTCGTGATGTAAAAGCCAACCAATAGAGACATTAAGGCACTGAAAGGCACCCAACAATTGTATGTGTTCCAATGCACAGATTGGTTCCTATACGCCAATGTGTGGTTTAATCCCCTTCTGGGACCTGCATGCACACTATTTTATTTTCTTGATATGCAATAGTTTTATTAAAAAAAAGGTGAAACGGGCTAATCTTTTCGCAATATTTCTTATATGCAGTATTGTAAAAATTGCGCAGGATAAAGCTTATAAAATGATAAGGTGTCAAAGGAGCACTGACAGGAATTCGACAATTTTGGTATTGCCCTAGAGTTAAATGTGATTTCGGGTGATGTATTTCTTGAAAGATTTCGTCACTTGAATCGAAGTCAAAACGTAGCGGGAATGGGACAATGTTTTTCATTGTCACTTCTGCAAACATTTCATCATCGAGGTATATTTCTGGATTGTTTTGGAATTCCTCCAGAAATGGAGAAGGAAAAAATGCTAATCGATGCGCTACTATTTCTTCATTATCAAAGCGGTACATTATTTGTAAAGGCAGAGGGTCAAGTCTTTGCATGGCTCTTACTAAAAAAACAAAGAGGGAGCAAGGGCCAAGCAAAGATTTGACCCCATGACTGACCTAATAGGAAGAAAATATAATTTACTTGCAGAGTGGATTCTAGAAGGGAAAAACAACAGCGAAAGACTTAAAAAAAGAGAAGGAAATCAAGAGAACTTAGTCATAATAAGTAAAATTAATGAATGGGTTGAAAATATAACCTCA
Organism: Desulfobulbaceae bacterium; assembly: GCA_020444175.1. Classification (GTDB taxonomy): domain Bacteria; phylum Desulfobacterota; class Desulfobulbia; order Desulfobulbales; family SURF-16; genus JAHLLM01. The sequence continues at coordinate 60,860 of JAHLLM010000035.1, read as the reverse complement.
AAAGATGAAAGGAAATTAATTTGGTTTGAAGCGCAATTTGAAGAAAAATTTCCAGAATTCAAAGCATGGAAAGAAAAGAAAGATAGTGAAGAAAGCAGAGATAATTCCCATCAACAGGAGAAGATAGCGTAACAAATCAATGGTGTAAATGTGGTATTGTGTCGCAATGGCACATTGTGTAACAGTTGACCAAAACAAAAAACAAATTAACTATTCCCCTCCCCAAGTCCTATCAAACATATTGTTGACATAAACGCCTAACCTTTCTATAACAAACAAAAACTGTCACAAAAAGACAAAACAAGTCCACTGGGCTTTTAAATATCAATTGTGCTGAATTCGGCACAAATTTTGTATTTATGACTAACACTCAAATTTGAGTATTGAAGGGACGGATTCCGTCCAGCTAATAACTTGTTATATTCTTATCTCACTTCGATGCAAAACTCTTTCACACATAAACCCTACGCTTTTTGTAGACTCTTCCCATCTTGCAACCACCACCTCAATATTCTTACTGCCGCAAGCGGGACATACGCCGTGTTTAAAATCAAAATAAAACGGCTTCTGCAATCTATCGCAGTCACCGCATTTCTTTAGCTCTTGCCATTCCCCCCATTTTTTAACAGGTTCTTTCTTCTTAAGCGGCCACATGGTCAATCTCCTGAATATAACAAGGCGTTTAACTCGGACTCGTCATTCTTCGCTTCGCTCATCTTTCCTCTCCGGTTAACTAATACGTTAACTGCCTCACATATGAAAAAGTACCAAATTCAAATCCAGGGGAAAAACTTCCTCGTCTCGCAAGACGGTGAGAAAAAAACAATGGGTTTCTATACAACTCGGTGGGTTGAAGCATTTTCTCCAGAGGAAGCAGAAACGGTAGCCATAGAATTGATTAAGAATGATCAAGAATTAAGAGAAACAATTATCAACGGAAAAGACAATCCTCCTATGCTGTATGCAGAAAAAATTTCAGAAATCCACAATTTTGAGGGAGTTGATCCACCAGGAAGCGGATATACTTTTTTCCCTGATGAATAAATATTATGAAAAAACTTCTCTTTTTCTTATCCAGGCTTGAACAAGCCAAAATATCATATTCTCTCGAACATATTCGCGACGAAACCATTATGGTTCTTGCCACCGTTCCTGGAGAAAGATGGGAAATAGAATTTTTCGAAGATGGAAATGTCGAAGTGGAGATATTTAAGAGTTCTGGAGAAATCAAAGACGAATCAGCCCTTGAAAGGCTGTTCAAGGAATTTACAGACTAACATCAGTTAACAAGTCAGTTGAGGGGACGCGAAAAACTCTGGCGGCTTGACGGGCAAGGCTTTGGGCGCGCCCCTCACTTCCAGCGTTGTGTTTCTAAAAGTACTCGAAAATAAAATATGAATAATGAAAACCAAAATAATGATCCAGAAACAAAAGGTCTCTTTAATGATCTGCTAGAGTATGTGCATCATGTTGGGATGTTGAACCAAAAACCAGTATTCAGAATCGACGAATATAAACAATAATAACTTGAAACAATAAGGGACAGACCCCAATTTTTTCTTCATCCAAATTTGAACAATGCTTTCGCCTCTCTTGACTTTGTTAACAAATATGTTAACATTTATCTATGCGTAGGATCAATTTTTATACCACAGAATCGGGTGACAAGCCTGTACAGGATTTTCTTGATAGCTTGGAGGACAAGCAGGTAGAAAAGATTCTTTGGGTTTTGAAACTTGTCAGGGAGTTTGACAGAGTTCCCAGACAGTATTTCCAAAAACTTATTAACACCGACGATTTGTGGGAGGTTAGGGCAACACGCGGTGGTAATATTTTCAGGTTAATCGGTTTTTTTGACGGCAATAAGCTAATTATTTTAACAAACGGTTTTCAGAAAAAGACTCAAAAAACTCCTAAAAAGGAGATCGCTCTGGCGGAGAAGCGTAAGAAAAATTATCTGGCGAGGAAAGAAAATGGATGATTTGAACAAATACATAGCCAAACGGAAGAAGAAAAGCCCTGCCTTTGCCGCAAATTTTGAGAAAGGATACGAGGAGTTCAAAATCGGTGCCTTATTGAAAATGGCAAGGGAAGAGGCCGGCCTTACCCAGGAGCAGGTAGCAGAAAAATTACGGACTAAAAAGTCTGCAATTTCCCGCATTGAGAACCACGCTGAAGATATCAGGTTATCAACCCTTGAGCGCTTTGCTGAAGCGGTAGGTAGACGGATCGAGCTGAATATTGTGTAGTCGAGACGGAGTGTCCCTAGTTTCGGAATGCTGCGTAGGGCCCAGTGAAAGGCCCAGTCAGGGGCCCAGTCCCAGTTAGTTTTGTCGGCATTGTCCGATACAACCCTGGTAGCAGCGGAACTTGAAAAGCCCTCCGGGTTGGAGAGCAAAATATGGACTTCAAGCGACAACAAAAGATCTGCTCGACAGGAGCAATGTAAAATATGGCCTGAAAAATTCTCTGGTCGTCCTCTGGTCGTTTTGGGAAGCAAATATTTATCACGGAAGAATCATTTTTTAGTTGTGGAAACCCTTGATGCTCCAGCGTTTGCATGGGGTTACGTGAAACTACCATATGTGTATGGTGCATTGAGATCTCCGCAAAAGTCGATTCCTGGTCCCGCACCAAGAATAATAAGGCTTTACAGCGATTTCGTTGTAAAGCCTTTTTTTGTTTCTGGGTCATCTCTGGGTCTTGGGATAGATTTTCTGCTATTAAGCGAACTCAAATTTCAATTAAGACGAGTTTTTGGCGAGGGAGAGGCCTTCCCGCCGTGGATCATCATTAAAAGTAATAGCCGAAGTTGACGTTAAAGCGGGTATGCCACCCATCATCCGAAGCCGGGTCGCCCTGCGCCAATGAGTTGGTCCATCCCGGGCCGAGCCAGGGTTGGTTTTTCCCCATGGCAAAATCGATGTAGGTATAGATCGGCCCGGCGCTTACCGCCATGCCAAGCACATTCTGCTGGGAGTTCTTATAAGAACGTTCATCCTTGTCCAGTACGGAATAGTCGTCATAAAAGGTGAGTGATGTTATTGGTCCCCAGTTAACCGGCAGGGAATAGCTCAGACCGGCCATGTAGATGTTGCCCGCGCTTGCCACCTTGTAAGGGAAATCATATGCTCCCATGGCGACAAAGCGATCATCAAGGTGGGGAGGGTTTTTCTGGTTGTACTGATAGCGCAGAGTTTCAAGCATTAAATTCCAGCGGTCATAGGTGCCGTTTAAGTGAACAGCGCCGGCTACCCGGCTGCCGTTCTTATCCGTACCGCTGTTATAAAGCTGTCCTGCTTCTGCTGAAATGCCGACTTCTGTGCTGTTTTCCTCGTTGTGGGCAAAGGTATAGGTGAGCCGGGCATTCATCTGGTTGCTTTCTTCATTGAGATACTCATTGCTGCCGTCGCCGTTAAAGTCGGCATTGACCACATCATAGGAATAGCGTTCGCTGTTGTTGGCCCCGTACTCCGAGCTTTTGAAGAAGGCCAGTTGCACATTCCATGGTTTGCTGTCATAGATCAGCTTGAGGCCTGCGTCATAATCATCTTCCAGGCCGACATAGTATGGAATTTGAAAGAAAAAGTTGTGGGATGCGTAGGGCAGAATGCCAAAGGGCACCCGGGTCACCCCGAGCTGTCCCTGAATACTTTCGCTGAAGTTGTAACCCAGCCAGCCGTGATGAAGGAAATTGTAGTTGTTGCCATTGGCACCGTCCCCGTAAAAACGATATTCTGCGGAAAGCAGCACATCACTATAGGAGGCATCCACGTTCAGCCGGAAGGTATCAAGGTCAAAATCGCCGCTGCGCTCCTGGGTCCCATGATCCCAGTCTTTATACATATAATTGAGACGCATGGCTCCACCGATATCCAGATAATCACTTGTACTTTTCTCGTTTTCTTCTTCAACCACCACCGCGAGCTGCTGCTTTCCCTCACCGCTGAGCATCGTTTCAAGTTCGGTAATGCGTTCTTTCAGAACATCAAGTTCCGCAACTTTTGCTTTAAGAGCCTGAAGTTCCTTTAAAATCATTTCGTTATCAGTTTCATTGGCCATGGATGGCAGAGCGTGTTGGACCATTATGGTCACAAGGCTGAAAATTGCCGCCTTGTAAATTTTATTCATTTTGTTGTTCCTCCGATTTTCAGTTAAAAAAGCGACATAGAGTTGTTTTCGAGAAAGGTGGCTATGTTGATTGCCGCCCGGCAAACATGTTCCCGTTGCTGTTCAAAGGCATTCTATACTGAATGCTCGTCTTCGGCGTTTGCCGCAAGCTCTATGGCAGTGGTCAGCCGATGTTCTTCTTTGACTGCTTTTAATTTTTTTTGAACAGCATTTTCGACAAAGAGCTCTTGAGTGAAACCGATATACAGAGCATAAATGATAAAGAGCAGAACCACGGCAAAGGGAAGGCCTGTGCTGACTGAAGCTGTCTGGAGTGTGGCGAGCCCTCCTCCCAGCAATAAGACTGCGGCTATTATACCTTCCATCACTGCCCAGAAGACACGTTGCGGCACTGGAGAATCAAGTTTGCCGCCGGATGTCAGATGATCAACGACCAGCGAGCCGGAATCCGATGATGTAACAAAGAAGATGGTGACAAGGATAATGCCCACCAGGCACAGGAGCTGTGTCAATGGATAATGTTGCAGCATGGCGAACAGGGCTGTGGCGACATTATCTTTTACTGCAGCCAGAATATCAGCAGTTCCACCTGCCTGCAGATAGAGAGCAGAGCCGCCAAAAACGGACATCCAGACAAATGACAGCAAGGTGGGAATGATCATGACGCCAAGGACAAATTCCCGGACAGTCCGACCCTTTGATATACGGGCGATAAACATACCCACGAAAGGTGACCAGGAGATCCACCAGGCCCAGTAGAAAACGGTCCATGAACCCTGCCAGTTGCTTTGTCGAAACGTCTCGGTCCAGAGGCTTATTTCAGGAAGTTTGGTGATATAAAAACCAAGATTCTGGGTAAAGCCGCTCAAAATATAAACTGTTGGGCCGGTGATAAGCAGAAAAAGCATGAACAGGCCAGGCCGGCCAGCCCCATATTCCATTGACTGAGGCGCTTCACCCCTCCGTCCAGACCTGATATGACTGACAGGGTGGCAAACCCGGTAATCAAAGTAATTAAAAGAACCTGACTGGCAACATTTATTTCTATGCCGAAGAGAAAATTCAAACCTGCATTGATCTGCTGAACACCGAGTCCAAGCGATGTTGCCAATCCCATCAGAGTTGCCAGCACAGAGAGAACGTCGATGACATTGCCCCAGAACCCGTAAATCTTGTTGCCAAGAATCGGATAGAAGATAGAACGAATTGTTAGCGGCAAGCCCCGATTATAAGCAAAAAAGGCAAGTCCAAGTCCGACAATGGCATAGATCCCCCAGGGGTGGATTCCCCAGTGGAAATAGGTAATTCCCATAGCGGCCTGGGCAGCCTCAGGCGTCTGCCCCTCGATGCCGATGAACATGGGGGACGGAGAACTGTAATGATACATCGGTTCTCCCACGCTCCAGAACATGAGTCCAATGCCCATACCTGCACTGAGCAGCATGGCAAACCAAGCCGGTGTGGTAAATTCCGGTTTGGCATCATTGCCCCCAATGCGGATATTTCCAAAGCGGCTGAATGCAAAATACGCAGCAGCAAGAACAAAGATATTCGCAGTCAGAATGAGAAACCAGCCATAGGTGCTGGTGATGTATGCCAGTGTATTTTTAAAAATCTGGTCCGCCTCGCTGCGAAACATTAATGTGCCTAAAATAAAAACAACCAAAAGAGCCGTTGAAATAAAGGTAACATGCGGGTGGATGTCAAAACCCATGCCCACCCAGTTGCCTTCGCCAGGCTCTCTCGTCTCGGCATCATCATAAAAGGAAGCTGTCGGTCGAATCTGCAAGCCTCGAAATCGCTCCCGTTCCTTGATCGCCCTGAGCCTCGTTTCCTTTTCAGCGTATTTGAGTTTTTCAGCTAACTCTCTTTTGGCTTTTGCTTCTTGTTCGTTGAGCAGATGCGTCATGTGGTCTCCTTTCGCATTTATATACAAAGTGTGATAAGACAAACTACCGACATGCTGCCTTGATTATTCCTGTGTGGTTCGAGCATTCGCAGTAGGCATGCAACAAATTTTGAACGTGCGTTGAGCTTTATTACGGGCTCATTGGAAAAATGTCTAGAGGTTGCCAATGAGCAACAAACCACGCAGTGCACCATGAAAAAAAGGTGCATAAGTTGATGCCCTCTTTTTTACGAGTGGACAAGCGGCAAGCAAACGGTGATATGCACCTGCCTGAAAATAACTCATTTATCGGTTTGACATATAGAAGCCTAAATGGGTTTTGCTGTCACGGCGGCAAGGAGCCGTTGGCCCGACCTGCTCACATTTCCCCATAAAATATAAATTGCAAAGACTCAGGTGCTGGCCGGTTGGCCTCGCTAAATAGCTTGGGAGAGCAGGCCGCTGCATACATCAAAGTCGGAGGGATGGATCAATCTCAATGCTGTTTGACAACACCGGTAAAACATGTGAAACACCCCGAACTTTTCCTTTTTTTTGGATATTTTTTCCATTTTTCCAGAAAAACAAACTCTCCACATATTTCCAAAATGCCGGCCTGTCAGCAAAATGCAAGGATTACCCCGAAAAGACGGTTTATTTTGTGGATTTTCGGTGGGTTGACCGACAGCCTAATCACCATTAATTGCAGCCGAAGAGCAAGATTTCCTATGAGGAACTTCTTGTTCATATTATGCGCAAGTCTGATGATAAAAACGGAGAAAATAATCGTTTCCATAATAACTGAAATGGTATCAGGCGAACTCAATTTTATCAATGGTTTCAGTAGGGACGAGTTTTTGCGAGGGAGAACCACGGCATCATTCGAGCCCAAATATTCTGGGTGAAATAGCTCAACAAATGCCAAAATCGCTATATTTCCCGCTGGTTAGTGGCACATAGTGGTACAGTTTATTTTTTTTAATTTCCACATTGTTGATATTGTTACAACAAACACAAACAACGCAATATGACTTTTTCTTGGATCAATAATTGCAGGCTTAAATAGTGCCTGTCCATAAATAAAAGGCCCTTTCGGAGTCTCGCGGGCTCGCGTACCTGCCCGATATCTTCGTCATGCTTAAAAAATTATCCTCCGGTAAGCGAGCCTCGGCGAGACTCCGAGATATCGTATATATGCCTCCGGTAATTTTTTGCGCAATCCTTGATCTCAAACAGGTAAGCGAGTTTACGAGACTCCGAAATGACCTATTTCTGGACAGATACTAAATAAGCAGTTGAAACTTGAATAAATGTTTAAGTATAGCAAAACTGGCATTTTGCGATTATACGTTATGCTGGAGATCGGTGTGAGGTTTCGAAGGAATTGATGAATTAAATAGATAGGAAATGAGTCATAAAAAAAGCGGAAAAGAAAATGAAAAAAAAGTTTTTAGTTGGATTGACTATCGGTTTTTTTGTATTGGGAATAATGGGTAGTGCCGGCGCTGCAATAATTAGCCCGGGATTTGAGGAGGGATATTCCGTATATTCAATGCCCTTTCTCCAAAGCGATTCTGTTGTTGTCTGGAAGGCTTCGCATACAGATGGTGATAGAATAAGGAGTTCGGAGAGTAAACCGGCTGCTGAGGGTGAATATTATGCAGGCCTGCTGCAAAATGCTGGTGCTTATGATGGAACCACAAGCATCGGTAGTTTTGGGAATACGGGTTTTGATAGAATTTATAACGTATTTTCTGTTTTACCTGAAACGACATATACTGTCTCTTTTATGCACGCTGGAGATGACCGTTACGGTTATGTTGCGGATACGTCAGTTGTCGATGTCGTTGCGGCTGATAACTCCACAATCTTCTCTCATTTACTCTTCCCTACACCTGCATTATTTGACTGGACCACAGAGACATTTCAATTTACCACCGATTCCGCAACAACAAGCGTGGCGTTGGCGTTTTCAGTGATGGGCTCCGGAAATACCAGCGGAGTTTTTGATGACATTCAAGTATCGGCGGTTCCAATACCAGGCGCTGTCTGGCTTCTTGGTTCCGGACTTGCCGGACTCGCTGGACTCAGGCGAAAAAAGAAAGCATAAAAGATGAGAAATTCCTTTTCTGTTGGAAGAGATACCATATCTCATCATTACAAATAATGGCAGGGTTTCGGCCCTTGCCATTTTAATTTCATCAACTTGTTGATGTCAAAATATCAAAATGTGTAAATTTTAGCGACAAAAACCGATTTCATTGTGAAGCAACCTGCTGAAAAGATCTCTCCTCACAAAACTCTGTGTAATTGAGTCGAAATTGAGGCGGCGGCACGGCCCAGACAGATAGTTCATACAGTGACAGAATGATTCAATTGCCTGAAAAGATTTCAGAGCAGTTGTGGATAGGCGGTTGATGAATCATTTTCCGAAGAGAAGTTTAACAAAGACGTATCTATTTGAGGCAAGATCAATTGGACGAGCGGAATTGACAGGACCACCAACTAATTAAAATGAGGAAATAAATGCGACAAATGAGAATTTTCTTTTTTCTGATTATTACCCTTGCTGCCGTGCAATTTTTGACTCACTCTCAATCTTCCGCCATGATGCAGCACGTCCAGTTTGACGAAATAATTGCCCAGGCGGATCTGGCTTTTGTCGGTAGGGTTGTTGACAAAGAATCCCGTTATACGGAAAAGCCGAGGATGATTAACACTGATGTCACATTTGCCATTGACAGGATCCTTTTTGTCAGAGACCGCTCTGCTGAAAAGCCTGAAGGAGAAGTTGTCCTCACCTTTGCCGGCGGGGAAACCGCAGAGGGGATACTCCAGGTCTCGGATGTTCCGGATTTTGATCTGCAGAGCCTGTACATCGTTCTGGCCCGATCAGACGGCAAATCCTACTTCAGTCCGGTTATCGGCGGCAGTCAAGGCCTGTTTCGCGTCGTTACTGATGACATTACCGGCACACTTCATCCATTAACCTATGGCAAACGTGCCATTATCGCGGTAGACAAAAAAGGCAAAATCATGCGCGGTTCAAGGGCGAACCTCGGAATCGCACACGGAAAAGCAAGAAAGAAAACCATGCTTCTGCAGGATAATACTTTGTCCACGGCCATCGCTCAACCAGTACCCGGTTCCGGGGCGCTTTCCGCCTCTCGCGTAAATCCTGAGGCCAGCGACAAATCTCTCATGCTACAGAAAGCGGAAACACTGATGACCCTGGAAGACTTTGTTACCAAAATTGAAGAAATGCAAGCAAACGAAGGGGGGAAATAATAATGAAAAACAAAAAATCCCCCTTTCTTTCCGTTGTTTATACGTTCCTTGTGTTTTTGCTTATCAACTCGACAGTTCATGTTCAGGCGGCAACCCTTGACACTTGCGGCTACGCAGATCTCCGTTTGATCATGGAACAGGTCGCGGAGACTGATCCCGCCTTTATACCAAACGAGCGAATCATGTTTGACCTCTATAACCGTTATGCAGACTTTTTTGGCGAGACCGATGATGACGGTTCCTGGGGAACCTATAATTTTGACAGCGAGTTTGCCGGATTGGCAACCGATGAAAACATGGAAAACCAGGGAAAGAGCTGGGATCCAGGTACAATTGCGGTCTGCATGCGCTGGTTTTGGCCGGGTGATTGGTGCGAAGAAGCAGTGGAAAGTGATGTCGCCTTTAATGCCAATTACAAATGGACCTATGACAAAGATTTTGCCGAAGACAACACGGATCACATCTATTATCACAGCGTAGCCATTCACGAATTGGGTCATGCTCTTGGGCTGAAGCATCCTGATGGTGATTATCAGTTTGACGTGCCCACGATCATGCATTCCAACCATAGAGAAACGGTGCAGGACTTTATGCTGCATGCTCCGGATGTCAAACTGCTGCGAGAGGTTTACGGCACCCCGCAGTACTTCAACGGGATTCCATTCCCTCCCCTGGCAGTTATGAATGAGTTTGACAACATGGCAGTCATTTCCAAATTTGCCAACAGCAACGGCGACTGGCAGAATGCTGTAGCCGATCGCGTTCCCCCTGCCTATTATCTGAGCGGTGATACCATCACGGTTCATGGCATGACCATTGAAAACACCGGTACCGAAGATGTTGACGGCGCCAGATTCAGTCTTTACCTCTCCACCACCAAGGGCCCATCGAACTATCTTGTAGGTGAGTGGAATATGACTAATTTTGCCCCTGAGACCTGGACGGTCTATGATTTTGCCGGCCAGATTCCCGGGGATATTCCCACCGGCTCCTATTATCTGGTTGCCCAGATCCTGGCGGACGGAGTGTGGGGAGACAGCCTGAGTTTTGATGACACGACCCATCTCTGGGGAAAGGTTGATGTACGGGCCCGCTCCCTTACTTTGACCAATCCGCCAGAAGGAAATGGCGGCACCTGGTGGGTTGGCGAAAACCGCACCATTACCTGGAACTCCGCGTATCTTGCCGGTACGACTGTTTCTCTGCACATCAGCCGTGACAACGGCCTGACATGGAGTCCGCTTGCTGTTAATGTTCCCAATACAGGCAGTTATAACTGGCTTGTAACGGCACCCGCCTCAACCACCTGTCGGATAAAAATCATTTCCGATGCCTATGATTTTCTCTCCAACATAAGTGGATATTTTGCCATTGCGGATGGCCCTGGGACATTTATCAATATCACCAATCCCAAGGAGGGCGAAACATTCTATGTTGGGGAAACTCTGCCTATATTCTGGCAGATTGTTGGTCTTGACAATTCCCTTAAAAATGTCCGGATTGAACTGAGCACCGATAACGGCAATACCTGGTCAAATCTTTCTTTTTCATCCCCTTCCACTGACTACGGTTTTTACAACTGGCCGATCAACAAGGTTGGACAGCACTCCCAGATTCGGGTCACTTCTCTTGATTTTCCTTCTGTTGCAGGGATTAGCCCAACATTCTCACTTTATACCGCTCCCGCAGTGGAGATGATTTATCCCAATGGCGGAGAAACCTTTTACGTGGGCGATTATGTCGAAATCCGACGGAGCAGTATGGATGTCAGCCGACCTGTTGCCTTTGAGATTTCCTATGACAACGGGGGCACCTGGGGCTCGGTGCCGAACTTGCAGACCCTTTCGGATGGAAGACACATGTGGTTAATCGACAGCTCGCTTCCTCTATCCTCTCAATGCCGGATGCGAGTCTATTATGCCGACACCACTACTCCGATAAAAGACTGGACCGCGGGCACCTTCACTCTGGCCGGCCCCCGTTCTATTACCATTACCCAGCCAAAGCTTGGCAAATTCGATTCAAAGCCGGTCTGGAAAATGGGAGAAACCTATGAAATAAAATGGGATTCCGTGGGCGATGGTTCTTATGTAACCCTGTCTTACAGTTATGACCTGGGCGCCACCCATCTGATGAATATCACCAGTAACACGGAGAATGACGGCTCCTATCTCTGGCAGGTGCCCACAAATATCTTTCCCTCAGAAACTGTACAGATATGGGTCAGATCGCCGGAAGATTTAGTTAATGACTGGAGCGACCAGTTTAAGATCATGCCCCAGATTTTTCTCACTGAACCAGCCGGTGGTGAAAACTGGTATATGGGAGGGTACGGGGTAATCCGCTGGAATTCCATTGGCAGCGGCGGCATGGTGAAGATTGAGCTGAGCCGGAACGGAGGGATCAACTGGACAACTCTGGCCGCAGCCACAGAAGATGACGGCTATTTTGTCTGGGCCAATGTCATGGGCCCGACTTCCGATAACTGCCGTATCAAAATAAGTTATGCGGGCTATCCACTTGTAAACAGCTACACTTCCGTACCCTTGTCGATTTTAGAGCCGCTTCTAACGGTGACAAGACCGGCAGAAGGTGATGTCTGGTATCTGGGGGAAAACCGCACTGTGAACTGGTCCACAAATTTATCGGCCACCGACCATAAGGTGATCATAGAAGAGAGTTGCAACCAAATTATTTGGACTTTACTCACCCCGGCAGAAGGGGTGCCAAATGACGGTCATGAAGAATTTCAGGTTACCTGGAACCCCGGTCAGGATTGCCGCATACGTGTCAGTCTTGTCGATATGCCTGTCTCAGACACCAGTGACATCTTTGCAACCGAACTGCCATCTCTTAAGGTCACGGCTCCCAATGGCGGTGAAGAGTATTACCTGGGAGACACAGTTGACATAACCTGGGACTCGACCCATGATGCATCGTTTGTAAAGATTGAATTCAGTGTTGATGGAGGGAAAGAATGGAAACACATCGTTGATTCCACCACCAACACCAATCTTTACAAATGGACGATCAGCGACTGGTTTGAAGCGAAATGGCTCATAAGGATTTCAAACACCTATGACTCTCGAATAAATGATGTAAGTGACGCCCCGTTCTCCGTTGCTATTAACCCGGATGACATTGATCATGACCTTGATGGATTTACTGTTAATCAAGGGGACTGCAATGATCATGTTGATACTATATTTCCCGGCGCCAATGAAATTTGTGACAATATAGACAACAACTGCGATGGAAATATTGATGAAGGATTGGACTGCTATGCCTCCAGTGACCTGGATCAGGACGGAGATGTGGACGGGAACGATATTTTTCGATTCATCGATGACCCTGCCGGGCTATCAGTGAGCGAGTTTGCTGATCAGTTTGGATTATAAGAATCTGTCAACACGCACTGCAGCATTGACGGTTTTTTTAAGATTTCTGCGATTTGATCGCATATCTTTACAAGAATATAAAATGTGAGGTTTCAAAGAAAATTCTGAAGTTACCGTGGCAGCCGAACAACTTTAGTTTGTTTTAATTGAGAATTTTATTTTCGATCAGCTTTCCTGCTAAGCTGATGAGAGCGTCTGCAAGTGAAATGATGAATGACGGAAAAAAGCCTATGAACCTGTCCAAACAAATCGGACCACCTCACCCAGTAATGCGCATTTATTAACTGTACCTGGCAGGGAAAACCCCTGCCCTTTGGTTAAATGACCCATTATCATATCACCTTGTTGCCTGTGTATTAGACTCCCCCAAAAAAACATTAACTGCCTAAAATGTATGGCATTTTTCCGCATGGTCCATGGGTTTCTATTGGGCGGATTAAAATTTGCAGGATTTTATAAAAAGCAAACATTGATAGTACGGAGAGTAAAATGAAAAAAATTATTTTTTTATTTATTTTATTTTTAATCCTCGTAGCACCTGCAGGTGCAGAACGAGTTTATACCGTCGCTGGTTTATCTATGTCACCGTCTCTGGTGCCAGGTGATAATGTTGTTGTACAGGAAATTATTAATCGCACAATTACCCGAGAGGATTTAGTAGCGATTTCATTCAAGCACAGGAAGAACCCAATGATAAAAAGGGTAGTTGCTGTGTTTGGAGATACGGTTTCGGTTAAGGATGGCGCACTTATTGTGAATGGCAGGAAGAAAAGTGTTATCGACCCAGCAAAATGGCAAGCGACCATCAGACAACTGGAACGATACAAATGGACAATACCCAATAATACCTTGTTTGTATTGGGAGATAGCCACGCAAACAGCCGGGACAGTCGGCGGCTTGGACTCATTTCTCAGGATCAGGTTATTGGGCGAGTTGTAAAGATTATTAAAGCAACAAATAACTGAATAGTAGCCTGAGTTTTGACCGGCAATATAACAGGTTGGAGGAATGAAATGATTAAATCAAGCATATATATGCTTCAAGCAGTGCTGATTACTTTGACACTTTTTTGGTCAGTATGTACTTGGGCAGTAGTGCCTTATATAAACTATCAAGGAAAATTGACTGATTCACTTGGTGCCCCCGTAAATGATCCGGCACTGGTCATGAAATTTACTATATGGCTGGATCCGACTTCGGAAGATATTGCAGATTTGATCTTTGAGGAAAAACACAGCGTCAATGTGACTAACGGCATTTATAATGTGATGTTGGGGAGTGACAGTGGTGGTCTTGGTGATCCAATTAACTTCAGTAGCAACTATGAATTATGGCTTGAGGTAAGCGTGGATGGGGAAACCCTTTCACCTCGGACCTCTATAACAAGTGTTCCTTCCGCAATATGGGCTGATATGGCAGCAGACGCAGAAACCCTGGCCGGTATGGATGCAACAGCTTTTGTTGCTGCATCAGAGTACAACCTCCATACTGCTGATCCTTCAGCGCACCATTCAAAATACACCCATACTGACGCAGTCACAGCAATGGGCGTAAAGGCAGATACTAACCCGCTGAACCATGATAAAACAACCAGTTTTACCGAACTAACCGGTCAAGCAGCAGATGCTCAGATACCTTCAACAGTCATCCGATTGTCAGACCTTATTTCCCATTCCCTCTCTCCTTCTGTTCATCATGCAAAATACGCTGATGCGGATGCACTAGCTGCCATCCAGGCAACTGATGGTGCTGGATCAACACTTGACGCTGATCTACTTGATGGACAACATGCAAGTGAGATCATTGACGCTGCGGCTGATGAGGTCCGTACACCTATCTCATCACTTCCTTTTATAATTTCTGCTTCAGGATCCTATTATTTAACTGCTGATTTGAATCTTTCAGGTACCGCAGCAAACGGAATCACTGTTGCTGCTGATAATGTTACCATCGACTTCATGGGATTTAGTATCAGCGGGCCTGGTTCTGGCACTGGAAATGGCATTTACTTGTATAACCGTTCCAACGTGGAAATAAGAAACGGTACAATAGCAGGTTTTGGTTCTGTGGGAGTTTATGAGTCAGGACTTGCTGCAAAGAGCCATCGTATTGTTGAAGTCAGGGTTCTCGGAAATGGTGGGACCGGTATGATGCTTCGTGGTTCAGGAAATCTGATTAAAGATTGTACTGTCAGGGATAACGGTGGATATGGTATTTATGGTGGATCTGGGTCAACAATAACAGGCAATACGAGCTTCAATAATAATAGTATTGGAATTGTTTCAGATACCGGCTCTACGATAAGAGGAAATGCAGTGAGAAGTAATGGAGGGATTGGAATATCACTTAATGATTTTTGTACAGTAACTGGTAATACTGTTCACGAAAATACTTTTTCAGGTATTCAAAGTCAGCGAGGTTCGACAATACTAAATAATACGGTCGCTGAAAACAACCAGGCGAATCTTCCCGCATACAGCGGAATTCAAGTATCTTTTGATTCCCAGATCAAAGGAAATACCCTGAATGGAAACTTACAGAACAATATTAAGGTACTGGATGCTGGAAATACCATTGAAGGCAACATGGTAAGTAACTCCAACAATGGAATTTATTTTGTAAGTCCGGATAATAGCATGTCTGGAAACCGTTTTTTTGGCAATACGGTTGACTGTGCAGGGAGTGTTGTCTCAAGTATGCCTCCTGTTCCTATTCAGTACTTGCCGTATATCATTACAAGCTCTGGACAGTATTACCTGACCGGCAACTTGTCTCTTACTGATACCTCAGCACACGGTATCGCCGTCAATGCTGATGATGTGATTATTGATCTCAAAGATTATAAAATCACCGGACCTGGTGCCGCCGGTGCTGGCAGCGGGATATATATAGGTGATCAAACGAATGTACAGATAAAAAACGGTAGTATCGGAAATTTTGGAGATACAGGTATTAGGAGTAATGCAAATTCATTTTGGGACCCAAGCTACCATCGAGTTGTTAATATCAAGGCTGTATACAATGGTGGTGATGGTATACAACTTTATGGCACAAGTACTTTTGTTAAAGAATGCACAGCTCTTTATAATGGTGGAAATGGTGTTCGGGTTATGGGTAGCGCTCACGTGGAAAAATGTAATGCGAGTCATAATGGTGCACATGGTATTTACGCAACGTCTTCCAGTGTAATAATTGATAATATTGCAAATAATAATTTCGGCAACGGAATATCTACTGTGGGCAGCCTTATTGACCGGAATACAGCTAGATTTAATAACCAGCATGGCGAGAACCTCTATGTTAATATCACGAGCTCCTCATCAAATGAATATGGAGTCAACCAGGATTCGGATTGATTAAGGGTTGATGGGAATGAGAATTTGACCTTGCAGACGCTTAAACGAGCCTCGCAGTTGCGATGCAAAACGGCCTGAAGGCTATTGATCATTGAAGTTCTGAGCTGGACAGGATGCAATCTCTTGCGCAGAAGATCCCGCCTTGCGGTTCTCTGGGGCTTGGGGTGGAATTTCTGGCTTCCCTTGGTTAAAGCTCAACCTCGGACAGGCACTAACTGGAAATCGTGCCTCACGAACACTCTTTCCTGTGCATCTCAGTGCAGTAAAACATGTGAAACACCCCGAACTTTTCCTTTTTTTTGGATATTTTTTCCATTTTTCCAGAAAAACAAACTCTCCACATATTTCCAAAATGCCGGCCTGTCAGCAAAATGCATTGAAATAATTACATAAAAACCAACAATTGTATATATGGTGTAAATGTTGCATTTATAAGGCTAAATTGGGGGAATTTTCTTTCTGGACAATATGCATCTATCCTTATTGCCCATCCATTTCTCAAACCGGGGGAGGGAACATGGCCAGGCATCATTACGCGTTTATCTATTTTTTCTGTGCTCTTCTGTCAGTGAGTTCTGTGTTCTTTGGTTTGTCCGGGGCGTGTTATGCCGCTGAAGGTGATAAATTATGGATCACTCCGGCCAGCATTAACGAAAGCAATCAACAGGCAGTCCGCACGGCAAGCGATGATGCAGGGGGCGCCATCATTGTCTGGGAGGACAACCGCAACGGCGACTACGACATCTTTGCCAAGCGTATCGACCACCTGGGCAATATCATCTGGGGCCATGGTGATTTCAAGCTGACCAGCGCCTCCTACAACCAACGCCAGCCGCAGATTATGCCTGATGGGAGCGGCGGCGCCATCATTGCCTGGTGGCATCTTGACCTGGTGTTCCCTCATATGTGGCGTGTATTTGCCCAACGGGTCAATGCTGCTGGCGAAGAGCAATGGGGCGTTGGCGGTATGCCGGTCAGTACCGATGTAGGCGTTAACCGGGCTGATCCTGTGCCGCTGGCCATTGCCACTGATGACGCAGGTGGCGCCTATATCTCCTTTGAGGCCGCATCCGGTCCGCGCATTGTCCATGTCAGCCATGACGGTTTTTTGGCCAACCCCGATATTAATGGTATTGAGCTTGGTTTCGGCATCCTGCCCGGTGATAATTTAACCATGGCAAGAGACGGCAGCGGCGGCGTTTTTGTGGCCTGGGTCACTGCCTCGGAATCTGTCGCCGTACAGCGTATCGATCTGGGTGACAACCCCATGCTGCCCATCCTGATGACCCCCTGGGGGCCGAATCCCACCTATGCCTCCGTGGACAACGACAGAGGCGAGTACCATCCGTACATTATCAATAACGGCACGGACGGCGCCTATGTGGCATTCGGCCGTCATATTGCCGATCAAGTCTGTCTTTTTTATAATGCCATGTCAGACACGTGCATCACGTATATAACCGAGCTGCGGGAACGGCTGGTGGTCCAGTCCATTGATTTTAACGGCAATGTGTTATGGCCGGACGGCGGCAAGGTAATTCATACCTATGACGTAATAGAGGAAGAGCAGGTCATGAAGCCCACTGCGGCCATAGACGCTTCCGGGGGATTCTATATCGCCTGGCAGTGCCCCTCCTATTATGTTTTTTCCCATGAACTGCATAATGTGTACGTGCAGCGAATGGATGAGGACGGCAACGAAATTGGCGAGCGCATTTCACTGACGCTGCATTTCAAGGACCTGATTACCGGACTATACGATACGGTGAGCAAAAATCCGCGCCTGGTTGCCGACGGAAGCGGCCGGGTTGTGCTGGTGGCCGATGTCATGCTTGAGTCTCTTTACTGGGGTGCGGAGTGGGCTGTCTATGCCATGGGCATTGAGAACTCAGAGGTCACCTGGACTACCCAAGTCCCTGACTATGGTGGTGAAATTCCAGGCTATCCGCAAATCGTTTTTGACGGTTCCGGGCCATCGCCCTTCGGACCGTTTATTGCCTGGCAGGACGGCTGGTTTGATTATGAAAACCGAGGAGCAAACATTTTTGCCGCAAAGCTTCAGGCAGACTATGTGCGACCCGACTTCATTGTCGAGTCCATTACAATTGATCCCCCTTTTCCTGGGGAATTTGAGCCGTTCAGCATCTATGTCACCTACACGAACATCGGTCTGGGCGATTTTGGCGGCCTGATCGATCTTGGTTTCAACTCCGGGGAGCTGCCCTTTTCCATCTGGCAATACAGCAGTCTGTTCGGCGGTCTTGCCCAGGGTGAAAGCTATACGGCCCAGCACGATTTCAACAGCGGCAGGGAGGCTGGCTTCTATACCGTGCAGGCCTCCATTGATCACGATGGTCTTATTGCAGAATCAGATGAAGAAAACAACGAGCTGGCCGTGCCGTTACTGGTCTATAACTACGCCTCGCCCCTGCCCGATCTCATCATTGAATCCATCCAGGCAAGCCCGGCGTCGCCCAAACCGGATGAGCCGTTCTCGGTATATGTCACGGTGCGCAACCAGGGTGAAACAGGCATTGCCCAGGCTTTCAGCGGCACCTTCAACAACGGTGCGCCGAACTCAATCAGCGAAATCTGGCAGTTGCCGGGGCTTGCCCAGGGAACCAGCGCCATTCTCCAGTTTTCCCAGGCTGCAGGACTGCCAGCCGGTTCATACACCATGTCTGCCATGGCGGATACGGAAAGCGACGTTGCCGAAATACTGGAGGACAACAATGCACTTTCGGTCACCCTTGATATTGACCACTTAGGTGATCTGGTGGTGGAAAGCATAGTGGTGCAGCCGCCCTTTCCCGACCCATGGGAGCCTTTCTCCGTTGATATCACCGTGAGCAACCAGGGCGAGGCGGATATTGCCGATCCATTTACCTGCCGTCTGCTCGACGGCAGCAAACCCCTTGCTCTGTCCCATTACTGGCAGATACATTCTCTGTCCATGGGGGCAAGCGAGACCCACCGGATAGATTTTACCAATGGCAGAGAGGCTGACAGTTACGGCCTGTTTGCATCAGTTGACACGGATGAAGAGATTGATGAAACAATCGAAACAAACAATAACTTAGGGTTCTTGCTGGCAGTGGGCTCCTGCCCGGGCGATCTTGATGCTGATTTTGACGTGGATGGTATGGATGCCATGCATTTTGCCATCTTCGTAAATGGTGCCAACCCCTTGGCAGATCTGGACGGCAACGGCCTTATCGGCGACAGCGCGGATTACAGCCTTTTTGCCGACAATTTCGGTAAGGCAGACTGCCTGTCGCAGCTTTATGGTTACGTGACCATCGAGCCGGATGTGGTCGTTCTGCCTGGTCAGAGTACGGACCTGCAGGTGACCTTCTCTGCGGCCGTTCCAGTTGGCGGCGTCACGGTGACACTGACCAGCGATGATCCCGGCTTAGTGCAGCTAAACAGTCCCTTTGAAATTTTTGTTGCCGAAGGAGAAAACACTGCCACCTTTTCCGTGCTGGGTGTTTCCCTTGGGGCAGCTAGCGTACGGGCCAGTGCTGCGGGATATGCCCAAGGAACCGAAGAGGTGCGGGTCGTCGCAGGACTGATCAGCCTGCCGGAAACCCTTACCCTGCCCCTTGCAACCAATGTCACCCTGCCGGTCAACATCGCCCCTGATCCGGCACCGGCCGGCGGCCTGGCCATTACACTTGCCAGTTCGAGCAGCGATATTGAAGTGCTCACCCCAACGGTCATCATCCCTGAAGGGGCTTATTCCGCTAACGGCATGCTCCGGGCCTCTCAGCCAGGCAGCGCCACTATTACGGCCAGCAGCCCGGATTATCTGGAAGACAGTTCCCTGGTGGCCACTGATACGGCATTTCATATTCTTGAGTCAAGCGTGACATTTAACAGCGGCTTCACTGATGAGATCACTATCCAGCTTGAGAGTGCAGGTATTCCCACTGTTGCTCCGGCAGGCGGCATCCTGGTGACCCTGCTGGCCGATGATCCCGGGTGCGTTTCGGTTCCGTCGTCCGCGATCATCCCGGCAGGCCAGGTCAATGTCACGGTGGGGCTTGATTATGGAGGCAGCACTCAGCTGCCCTGCGCGACTACGGTCAGCGCTGTTGCCCCTGATATCGATCTTGACAGTGTTTCCGTTACGGTCAACCCAAGTCCAAGCTTGACGCTTCCTGCATCAGCCACGGTGGGTGCCGGTCTGCAGTATGGCTGGTATTACGTGCAGCTTGGCACCGGCAATCATGGCGGCATCGATGTGACCGTTGAAAGCAATGATCCCTCCCTCGCCCTGGTCTCACCGGATTTATCCACGGCAGGCGCAGCCTCCATCATACTGCCGGTGGCCGACGGATCAACCAGTGCCAGATTTTTCATCCAGGGCCTGGAAGGGATGAGCGGTTCCACCACCATCACCGTCTCGGCCCCGACCTTTACAGACGGGACTATGCCTGTCAGCATCGTGCAGCCGGCCCTGCGCCTCATAGGGCTGCTCACATCCACCACCGCACTCTCTATCGATGATCCCTTCCTGGTCAGTGTCGGTATTCCCAATGGAGATAACTCCTCCATTGCCGTCAACCAGTATGTGCGGGTCAGCGGTGACGGTATCGGTATCACTGCAACGGTTGTTAACAGCGATGTTGCAGTGGGCCAGCTGGTCACCACACCCCTCACCGCACAAAACGTCACGGTGACCATTGCCGAAGGGGCCTATCTGTCGGCAAGCAGTGTGGCAAACGGCGGGTTGGCCTTTGATCCGCTGACTGTGGGAACCACCACTGTGTCGGCCTCCATACCCGGCTTTATTTCGACAACAAACGCCTCCAGCACAATTACAGTGAGTACTCCGGAAATTTCCCTGCCGGCTGACGCCACCGTGGGTGCCGGACTGCAATACGGCTGGTATTACGTGCAGTTGAATGCTGTAGCCCATGGCGGCATCGATGTGACCGTTGAAAGCAGTGATCCCTCCCTCGCTCTGGTCTCCCCGGATTCCGGCACGGCAGGCACAGCCTCCATCGTGCTGCCGATGGCTGACGGAACCACCAGCACCAGATTTTATATCCAGGGCATGGAAGGAGTGATCGGTTCCACTACCATCACCGCCTCGGCTTCGGGGTTTACCAGCGACAATATGGGTGTGAACATCGTGCAGCCGGCCCTGCGCCTCACAGGATTGCTCACCTCCACCACCTCGCTCTCAAGTGATGATCCCTTTCAGGTGAATATCGGCATCCCCAACGCGGACAACTCCTCCATTGCGGTCAACCAGTACGTACGGGTCAGCGGTGATGGCATTGGAATCACCGCAACGGTTGCTAACAGCGATGTTGCACTGGGCCAGCTGGTCACCACACTGCTCACCGATCAAATCGTTACGGTTACCATTCCCGAAGGAACCTATCTGTCGCCA
Source organism: Desulfobulbaceae bacterium (assembly GCA_020444175.1). Lineage (GTDB taxonomy): Bacteria > Desulfobacterota > Desulfobulbia > Desulfobulbales > SURF-16 > JAHLLM01. The sequence continues at coordinate 39,397 of JAHLLM010000035.1, read as the reverse complement.
AGCAGCGTGGCAAAAGGCGGGGTGGCTTTTGATCCCCTTGGCTTTGGAGCCACCACTGTGTCGGCAACTATTCCAGGCTTTATCGCTACCACCAATGCCGCCTCCTCGGTCTCGGTAAGCGCTCCTGAAATTTCACTTCCCAGTAATGCGACCATCGGCGCAGGACTGCAATACGGCTGGCATTACGTGCAGCTGGGAGCAGGTAATCACGGCGGCATCAATGTGACCATAGAAAGCAGTGACCCGTCTCTTGCTCTGGTCTCCCCTGATTTCGGCACGGCAGGCACTCCCTCCATTGTCCTGCCGGTGGCTGATGGGTCCACCAGCACCAGATTTTATATACAGGGGCTTGAAGATGTAACAGGTTCCACCACGATCACCGCCTCGTCCCCGGCTTTTATCAGCGACAGCATGCCGGTTGAAGTTGTGCAGCCGGCCCTGCGTCTGATAGGACTAACAACCTCCACCACAACGCTTGCTGTTGATGATCCTTTCCAGGTAACCGTCGGCATTCCCAACGGAGATAACTCTTCCATTGCCGTCAATCAGTATGTGCGGGTCAGCGGTGACGGCACCGGGTTCATTGCAACTGTGAGTAACAGTGCTGCTTCAGTCGGCCAACTGGTCACAGATCCACTCACTGGCCAGAGTGTGACGGTGAACATTGCCGAAGGAACTTACCTGTCGCCAAGCAATGTGGCAAGCGGCGGAGTCGCCTTTGACGCACTTGCCTCCGGTACGACTACCGTCTCTGCGACCATACCTGGTTTTATAGCCACTGATAATGCCTCGTCAGATGTCTCCGTCGGTGCAGCGGCACTTCATTTGCCCGACTCCGCTACAATCGGAGCCGGGCTGCAATACGGCTGGTATTATGTGCAGCTTGACAGTACCGATCACGGAGGCATAGATGTTACGGTGAGCAGCAACAATACGGCTCTTGCCCTGGTGGCACCTGACGCCTCCTCGGTGGGCAGCGAGTCCATTGTTCTGCCTGTAGCTGACGGCTCAAGCAGCGCCAGGTTTTATGTACAGGGAGTGGAATCCGTCACCGGTACTACCACGGTTCTTGCAACTGCGCCCGGTTTTGTCGAAGACAGCATGTCGGTTGAGGTCGTGCAACCGGCCTTACGTATCATAGGACTGGTTAACCCGACTTCTGTGACGGCCAATGACGATCCGTTTCAGGTCAGCATCGGCATCCCCAACGCGGCTAACTCCTCCATTGCCATCAATCAGTATGTGCGGGTCAGCGGAGACGCAACGGGTGTTACTGCAACCGTCTCCAACAATAATGGCGGCGTGGCCGAACTTGTTACAACCGGCAGCACCGGTCAATCAGTGACGGTGGACATTGGCGAAGGAAGCTACCTGTCGCCGTCTGCAGTGGCCACAGGTGGGGTGGCCTTTTCGGTGATTTCAGATGGTGAGACAATGGTTTCAGCGACGATTCCGGATTTTATCGCAACAGATGGTGCTTCAGTGCTGGTAACGGTGGAGTAAGCCTGAATTCGAGACAGGAAAAACTGTTCTTCGTAAAAACTCTATCTGCAGAAATTATGAGATCAGCAGCCTGATCCAGGCTGCTGATTAGGTGTTCAGTTTCGTTTTATAAAATGATAACCCCATTGAGTCCCTGGGTCTTGGCCTGATAAAGAGCTTTGTCAGCTTTTTTTACAATATCATCCAGCAAGTCGTCTTTGTTTTCAACAACTGTCATTCCAATGCTCACAGTAAATCTGATAAGAGTACCACTCTCTTAGGATGCTCTTTCCAATCCTAACTTTTCCTTGACTGGTTTTAGCGTTTCATGCGATCATTAATGATAGGTATTAGCAAAACTGAGAAGGTCAATAATGTGACATCTTCAATGTTCTCTTGTTGAGGGAGTCTGATGATGGACAGCAAGACATTGTAATCTGTGACCGCGAAATGAGCTGCTCGGGATGAACGGTCTGAAACTTGCAGAGGGATCAGGGAAAAACGTCATGTTCCAGGTGATCATCTTCACCGGATGATTAAGTTATAAAACCATAAATACCAGGAGAGGGAAATATGGCTTTTCAAAACTTCAAAGACATGAAGGTCGGTACCAAGATAATTTGCGGCTTTTCCGTTGTGTTTTTTCTGTTAGTCGCCGTTGGTCTTATCGGCATGTACGGCCTCAAGGCAACCGGTAAGGCAACTGATATCATCCTGGATGAGAAAGTACCCATTGCAGATGCTTCCATGGAAGGGATGATCGCCTTGATCAGCGGTCGTGATGCCATGGGTGAGTTCCTGTTGACCGATGACTCTGCTGAGTTGGATACGATAGAATCCGCATTTGATCAATTTTCAAGGAATTTTGATCAACATGCCGAACATATTGAAAAAAACGGGTCAGAAGAGATTAGCCGACTTGTAAAAGAGGCGGATGGATTCCATGGCAAGTTTGAAGAAAACGCCCATGAGCTCATGGAACATCATCGTCTGTCCCTTGAGGCTGAATCCAAGACCGCTGTGCTTATGAAAGATTTTGACGGGCATGTTGATGCACTTAAGAAACTTCTTGCAGACTATGAGGAAGAACTTACAAAAAACCAAAAGATCGATGAGAAAGTGGATGCCGCAATGGAGTCCAAGACGGTCATGGTCGAACAACAGGCCATTGTTGAAGAATACGTGGGGCTGAAATCTCTTGATGAGACTGCAGAGTTGCGAAAGGCCTTTGAAGAGAAAACCAGGGAATTTGATGCCCTGGAGGGTCTTCTTTCCAAGGAAGTCGTAGCGGAACATACCGATTTTGTTGAACTGGCCATGGGCAAAGGCAAGATGTTCGACCAGAAAGACGAATCGTTAAGGATGACTGTCGAGAAACAAGAACATATGGTGCTTGTGGACGAGTTTAGCGGTAAAGGCGATCAAGCCATGGACCAGGTTGAGAAGACTGCCGCTCAAGAAATGGAAGCCGCCATGCTCTTTGCCGATAAAACACAGAGAACAAGCAACGGCTCCATAGTTTCCGTGATCCTTGTTGCTGTAATACTGTCTTTTTTTTGCGGAATGTTCATATCCAGGAGTATCTCTCGTCCGGTCTCCCTGATGCTTGAAGCAACGAAACGTGTATCAGAAGGAGACCTGACCCGAACAGCTGATGTTGATTCAAAAGACGAGCTCGGCATAATGGGTGCCGCTTTGAATGGTATGATCCTGAAGTTACGGGATATCATAAACGAGGTACAGTCAGCAACGAATCAGGTTGCTGCCGGCAGTCAGGAGCTGTCCTCCACCGCCCAGAGCGTCTCCCAGGGTGCGACCGAACAGGCCGCCACAGTTGAAGAGATTTCCTCTTCAATGGAGGAGATGTCCAGCACAGTTGCACAGAGTGCAGACAGTGCAAGAGAAACCGCCTCTCTCTCCACGAAGGCCTCGATTGATGCTGAAAAAGGCGGTGAAGCCGTTGTCGGTACTGTTTCTGCCATGCAGTCCATTGCCGAAAAGATAGAAATTGTTGAGGAAATATCTCGCCAGACGAATCTGCTGGCCTTGAATGCAGCCATTGAAGCAGCCCGTGCCGGGGAACATGGCAAAGGTTTTGCCGTTGTAGCTGCCGAAGTGCGCAAGCTTGCCGAGCGCAGCCAGTTAGCGGCCCAGGAGATCAAGGGTGTTGCCGGTTCAAGTGTTGCAATTGCCATCAACGCCGGTGAGCTTATTGACGCGATCGTGCCGCAGATCAAGAAAACAGCGGAACTTGTTCAGGAAATAGACGCCGCAAGTTCAGAGCAGGCCAAGGGTATCGAGGAGAATGCCAAGGCTGTAATACAGCTTGATCAGGTCATCCAGCAAAACAGCACTGCGGCTGAGGAAATGTCTGCCACCAGTGAGGAATTATCCGCTCAGTCCGAACAGTTACTCAGTTCCATATCATTTTTCAAGATTGGGGAATTTGGTGGAGATTTAACGAATGTGGCAAACCGGCCCGCCGCTACGCCGAAAATACAGTTGCCCGGCCCTTCTGTGATGAATGAGATTCATGTCCAGCCCAAAAGTACCGATGGTGTCAAATTGAACATGACAGACGGCGAAGACGAATTCGAGCGTTACTAAGGGAGGTACGATATGGGAGAAACAGGAGAAGTTTTAAGTCGTCAATATCTCTCGTTTATTTTGCGGAATGAGCATTTTGCGGTGGAGATTGCAAGGTTGCGTGAGGTCTTAGATGTTGCAACCTTAACCCGTATTCCACGAATGCCTGACTATATTTGCGGAGTCATTAACCTGCGGGGGAGCGTTGTGCCTGTTATTGACCTGGGATATCGACTTGGTATGGAACCCGTTGAAAAGACAGTCAATACCTGCATCATGATTGTTGAAGTCAAAGCGGCAGATGATGAGTCTGCAGTAGAAATGGGGGTGCTCGCTGATGCTGTTCAGGAAGTCATTGATCTTGATGCGAAAGATATTGAGTCCCCCCCCAAAATGGGGAGTGGGGTAGAGACGAATTTTATCAAGGGCATGGGGCGCAAAGATGATAAGTTCCTGATCCTTCTTGATATTGATGAGGTTCTTGCATCCGAAGGTGAAGCATTGTCATGTGATCTCAATTTGTTGCAGGATGCTGCTCAAGCCCAATCAAACGTTGTGGCTGATGCGCATGGGGCATAATCGGTTGAATATGTGCATCCTTTAAAAAGCTCTGGGTCTTGTTGCGTTTTGATTGTTTTGGTGTGATGGCCTTGGTGTTGTAGCAAAGGGTTGAAAATCCGTGTGTCCCTGGTTCGATTCCCGGCATCGCACCAAGAAAATAAAGCAAAATAAAGCACTTAGCTCCTTCTGGGGTTAAGTGCTTTTTTCGTCTTTGGTCCTCTTCTTATGCTTCGGTAATTTTGTTTGATTTTTCTCTGTTTTTTTCCTGTACGTTCCCCGATTATCCCCACGCTTTATTATTAAGGGAGAAACATTCCCAGGCAAACTCAAATTCGTCAATGATTAAAGTGTAGCTGTTGAAAAAATGACTGCGCTTGAAGTCTTTTTTTCTTGTATCAGCGAGGCTTGCTCGGTTTTTCAACAGCCTGGTAGATGAATTACGTACAAAGGACGGATCAACACAGAGAAAAACATTGCAACCAAATGAAGGGGGGGGCAATGAAATGCAAACATGATTATACCTGATATCGCAGGAGGGATGGGGGATGGCATCCTGTTGTGCGTTCCTGGTTTTTATCTTCCAAAGTTTCGGCACTCAAAAAATTGCATGGTTTTGCTGCTGTTTCTGCTTTCCATGGACCCTTTATTTGATGTCCCCGAAAAAAAATAAATCGTCATGCCGTCCCATAAACGATTTTTTAACCGAATTGAAGAAACAGGCCTCATCCCGCCAATGTTATTGAAATCTATTCCTATCACAGAAGGCGTCGTTCAAAGGAGGGATACTGCGCCGGAAATGAGTTAATGATCAGTTTTGATTAGCAAATAAATTTTGTCTGAATAATGCAGATTTGGTAGCAATTGCGATGAAACTTACGTCCCTGTCTGCTTTTCTTTACCTTTCCTTTTTTTTAGTTTTCGCCTTAAAGGGGATTTCTTTTGTTGTATAGCAAGAGGTAACCCTTTGTAGTTACTGTTTCCCTAACTTTATGAAACTTCATTGTTTTGCTAAAAAAAAATCTTTTGGCACCATTTTGGCTTTATCACTTTTTACGTGAAAGAGAACTCGTCATGGAATGGAAACGTGCACAAGATGAAAAGGCGCATTCTGTAATTTCACCTTTTTAGAGAAATATGACGCCTTTCAAGCGTAAACATGATGTCCTGACGTTAACATTTTAATAGGGGGAGATGATTATGTTTAGTTTCCTGATGAACAGCAGTGGGAAAAAAGATTTTGTAACAATAAATGAAGAATTGACGAACCAGCTCGATGAAATGAATCGTGAAAAGCAGGAGTTGTCTGAACTTCTTGAGAGATCCGATCAAAAAAAAGTCTGGTATGAAAAGGTTATGTCCGATATTCCCATCCCTATGTTTATCACTGACAAGGATTTAATTATCACCTGGATAAACGATGCCGGCCTAACGTCAATGGGATACGCTCGGGACGAGGTTGTCGGCAAGATGAGCTGTGCCGATTTCAGCAAGACCCCCTTGTGTGGTACGGAAAACTGCACCATAAAAAAAAGCATGCTCGCCCGGAAGCCAGTTATCGGCGAGACGGTTGTCATCACAAATCATGGCCGGAAAATTCCTATCCAGGCAGCCTGCACCGCATTTTTTGATGATGATGGCCGGCCAAACGGCGGGATGGAGGTCATCATGGATCGTTCCGAGGCGACAAGAGCTAAGTGGGAATCAGATAATATTCTGAAATCCATTGGTGCACCCATGTTTGTCACGGATAAGGATTTGCTGATCACCTCTGTGAATGGCGCGGCTCTGAAAGCCATGGGCTATCAAAGGGAAGAGGTGGAAGGGAAAATGACTTGCGCTGATTTTGCCAGAACGCCGTTATGCGGAACAGGAAACTGTACCATAAAAAAAAGCATGAAGTCCGGTGATGTTGTGGCCGGGGAGACAGTGGCCCTTAGAAAAGACGGGAGTCCCCTGGCTGTTCAGGCGGTCTGTTCGGCCCTCTTTGATGAGGACGGCACCCCTTATGGCGGGATGGAGGTTATCGTAGACCGAACCCAGGTAGAGCATCTCAAAACAGAAATAGCAGATCTGGTCAAGGCTGCGCTTTCAGGAAAATTGGACAAGCGATGCAACACCGAAGGCTTTGACGAAGTCTATTCCCCACTGGTCTCGGGGATTAACGATATGCTCAATGCTATTATTAATCCACTCAATGTTGCCGCCGATTATGTTGACAAAATCAGTCGGGGGAATTTGCCCGGGAAGATAATGGATGAATACCAGGGAGACTTTAACACGATCAAAAATAACATAAACTCCATGGTTGAAAACTTGAGCAGATTTGCCAAAGACTGTCAGGAGGCGGCTGGGCAGGTTTCTGAAGGGAGTGAACAGATAAGTGTTGCTGCAGAACAAATGAGTCAGAGCGGTACCGAGGCCGCATCCGCCATAGAGGAAATTTCAAGTTCCATGGAGGAGATGAGCAGTACAGTGATCAACACAGCTGAAAATTCAAAAGAAACCTCCGCCATTGCCATGCGGGTCGCGGCTGATGCAAAGAATGGCGGCAAGGCTGTCATTGAAACCGTGACCGCCATGCGCAATATTGCGAAAAATATTTTGATCATTGAGGAAATTTCACGCCAAACGAACTTACTCGCCTTAAATGCAGCCATTGAAGCGGCCAGGGCCGGTGAACACGGTAAGGGTTTTGCCGTGGTTGCTGCCGAGGTTAGAAAACTCGCTGAGCGTAGCCAGAACGCGGCAAAAGAAATCGGGGATATGGCAAGCTCAAGTGTTGAAGTGGCGGAGAGGGCAGGAAGTCTCATAGAAAAGATGGTCCCTGAAATCCAAAAAACAGCTGATCTTGTGGAAGAAATTGAGGCATCATCCAGCGAACAATCCAGAGGAATAGAAGAGAATACAAGAGCTATAGAGCAGCTTGACCAGGTTATCCAGCAGAATGCTTCTGCCAGTGAGGAGCTGGCCTCCACAAGTGAGGAGCTGTCCAGCCAGGGAAATCATCTCATGGACGCAGTAAGTTTTTTCAAGATTGAGGGGATGGAACCAACCCAACATGTTTCCCTGCCTAAGCAGGCAGCGGTTTCAATCCAGAGGCCGGCCAAACTTTCGGCTCCTGCTGCTGAACCAGGTCCGCGGGAGAAAAGGAAGGTTCAGTTGGTCTTGAAGGATGAACTTGATGAGAATTTTGAAGCCTATGCACAATAACTCCTTTGATTCACTTGAGAAATATTCTTCATGAGGAGGTTGACGATGACAGCAATAGATACCAGCTCTCAGCATCAGGCTGCACAATATCTCACTTTTATCCTTCGCGATGAGGGATTTGCCGTCGAAATTGCCAGGGTAAGGGAAGTTCTGGATGTCAGCACCATGACCAAAATCCCCAGGATGCCCGAATACATCAGCGGGGTTATTAATCTGCGCGGCAGCGTGGTGCCAGTCATGGATTTGGGGCAGAAGCTTACTCTGGACCCGATTGAGAACACCAAAAATACCTGTATCCTTATAGTTGAGATTGAGATGGATGGAGCCCTGGTTGAGATGGGGATGCTCACCGATTCCGTGCAGATGGTTTTAGATCTGCCCTCTGCCGATATTGAGCCTGTCCCCCAAATGGGGAATACTATGAATACCGATTTTGTCAAAGGCATGGGCCGCCAGGCAGAAGGCAAATTTCTAATTATTCTTGACATCGAAAAGGTGTTAACCAGCGAGGGGCGGGAAGCCCTGAATGACATGAATCCGGACTCTTTTATGTAGCTGCAGGCGGATAGCCTCCTGAGTTATCATGCAACGTTTGAAGTGGCGAGCGCGTAATATTTTGGTATGTTTACACCTGCAGCTAGCGGCTGATGAAAAATTACTGCGCTCGAAGCTTCACTTTGTTCGCTATCTGCTGATGCTGTGTCAAAATTCGGCTCAAAATGCTCATTTACTCCATGTAAACTGTGCTTTTTCGCCTCATTTTTCCTTGTCTCCGTTCCCCTTGCTAAGCTTGTCATCAGTCTGCTCTTGATACAGGTTTGTCAAACAGTAATGGAAATTGACCCTCTCTTATCTCCCGTTTGCTCCCCACCTCGATTCATCCTCTGTACTTTTCTTGGAAGTTGCTTATTATGGAGGAGGGGGATTTTGAAAACAGCCTGTTCATTCTCTTGGAAGGTAATTTTTGTGGACCACATCACTTAAATTTTATACTTTTGCTGTCTGGAATGAAGTTCAATAAAGATTATGGTATGCTTAGCATGCTTTAGCATGATACCCATTTTTCAATTTGAGTAGGGTAGTTATGGCTGAAATTTGCGGCTTTCCTACGGGGGGGAACGATGGCCACCTCATCAGAAATGTTTCAGGTAAGGAGATAGAAAACTATGATCACCAGACGAATAAAAAAACAGTCAGGCCCTCTTTCTGCTTTCCTTCTAGCTCTTCTTCTCCCATTCATTACAGGATTGTTTTCAGGAGCATCTGTGTTTGCGAGGACCCTTTATGTAAAACCAAGCTCAGAAGTTGTTGTCAGGACCGGGCAGGGGAATGATTATAAGATTGTTGCCATGGTAAAAGATGGTGCTTCCGTCGAATTCATCGAGGAAGGTGATGATTATACAAAAATCCGTCTTGCTAACGGCAAGGAGGGCTGGTTGCTGAAAAGGTTCCTGAGCAACGAACCTCCCCTCGGAGAAATTGTTGCTTCCCTGCGTGCTGAAAAAAAAGAAATGAAGCAAAGACAAACCGAACTTGTCCGCAAATTAGAGGAGGTAACCTCTACCCTCTCTCGGACAGAGGCGGAACGTGATTCTGTCCTTACCGAAAGAGACCAGATCCGGACCAGCTTTCGGACCCTGCAGCAGGATACCTCTGATGTGGTAAAAATTAAAAATGATCGGCTGAAAACAGCGAAAGAGAACGAATTACTCCTGCAAAAACTGGCTGCAGTAGAGCAGGAAAACAAGAGCCTGCAAAAAGATGATGCGATCAAGTGGTTTCTTGCCGGTGGAGGGGTGCTGCTCCTTGGAATGCTTCTCGGAATGATGTTCGGCAAGTCCCGGAAAAAGAAATCAACACTCCTGTAACGGGCATGCTGGTTGTTTTTTAGTTGATTTACAGGTGCAGAAATTTTTTTCAAACAAAAAAATATATGATTACCACTCATCTTCAGCCTTTTTATATGTCATTCCCGCGAAAGCGGGAATCTATGCGGACTAGCCAACTACTCTGGATTCCCGCTTTTGCGGGAATGACTTTTGACGGTTTCGTAAAAACCCTCTCAACCGCCGCCGGAACGTGTGTAACTTGTTGATATTGCGTTGGCGGATGGTCAGCTTCAGGACTTTTTGCGAGATTGTCACTTTTGTGTAGACAGTATTTTTTTTGAATTATTAATGCATTACATACCTGCAGCAAGACTGGCTGAGTTTCCGTTGTAATCAAAAAAAATATCAGTGAAACTCCATGAGTAAATTTTGTAATTGCCATTACATATAAAAGGATTGGTAGAAGTAATTTTTCTCGTATGTTTTTTTCTCGTTGACAGCGAAAATAAGAGTGACGATCATTTTTTATAAAGTTCATTTCTAAACTCATTATGAAAGGTAATCATGGTTAATTGGGCTCTTCTTAAATTTCCTCTCTAACGCCTCCTTGGGATCATGGATCTCCCGGAGGTGTTTGTGCTTCTGGCCAGCCTTGGTCAGCTCCAAAGGGACGTTGTCGGTTCTGTGGTTGCGCTGCATTGTCGCAGCAGATGTTTATCCGGGAGGAATAAAATTTGATGAACGCATCTGAAGCCATTAAGCTTTTCACCCGCCATTGCAATATCAAGAAGCTTTACCCCTTTCGACAGAAGTTCGATGGTTTTTCACCCTCAAAGGGTATCCCTGCCAAGCCTCAAGCTTGGTGCCGTATGTCACTTGTTGTCCTGCTTTTATTCTCCTGTTTTTTCATAATTGCGGCATGTTCCAAGTCCGGTGATACAGCGGGCCAGGGAATGTCTTCTGCTTCGCTTCTTATTGAAAACATGGGAAATGGGAGCTGTCGGGAAGTTTCATCCGGATTAATGTGGCAAATTGAACGAAGCACACAGTTTGCAACCTGGAAGGAGGCTGATGCATATGTGAAAACGATGAGTCATGGCGGATTTAATGACTGGCGACTGCCAACCTATGATGAATCCTACCGGCTGGCGGAATTACTCCTGATGGAGAAAAAAGCAGATTGTCCGATTAAAATAAAAAAAAGTTTCTGGGTGAGTGATAACGGCAAAAAAGGAAAGGCGGGTTACTGGGAAGACTATCCACTTTGCGGTGGACCGGAATTGCGTTGGGTGAAAAGCAGCAAAGGCTCTGTGCTGGCAGTGCGCCCTTAATGATCTGTAACTGATAAACGGAGGAGGAACTTATGCAAAACAAGACAAGGTGGGGGATAGTATTGATCTGTTTTTTGGGTTTTCAGGGGGCCATACTTTCTGCGTACGGAGGAGAGGATGTCCGGAAAACCAAGGTTGATCCAAGAGATAATTACTTAAGCCTGGAGGCATTATGCGGGTACGAGGGAATGCCTTACGAGTTTCTTATTCCCCGCGATCAATATGTGAAAAGCAAGAATGACCCGAAGGACATTTATCTTGATATGGAGTCATTATGTGGAGAAGATCCACCGTTTAAATATGTTGTTATTCCAAGCAAGCATGTGAAAACCAAGGTTGACCCAATGGATCGTAAACTTGGCCCGGAAGAAATGATGAGTGAAGATCCCTCTGTTTTGGGGATCAAAGAGTAACTTGTGTGTTTTTACGATGGAGTTCAGGCCTGAAAAGTGTCAGGTCTGAACTTCTTTCCCTTCTCTATCCACTACTGCGTTCTGAAGGGGAATGTGGGGATAAGCCTTGATTGGTCTGAAGTGAGTCCGACAAACGGTTTTGACCCCGGAAGTGACAATTCCTTTACTTTCAGCGCGTTTCTCCAACAATCTCCGGGCATGGGAAGATAAGCAAAAGGAGCGGGTCAGTTTTCCTGCTGATGAAAAGCTTTAATGGTGGCTTTACCCAGTCTTTTTGCTTCATACATGGCCAGATCAGCCTTGTGCACTAATTCTTCCTGGATTTGTCCATCTTCTGGAAAACTTGCCACTCCGGCACTGAAAGTTATTTTCTGAAGAGAATCATCCCGACCGAGAAAGTGCCGCGTCTTGACTGTGTCAAGAAGTTTTTCCGCTAACCGTACTCCTCCTTTTTTAGCTGTCTCCGGCAGGATAATGACAAATTCTTCTCCACCATAGCGGCAGAAAATGTCGTTTTCACGGAGCTGTTCTCTGACTGATCCTGCAAAATCTTTGAGCAGCTTATCACCCAGAAGGTGGCCGTGGGTGTCGTTAAACTGCTTAAAGTTGTCCAGGTCGATAAAAATCAGGGAAAAAGGATGGCTGTAGCGGATAGACCTCTTGAGTTCCTCTTCAAAACATTGGCAGAAAAAGTGGCGATTATGAATTTCGGTGACAGAATCAAGTATTGCCTGACGTTTTAAAGCTTCCAGGGCCCTTGTTTTAATGACAGCTTCAATGGCCTGGGAAGCAAATATAGTTACCAGGAGGATTTCGTGATCGGAGAATGCTTCGGAGGAACGCCGATACAGGGTTAGCGACCCTATGGCGTCTTCCGCCTCCTTAAGCGGAACGGACAGCATTGAGTTTATTCCTTCAAGTTCGGCTGAATCCGTTATGCAGCTGCCAGTCTCTCCGGCCAGATTATTGGTTCTGAAGAATTCTCCATCCCTGACCACCTTGCCGATTAGGCCCTCCCCCAGAGACAAAGGAGGTCTCTGCTGAAACTGTTTTGAAACTCCCACCCCGGCGCGGATATCGAGTTTCCCCGTCTCCATATTGAAAAGACGCATTGTGCAGGCATCGGACCGGGTTAACGAGCAGGCTGTTTTGACGATATGGCTCAGGACGTCTTCCAGCCCGTCAAAAATTATCACCCGTTCCATGCAGTAATAGATATTTTGCAGAATGTCATTTTTCATTGTATCACCCGTGCCATGAATGCTTATCTTTTGTAACTACTCACCCTGTAGCCATCTTTCTTCCGGTAACCACCAGCTTTATAACTGCGAGCAGTTACTATCTTTTTACAATTGCATCAGGTCTCTTTTGAAAAGTCAATTTAAACCGGGTGTCCCTGTTTATATTCTCCTTGCCTGGCTGCTATATGGCGTGTATCAGCTTTTGTTGAAGGGATTTTAAATTGGCCTGCCTCAAAAAAGAATTGATAGATTTGGCCACCTTGTGGTCATATATTATGCATACTGTTCAAACTAACAGGAAGCAGGGGAGTAGGCGGTCCAACGAAAAGAAGGGAAGATTGATTTGTCATGTATAACAGGCCAAATTTTTTAAAAACATTTCTTTTGCTCACATTAATTGGTGTGGTGGTCCTGCCGACATATATAATTTTTTACATTTCTCCCCAGTTCAATAAGCTGATTGTCGAGAATACCGAGCTCGAAGCGGTGCGGGTTGCCAATCATCTGGTCTCCATGTTTCTCCCTGATGGAAAAATAATTTCAGAAAACGCTGTCACAAAAGAGCTGACTAAAAGTGATAAAGGTTTGAGAAAAGAGTTTCAGCTCAGGAAGCTGAAACTCTTTCTGCCGACGGGTAAGATAATTTTCTCCTCCGATCCAGAGGATATAGGCGTAGTGAACAAACACAGCTATTTTTTCGAAAAAGTTGCAAGGGGTGAAAATTATACAAAAATCGTTAAAAAGCACGATCTTTCCCTTGAAGGGCAACGCATGCAATCAGATGTTGTCGAGACGTATGTGCCGATAATGAAAGACAAGGAATTTGTCGGGGCTTTTGAGGTTTATTTTGACATTACGAAAGCACTCACACGGCTCCGACAATTACTGGTTCATATCTATGTCATTGTCGGTCTCATCTCCGGAATATTACTCTTTGCAATTGTCATTAATCTCCTCAGAGCAAAGAGGTATGAAGAAGAACTCCGAAAACTCTCCATTACCGATGGTTTGACCGGGCTTCTTAACAGAAGAGGCTTCATGGCCTTAGCCGAAAATCAAATCAATAAAGCAGGCAGGATAAAGGAAGAATTATTTCTTCTTTATGCTGATATTGACAATATGAAATGGATCAATGACAACTTGGGTCATAGTGCGGGTGATCAGGCTTTGGTTGCCGCAGCCAATGCCATGCGAAATACCTTTCGGAAATCAGATATTTTATCTCGCCTGGGAGGAGATGAATTTGCTGCCCTGTTATGCTGTGAGCCCGGTGAGGACAGTGAAGAAACTATTCTTGGTCGGTTGGAGGAGAATTTAAAATTAGTGACCAATCCTGGCAATTCTTTTGGCTTCCATATAAGTACGGGGATAGTCAAATACTCATCCGAGGGCTCCTGCACCGTGGAAGAGCTGATGTCGAGAGCAGATAACTTGATGTATGAAAATAAAACCAGAAAGAAATCTCAGAAGGTGCCCATATAGAGCGGAAAACCCTGCACGGCGCAATGTCTGAAACAGCAACCTCATTAACGAGCATTCCGAGGTTGTACGTAAATTTTAATAATTTTGTGACTTTTCAGGATGACTTCTCACCAACACTCATGCGAGGATTTGCAGAAAAAAAATCAGGAGGTTGCAAAAAAGAGCTTTCTGGGAGGAGATTTTACATGGCAAGGAAGGATGAGGGCGTCTTTTATAGATCTATTGTCGAACAGGCTTCGGATGCAATTTATGTCCATGATCTGGAAGGGAATTTTTTTGAGTGTAATACCCGTGCCCATATAAGTCTCGGTTACACGAAAGAGGAGCTTTTGCAAAAAAATGTACAGGAAATTGATGTAAATATAGATTCTGCAAAAGCCCTTGATATGTGGAAGGACCTTCGACCTGGAACGCATGTCGTTTTCAGGGGAGAGGCTGTGAGAAAAGATGGAACATCTTTCCCTGTGGACACGAGAGTTGGCGCCGTGGAGACAGGGGACAGCAAATATATCGTCGCCATTGTCAGGGATATTACGGATATACTTGAGGTGCAGGAAAATTTGAGAAAAAGCGAAGAATGCTATCGTCGCGTAGTGCAGGAACAGACGGAATTTATCTGTCGTTCAAAGCCGGGTGGCATCGTGACATTTGTTAATGATGCTTATTGCCGCTATTTTGGTAAAAATAAATCTGAGCTTATCGGAAAAAAGTTCACCCAGCGTATTTACCCGGAAGATCTTGATAAGGTGCAAAAGCATTTTGCCTCGCTTTCACCGGAAAATCCCATTGCAACCCATGAGCACAGGGCTGTTGCCAATGGCAGGGTCCGGTGGCAGCAATGGACAAACAGGGGCGTGTTCGACGAGCATGGGAAGCTCATTGAAATGCAGGATGTCGGTCGCGACATCACCGAGCGCAAGGAAGCGGAAGAAAAGGTTAAAGAGATGCGGGCCAAGCTGATTGAGGCTGATAAGATGGCGGCTCTCGGACAGCTTGTGGCCGGAGTTGCCCATGAAATTAATAACTCCTTTAATTTTATGACAGGTGCTGTGCCTTCCCTTGATCGTTCATTGGCACAATTGAAGGCGATTTTCTGTGCAAAAGAAACAGGAATGAGCCAGGTGTCGCAGGAGGGACAGACCGTCAATGAGCTTTTTGATGATATTGATTTTCTCCTTGCCAATATCAGGGAGGGAGCCGACAGGGCAAAAAAAATTGTCCATGATCTCCACTCGTTTTCCGATCGGGGCGGCGTTGAACTCATCTTGACTGATATCCACGCATCTCTGGATTCAACCCTTTCGCTTCTCCTCTATCAGGGCAAAGACCGCATTCAAGTGATAACAGACTATTGTGCTGAAAAATCAAAAACGTATTGCCCGTCAACCCGTATCAGTCAACTGTTCATGAATATACTTCTCAACAGTTTTCAAGCAATCCCGGACACAGGTGTCATCCGTATCCGGACCAGCAATAAAAATAACTCAATTGTTATTCGCATCCGCGACAGCGGTTGCGGTATTTTTCCCAGCATAAAAGATAAAATTTTTGAGCCTTTTTTTACCACAAAAGAGCCAGGAAAAGGGACCGGATTGGGCTTAAGCATTGCATATGGTATCGTCCAAAGCCTTAATGGAGAAATATCCGTGCAAAGTGAGCCGGGAGAGGGAACAGAGTTCAGGATACTGTTGCCTCTGCTTTGTGACAAAGATGGCGTTCATATAGATCCAGCATAGAGTATTCCTCATTTTTGCTCCATTCGGAGCGCATTCTTTTCCTATAGCGTTGGGCGATGGTTTTGTTCTTAATTATCGGTATTTCCTTATTGAATCATTTTGTGATTCTATATTATGTTCAGATAATTTTGATGGTTTCAAAACACTCGAGCGCCGCCGGCACGTATGCAACATATTGATACCCGGCTGGCGGATTGGTCAGCTTCAGAGCTTTTTACCCTGGAGGGCATAAATGCGACTCCAGCAATTTTCGCAAAATGGGGATTGATGCCGTTGAACAGTGATGAAATTTTTCACTTTTTTGATGATGCTTCTAAATGAGGAATAAGGGAATGAAAACAAAACTTTCTGTTGTAATTTGTATAGCTGCAATGGCTCTGAGTTTATGTGCCGCTGCTTTTGCCGGGGATCTGGATGCCTTTAAGTCCGAGAAAGGCGAGATAAAAATTGCCGGAGGGACAGCGCATATCCCCGTGATGAAAGAGGCTGCGGCCCGCATTATGGGACTTAATCCGCATATCCAGATAAGTATTGCCGGCGGAGGATCCGGCGTGGGTATCAAACAGGTGGGTGAAGGCTTGGTGGATATTGGCAACTCCGGCCGAAAAGCAAAAGATGAAGAGGTGAGTAAGTATGGCCTGAAGATGTTTAAATGGGCCATTGACGGGGTTGGCATCGTGGTGAATCCCGCAAATAGTGTCCGTTCTCTCACCCAGGAGCAGCTTATGGCCGTTTTTGCCGGAAAAATTTCCAACTGGAAGGAGCTTGGCGGCGAAGACAGGGGGATAAATCTCTATACCAGAGATGAATCAAGCGGTACCCGGGCGGTTTTCTGGAAAAAAGCATTGAGCAAGGGAGATATTGCCTCAAGTGCCAATTTTGTTGTGTCAAACGGCGCTATGAAAGGAGCCATCTCCCAGGATCCGTATGGAATTGGCTATGTCTCGGTGGGGCATATTGATGAGTCAGTAGCCCCTGTTGCATTCAACGGCGTTGCGCCCTCCCTGGAGAATGTCAAAGACGGTAAATACACTATTTCCAGGGGATTATACAGCAACACCAAAGGTGAGCCGGCTGGCCTTGTGAAAAAGTTTATTGATTATCTCTTTACTGATGAGGGGCAGGAGCTTGTGGCCCGGAAGGGTTTTGTTCCAGTGAAATGATTGACGGTCTCGCATTTATACCCTTTAGGGTAAAAAAACGCTCAACCGCCGCCGGAAGGAGTGTAACTTGTTGGTGTTAAGTTGGCGGGTGATGGTCGGCTTCAGGTGTTTTGGGCAAGTTCGGTAATGATTCGAATAAACGAGAAAACGATTGAGAAATTTTTTTTTCTCTCAGCATTTTTCAGTGCCCTGGTAACCTGCTCCATATTTGCCTTCCTTTTTGTTCTGGGCCTCCCGCTCTTTTCGGGGGGCCGTTTTTTTTCTATCATTACCCAGCCCTGGGCTCCCCATCTTGGCCATTTCGGCATATATCCCATGATAGCAGGCACCCTGGCGGTGTCTCTCCTGACAATGGTGGTTGCCTTCCCTTTAAGCCTTGGCTGCGCTATTCTGATAAGTGTGGTGGACAGGGGCAAGATGAGCTGGTTGCTTCGCAAAACCGTTGAAATGATGACCGGTGTTCCAACGGTTATTTATGGTTTTGTCGGTATTTTTCTTCTTGTGCCCCTGGTGCGGGAAATTTTTGAGGCCGGTTCCGGCATGTGTGTCCTTTCCGCTGTGCTGATGTTGACCCTTCTCGTTTCGCCAACCATGATCCTTTTTTTCTGTGACAGCTTTGAAAGGGTGCCCCGTTCATATGGAGATGCGGTTCTGGCTGTGGGCGGCACTGAAATCCAGAAATTTCTCTATGTTACTCTGCCTCATTCCTGGACAGGGATCGTCATTGGGTTCACCTTGTCGCTGGGCAGGGCTCTCGGTGATACCCTTGTCGCCCTGATGATAGCCGGCAATGCCGTTCAGGTTCCGGGATCTCTTTTCGATTCAGCCAGGACCCTTACCTCTCATATTGCCCTTGTTTTTGCCGCAGACTATAACAGCATGGAGTTTAAGGCGATTTTTGCCTGCGGCATTTTTCTCTATCTCTTTACCACCATACTTGTTTGCGCTGTGCGTCTGGTCGGTGGCAGGCGGAAAATGGCAGGCTGATGAGGAAATTTGTTGAAAAAATAGTGCCGCTCTTTTCCTGGATGTGCGGTATTGTTCTGCTTGTTGCCATAGCCGGGGTGCTGGGATATCTGTTTCTCAAGGGATACAGAAGTCTTGGTCTCAAACTCATCTTCGGAACAACTCCCCCTCTTGATGCGTTTTTGATGAGGCGGCCGGTCTTTAATGGCCTTTTTCCTGCCATCGTTGGCACCTTTTCCCTTGTTTTTCTGGCTATCTGCTGGGCCATTCCGGTTGGAATGGCGGCGGGGATCTATCTGGCTGAATATGCCCAGGGAAAAACAAAGCAGATTCTGGACCTTTTTTTCGATGTCATGGCCGGACTTCCGTCTGTTGTCGTGGGGCTTTTCGGCTTTTCGGTGACCGTTTTTTTAAACAGAAATCTTTCCGGGCGGATATACCCCTGCCTGTTCATTTCAAGCATTGCGCTGGCTTTTCTGGTTCTGCCCTATATAATCCGTACTACGCAGATTGCTCTTGAGGGGTTGCCCGGCTCTTTGCGGATGACGGCGCTTGCTCTGGGGGCAAGCAGGTTGCAGAATATTGTCCGTGTTCTGCTTCCCCAGTCACTGTCCGGGATCATCAGTGGGGTTATTCTGGCCATAGGGCGTTGTGCAGAGGATACGGCGGTTATCATGCTGACAGGTGTTGTTGCTTCAGCTGGTGTGCCCCGGTCGCTTCTGTCGCCTTATGAGGCCTTGCCCTTTTATATCTATTATATCTCCTCCCAGTATGTTGATCAGGAGGAACTGGCGACCGGTTACGGGGCAGCAATTATTCTGCTTTTTATTTGCCTGGTTCTCTTTGGCCTGGCATTTCTTATCAAGAAACGGGTAAACCTTTATTCGCTTTACAGGGCATGAGCTGACATGGCAGAAACTGTGAAAATAAAAACAAGGAATCTTTCTTTTTCTTACAACGGCAAGAGGATTTTGCGGAATACATCAATTGATTTTGCAGAAAATAAGATTGCTGCCATAGTCGGGCCGTCCGGTTCCGGGAAATCCACGTTCCTGCTCACTCTCAATCGTCTGTGGGAGTCGATCCCAAACTGCAATCTAGAGGGAAGGGTGGAAATGAAATTCGGCAATACTTTTCATGATATTTATCAAAAAAAATATCCTGTTACCCGATTGCGCAGGCAGGTCGGCATGGTTTTCCAGGCACCTAATCCGCTGCCAATGAGTATTTATAAAAATGTTGTCTTTCCCCTGGAGCTTGCTGGAAGAAAAGATGGGGAAGATGCCCGAATCATGGTGGAGCAGTGTCTGAAAAAAGTGGGGTTGTGGGGTGAGGTATGTGACAGGCTCGATACTTCGGCGCTTTCGCTTTCCGGCGGCCAGCAGCAAAGGCTCTGCATAGCAAGAGCAATGATGCTGCAGCCCGAGGTGCTGCTGCTTGACGAGCCCACATCTTCTCTCGACCATAAGGCCGCCGCAGCCATTGAGGAGCTTCTGGTGGACCTGAAGGGGCAATGCACTGTTCTGGTGGTGTCCCATTATCTTGATCAGGTGCAAAGAATTGCCGACTCCATTGTTGAGTTGCAGGATGGGGACATGAAAGGCCGGTCGCTGGTGTTTGCTGCGTGAGCATTGCGTGGGCTTAGATAACAGAGAGGAGCGGAAAAGCGAATGATTGATATCAACATACCCGGTTTCGGTGAAGTATACCTGGAGCATCTCGTCCTTGATTATAACGGAACACTGGCATTTGACGGCAGGCTGATAAAGGAGGTTGCTTATCTTCTTGAGCAGTTTGTCGATCGACTGCATGTCCACATTCTTACAGCCGACACCTTCGGCAGTGTGAAAAAGATGTTTGCCGATTCGCCATGCACTGTCCATGTGATTTCTTCCGGCCAAGAAGACGTGAAGAAGGCGGACTACGTGGAGCAGCTTGGCTGTGCCGCAACCGCCTGCATAGGCAATGGCCGCAATGACCGGCTCATGCTCAAAAAGGCAGCCCTGGGGATCGCTGTCATGCAGCAGGAGGGGGCTTCACCTGAAGCATTGCTGGCTGCTGATGTTGTGACTTCAAATATTCTGGATGCCCTTGGCCTTCTTCTTCATCCCAAACGCGTGGCAGCAACACTGCGGTGTTGAGTGTTTCAGCTTTTTACAGCTTGATAAGTTGGCGGAAGTTGATAAATATGGCTGCAACTCAACCGGGAATGATATGCAGGAGGGAGGCGTTTTGAAAACTGTAAATGACATATGGGAAGATTTGGGGGCTTTGTCAGAGGACGAACTGTTCCACGTTATCACGAAACTCTTTGCTCTCTATGAGGATGCCTTGAAGAGGGAGCCCGAACATGCAGAGGCACGGCATTTTTTTTGAGAAACTTGACTGTGCCATTACGCAGACAAGCCAGTGTAACAGCAACAGGCGGTAAGACAGGATCGCACAGAGGCCGGATTGCCCTATGCGGAAGGTGTGAGCGGGCAGCTCTGAACTCCGCGTTGTTTGGTGGAAAATCAGTTGCGGATTGTTGCTGATCATGATAGATTTTGTTTTTTTAACTGTCAATTTCTGCTGCTTCAGGAGTTGTCTGCAAGATATTTGAGGGGAGTTTTTCTCCCGATATCTTTATGTATGTCAGTTTTAAAGGGGTGTGCGTAGACCAGCGTGGCCCCTTTTTCTTTTTTCAGTAAAAGAAAAAATTTCGGGAAATGTCATAGTTGGAAAGCCCATCGGAGGACAAAGTGCCCTGGCTGGAATTTTTTTAATCTGACATGCATCGGGAGTTCTTGAGCCGGAATTTTCTTTTTGAAAAAATGGCGGTCTCGTTAGTATGTGTCTGTCCAGATATCGGTCAAAAGGGCCATTTGTGGACAGGCACTAGTATGTTTCTAAACGAGCCGGAGCAATATGGCAAATCAACAGCTTTAAGAAGCCTGAACCTGATAAAATCATATTTCTTACGATTTTATCAAAGATAATGCGAGGATGCAAAATGGATAAGGCAAATTGTACATTGTATAGTGGTGGTATGAAGGGGGCAGAATCCGCTTTTGGTGAAGCCGCTGAAAAATGGGGTATGAAAGAGGTGACTTTTTCCTACGAGGGCCATGCCCTGTCCCGGGATAAAAATGTTGTTGTCCTCTCTGACGAGGATCTTGCCCGGGGAGATATCAGTATGGAACTTGCTTCAAGAATGATGAGCCGCACCTACTATGAAAAAAAGAAGATCAGAAAGGTGCTGCAGTCGATCTTTCACATGGTGAACAAGGGGCATCAGGTTTTTGCCGTGGGCGTTATCCTTGGAGATAATACGGTGAAAGGCGGAACAGGCTGGGCTGTTGAGCTGGCCAAACTGTTTAATCGTCCGGTGAGCGTTTTTGATCAGGAGAAAATGAAGTGGTTTTCCTGGAAAGAAATGAGCTGGCAGGAGGATAGCCCCAGGATTAAATACGATACAATTGCCGGATCTGGAACGAGAAATCTGTCGGATGAAGGAAAAAAAGCCATTGAACAGCTTTTTGCCGACTCTTTTGGACCGGTAAAATAAGGCTTTTTTTTTCTTGACAGTCGGATATAGCCTGGTTTATATACTCTGTTTTCTATTTGATGGTACGGCCCTTTGTTAAGAGGGCCGTTTTTTTTAATGTAATCTTAATTGATTATTAATAAAAGCTTGATGCAACATGCGTTAAACTTCAAATTCTTATTTCCCGGGGGCGGGGAGCGAGTAACAGAGTAATTACGTTTGAGGAAAAAGAGATGCAGAAAGATCTGACAAAAATGCGTAATATTGGAATCAGCGCCCACATTGATTCCGGTAAAACCACCCTGACCGAGAGAGTTCTTTTCTATACAGACCGTATTCATGCAATCCATGAGGTTCGTGGAAAAGATGGTGTCGGCGCAACCATGGATTCCATGGAACTGGAAAAAGAAAGGGGCATTACTATCCAGTCGGCAGCCACCCATTGCACCTGGAAAAATCATTCTATCAATATTATTGATACCCCTGGTCATGTTGATTTTACTATTGAGGTTGAACGCGCCCTGCGTGTTCTTGATGGAGCGGTGCTGATTCTTTGTTCCGTTGGCGGTGTGCAGTCCCAGAGTATCACCGTGAATCGGCAGATGACTCGTTATAAAGTACCCCGGGTGGTTTTCATTAATAAATGTGACCGTACCGGTGCAAACCCTGATAAAGTGGCTAACCAGGTTCGCGAAAAGTTGAACCTCAATGCCATTATGATGCAGGTGCCCATCGGACTTGAAGGCGACATGAAAGGCGTTGTCGATCTGGTCAAGATGAAGGCCATCTATTTTGAGGGAGACAACGGAGAGAAAATCAGAGAAGATGTAATTCCCGCAGAACTGATGGACGAGGTTGCTGAAAAACGGGAAGAGCTTCTTGATGCCGCTTCCATGTTCTCTGATGAATTGATGGAGGCCGTGCTTGAAGGTGAACCCTCTGAAGAGATGATTCATGATGCTGTTCGCAAGGGCACGCTGGCTCTTGAAATGGCTCCTGTTTTCATCGGTTCGGCCTACAAGAACAAGGGTGTGCAGAGCCTGCTTGATGCCATTATTTCTTACATGCCCAATCCCATGGACATTGAAAATATCGCCCTTGATATTGATGACGAAGAAAAGGAAATTGTGCTTTCCTCTAAAATTGAAGATCCTCTGGTATGCCTGGCCTTCAAACTTGAGGATGGCCGTTATGGTCAGTTGACTTACATCCGCAACTACCAGGGAAGCATGAAAAAGGGTGACACTATTGTCAACAGCCGTACTGGGAAAAAGGTGAAAATCGGTCGCCTTGTCCGCATGCATGCGGATGAAATGGAAGAGATTGAAGAATCAGGAGCCGGCGACATCGTGGCCCTTTTTGGAGTTGACTGCGCTTCCGGTGATACCTTCACCTCAAGCGACATCAACTACTCCATGAGTTCCATGCATGTGCCGAACTCGGTTATTTCCCTTGCCATTATTCCGGTGGACAACAAGGCCCAGGTGAACATGTCCAAGGCCTTGAATCGTTTCACCAAAGAAGATCCCACCTTCCGGACGTTTGTTGATCATGAAACCAATGAGACAATTATTTCCGGCATGGGCGAGTTGCATCTTGAGGTATATATCGAGCGCATGAAGCGTGAGTATAATGCCGAGGTTCAGGTTGGTGCACCCCAGGTTGCTTACCGCGAGACTATCACTCAGAGGGCGGAATTCAACTACAGCCACAAGAAACAGACCGGTGGTTCCGGACAGTTTGGTCGGGTTGCCGGCTATATGGAGCCCCTTGAAGAGGGTGAATACGAATTTGTTGATAATATTGTCGGCGGTGCCATCCCCCGTGAGTTTATCAGTTCCTGTGATAAGGGTTTTACAAAAAGCCTTGAAAAAGGATCACTTGCCGATTTCCCTGTTACCGGTGTGCGCTGTGTCATCAATGATGGCGCTTCTCACGCTGTGGACTCTTCCGATGTTGCCTTCCAGCTGGCAGCAATCGGTGCTTTTAAGGAAGGCTATCAGAAGGCCAAACCGGTACTGATGGAACCCATTATGAAGGTCGCCGTCGAAGGCCCCAGTGAATTCCAGGGAAGTATCATGGGTAGCCTTAATCAGCGTCGCGGTATCATAATCGGAACTCTTGAAGAAGGTGATTATACCGTTGTAGAGGCGGAGGTTCCTCTCTCAGAGATGTTCGGTTATTCCACGGTGCTTCGCTCTCTTACCCAGGGTAAGGCAGAATTCACCATGGAGTTTGCTGATTATAAGCAGGTTCCGAAAAGTGTGGCAGATGAATTAATTGAAGATTTGCGCAAGAAAAAGAAAGAACAGGGTAAATAGGGGGTAACACAATGCTAAAAGAGGATCTGATTCTCAAGAACCCACTTCGTGTCCTGAGCCCGGCTGATCAAGGTAAGGCAGTCGCTCCGCAGATGGGTCTGGTTATGGCTCGGGCCGGCTTAGGTAAAACCGCCATTCTGGTACAGATTGCCCTGGACAGCATGTTGCGCGGCAACAAAGTGCTTCATGTAAGTATTGGCCAGACTCTGGAAAAAACAAAGATATGGTATGATGATATTTTTCAGGATATAGCCAAGGGCAGCAATCTGGAAAACGCCACTGACGTTCAGGATGAAATTGCGCCTCAGCGTATGATTATGACATTCAACGAGGACACCTTCAGTGTTGCAAAGCTGAGAGAGCGCCTTAATGATCTCATTGAACAGGATATCTTTAAGCCGGATTGTCTGCTTGTAGACGGTTTTGACTGTTCATCTTCACCTGAGGAAATTTTAACTGACATGCGAGCGCTTGTTAAGGAGCTTGGCCTTAATATGTGGATTTCCGTGGTTACCCACCGAGAGGATGGGCGGATGAGTGATGATGGCGTCCCGGCACCATGCCATACAGCCAGCAAGCTGTTTGATACAATCATTCTTCTGCAGCCGCAGAAAGATACAAAAAGTATAGCTTTAAACATCATGAAAGCGGACGCAGGAGCAGGACTCAGCGGCAAGAGCCTTAATCTTGATCCCGCCACTTTGATGATTATTGAAGGCTGATATCGTAAAATTGGAAATTGATAATT
Organism: Desulfobulbaceae bacterium; assembly: GCA_020444175.1. Classification (GTDB taxonomy): domain Bacteria; phylum Desulfobacterota; class Desulfobulbia; order Desulfobulbales; family SURF-16; genus JAHLLM01. The sequence continues at coordinate 14,802 of JAHLLM010000035.1, read as the reverse complement.
GATAATGGAAGGCGCTCTTTCAGAGAAAAGGTTCAGAACATTATCAATTATCAATTATCAATTATCAATTGAAAGATGAAATTCCGCCCCTGTATTGACCTGCATAACGGTTGCGTCAAGCAGATCGTTGGTTCCTCCCTGTCGGATTCCGTTTCGGAATCGCTCAAAACCAATTTTTCCTCCCAATATCCGTCCTCTTATTATGCCAAGATGTACAAGGCTGACAACCTGACCGGTGGTCATGTTATCATGCTTGGTCCAGGCAATGAGAGTGCTGCGTCCGAAGCCCTTGCCGCCTGGCCCGGGGGCCTGCAGATCGGCGGAGGGATCACTGCCGCCAATGCTGCTGAATGGCTTGATAAAGGGGCTGCCGCAGTAATCGTCACCTCTTATGTTTTTCAAAACGGCGTGGTGCATGAGGAGCGCTTGCGTGAAATGGTGGCTGCGGTTGGAGCACAACATCTGGTTCTTGATTTGAGCTGTCGCAAAAGGGGAGACGATTATTTTATCGTCACTGACCGTTGGCAGAATTTTACCTCTGTCGCCATTACCGAGGAGACACTGGCCTATTTTGCCTCATATTGCCATGAATTTCTAATCCATGCCGTTGATGTGGAGGGGAAATGTGCCGGCATTGAGGAAGAATTGGCTGAAAAACTTGGGCGCTGGGTTACTATTCCGACAACCTATGCCGGCGGCGTCAAAAACCTGGCAGATCTTGAACGGCTTGAAGAACTTGGGCAAAATCGGCTTGATGCCACAATCGGCAGTGCCTTGGACATATTCGGAGGCACGACGATAACCTATGCCGAGGCTGTTGATTTTCATCGTCGTTCCCAGAATTCGAAAAAATAATAACCCCTCTTTCATTTCCTTTTCTTCCCCCAAGCCCTATCTTCTCTTGGCAGCAATGGAATCAGTGTTTTTTTGCTGCATTATGTCCTTTTTTTCACTGGAAAATTAAAAGCTGTTGCTCTACTCTTTAACAATGCATTTTTTTAATTCAGCTTTTTTTCTGATCCTTTTTTAAAGGCCTAACTTGAATGGATAAAATTCCAGATTCCAGATTTGTCAAAAATTTCTTCAAGCTCTTTATTCCGTTGCTTCTTGTCTTTTTTTCCATCGGGCTTGTTCACACCCTTGGTAACTTGCGTGATTTTCACCTCCACCAGCAACAAATGGCACAGCAGTGCGTGCGTGTTGTTCAAAAAGTCATCCGTGCAAATCTTGAAGTCATTCATGCCGACCTTCTCCATCTTTCTACCGTAAATGTTCTGCACTCCTATCTGCATGAGTCTTCCGAAAATTCACGGAGAAAGCTTAGTCGCAAATATTACAAATTTTCCCAAAGGAAGAAAAAATATGATCAGATATCTCTTCTTGATTTGACCGGCATGGAGGTGCTCAGGATTGATTCAGATAATGATCAATCAACAGTGGTTGAGCAGAACAAATTGCACCAGGAAGTGGATCATGCCTTTTTTGAAAAAATTTTACAGGGGCAGCAAGGTGATTTCTTTGTTTCGCCCTTGGAGCTGAATGATGACCGGGACCTTGTTAAAGAAACTTCTGATGCGGTATTTCGTGCCGGCGTTCCAGTCTTTGATGAAAATGGACAGAAGAAAGGGGTTGTCATAGTCAATTACTCCGGACCTCATCTTGTTGCAGACATTCAAGAAGTTTCAAATGGGTTTCCAGGCGTTCTTTTTCTGCTTAGCTCAGCCGGGCACCGGCTCAGTGTCTCCGGTGCGGATAAAAATCAGACTTTCAAATTTTCGCAAGAAAAACAGCTATCTTATGCCCACGCCTACCCGGAAAAATGGCAGAAAATTTCCGCAGGAAATGTGGGACAGTTTCAGCAGAAAAATGGTGTCATCTCTTTTTCCACCTTTTATCCGGGTCATAAAAAAGAGCCGGGTAAATTTTTCTGGAAGATTGTTAATGAACTCCCTCTTGGCTTTTGGGAGCCTTACGGTATTGGTTTTACCAGGAGGTTCTTTCTTGGCTTTTTGTTTGTTTCGCTTTTGCTCGCCGCCGGATGCTTTTTTTACCTGAAGACACGCTTCAAGAAGGCTGATAGCGATAAAAAGGCTCTCTATCTATCAAGGGTTGTTGAGCAGAGCAGGGCAGCAATTGCCATTACTGATAAAAAAGGCAAGATTGAATATGTGAACAGAAAATTTGCCGAGGTAACAGGGGCTGAACAGGGTGACGCCGTCGGGCAGAATCTGAAAGCTTTTGCCGCTCTCCTGGCTTCCGATTTTTATCATGAAATGTGGGCGAGTTTCGAGACCGGAAAAGAATGGCATGGAGATTTTCTTAAGAAAAAAAAGAATGGGCAGCTGCACTGGGAATATGGCTCCATTACTCCCTTAAAAGATGAATCCGGTTTTGTAAGTCATTATGTCGTCGTAAAAGATGATATAAATGAGCATGAGCAGTTTGAGATGGAGTTGCGACGGATGATCTCTTTTCCTGAGGAAAATCCGAATATTGTCATAGAATCAAATCTCCAGGGTGAAGTCGTTTATGTAAACCCTGCCTTCCGAAAGCATTTTCCCGACGCGAAGCCTGATATTGCCCATCCATTTTTAAGAGACCTGCACGCAAGACTGGCTGATTTTGAAAGAAAAAAAGAGGGCCATCTTGACGATGAACTTGAGGTGGATGGTGGCGTTTTCCTGCGTCGAATCGCTTTTGTTCCAGAGTACAGTCTGGTACGGGTTTATGGCGTTGAAATCACCCACCTGAAGGGAATTGAGAATGCCTTGAAAGAGGCAAGAACGCAGGCCGAAGAGGGAACGCGTTTAAAGAGTATTTTTCTTGCCAACATGAGTCACGAAATCCGAACGCCTTTGAATGCCATTCTGGGTTATACGGACCTTATGCTGATGGACGCGCAGGAGCACACGCATAAAAAGAGGCTTTCAATCATCCGTGAGGCCGGTAAAAAGCTTTTAACTCTCATAAGCGATATTCTTGATTTTTCAAAGATAGAAGCAGGTAAACTTGATTTTGTCAGGGAAGAATTTTCCATAAGTCAGGTTGCCGAGCAACTCCGTCAGATGTTTTCCTCTCAGGCCAGGGAGAAAAAATTAGACTTTCAGATCGTCTGCGAACCAAATGTTCCGGCAAGGGTTCTGGGCGATGCAAAACGGCTCACCCAGGTTCTTGCCAATCTCTTGAATAACGCCTTCAAGTTTACAGAACAAGGCTCCGTGTCGCTGCATTGTTCCTATGAAAACAAGGAGGTCGTATTTCAGGTTTCAGATACGGGTATCGGGATCAGAAAAGAGATGCAAAAGATCATCTTTGCCGAATTTCAACAGGCGGATGCGTCAATAAGCCGCATGTATGGCGGAACGGGATTGGGACTGTCCATTACAAGACGCCTTATTACTTTAATGGGAGGGACCATTAATCTGAAAAGTGATCTTGGTACAGGTACTGTTTTTACCGTTTCCATTCCTTTTGCAGCAGTGGAAGAACAAGAGACGCAAGCTGCCGGCCAGGAAGATGTCCGGATTAAAATAGATGCGTTCCGGAATACTTTGGCACAGATAGACACACCATTAAAAATTTTGCTTGCCGAAGATAATGAAATGAATCAGCGCCTCATACGTGAAATGCTGAAAATAGTTGGCTTGTCTGTTGTTGTTGCAGACAACGGCCGGGAAGCGCTCGATAAAATGGCGGAATCTGAATTCCATCTGCTGTTGCTCGACATGCAGATGCCAGTGCTTGATGGGATGGAAACGATAAAAAAAATTCGGGCTGAGGATAAATGGAAAGATCTGTATGTTATCGCCATGACCGGCGAAGCCTTGCCGGGTGATGAGGAGAAATTTCTGCAGGCAGGGTGTAATGAATATGTGGCCAAGCCTGTAGACCTGGAAATTCTTTATGGGAAAATGTATGCTTTTTGTGTGGATAAATTTTTTCTGTCCCGGGAAAATGGCAGTCCTCCCTCGGTGGAAATAGAGGATGTGGCTGCCGAGGAATTTGCCCCGTTCGAAATAAGCCGGGAGTTGCGGATTCTTCTTGTCATGACTGTTGATGTCTTAAAGAAAAATCAGAAAATATTCAATCCTGACCAGATTCGCAAGCTTGCCTCATCGTTAAGTGAATATGATTCAGTCGAGCAGATGCAACGTCTCAAAGAGGAGCTGCAACATATAGCCGCCACCTTTGATGATGAGGCCCTGCCGGGCCTGATAAAAAAACTGGAGACGATTGTGCAGTAGCAGTAAGCTGGTATTTAAAACCGCAGGGTTGAGACTTGATCATAGTCTGGAAATTAGAGAGAAGGAATGGAAGCAAGCAATCATAACGAAAAACAATTCAGCTCTTGCAGGGAAATGCAACCAACAGCGCCCTATTCAGGACCCCTGAATGAAGAAGACAGAAATCTGGCATGTAAGGTACTGATAGTCGATGATATCGCCCAGAATAGAAGACTGCTGGCTGAGCTTCTGGCACAGAGTCTTGACTGCCAGATTCGCATGGCGGCAGACGGAGCGGCGGTACTGGACATGATTGAACATGACCTGCCGGATCTGATACTGCTTGATATTATGATGCCTGGTATGGATGGCTTCCAGGTTGCCCGTATTTTGCAGCAAAGGTACCGAACCAAGGAGATTCCGATTATTTTCATAACCGCCAAGACCGATGTCGAGAGCAAAGTAGAGGCTTTCCGGCATGGCGGCGTTGATTATGTCACTAAGCCGTTCCATAAGGATGAATTGCTGGCCCGGGTAAAAGCGCAACTCCACCTCAAACAGCTGCAGGATGAGTTGCGGTCCAAAAATCGTATGCTTGCAGACAGGGAAGAGCATCTTTCCCATCTGGTTGACGAGAAAACTGAGACCATTGAGAAAATGACACTGAGCCTGGTCAGTGTGCTTGAGGATGCTAACCTGGCAAATGATGATGATACAGGAAATCACATCCGCCGGGTAAGCGAATATTCTGCCTTGATTGCTGATGCCTATGGAGCTGATAGGGAATTTGTTAAACGTATCCGGCTTTATGCCTCTCTTCATGATGTGGGTAAAGTTGGCATTCCTGATGCCATATTAAAGAAGCCTGGAAAGTATACCCGGGATGAATTCGAGCTTATGAAGGAGCATGTTGTCATTGGCTTTGGAATGATGGATAATGCCCAGATCGATCCCATGGCCAAAAATATTGCCCGTTATCACCATGAAAAATGGAATGGTACGGGGTATGTTGATGGCTTGCAAGGAGAGGAAATTCCCCTGGAAGCCCGCATTGTGGCCCTGGCCGATGCGTTCGATGCCATGACCACAAAACGGGTCTATAAGGAGGCCTTTTCGGTTGCAAAAGCCGAAGAGATCATTACCCGGGAAAGGGGAGAACATTTTGATCCCCGCGTGGTGGATGCTTTCGAGCAACGAAAAGGCCATATCCTCCGTATCAAGGAACTGATGGTATGAGCGACGGGAAAGCAGCCGACAGGCAGGATAAAGAGCGTTCTTCGGGAGCAAAGGAGCTTGAAACCGTTACTCTCAAGCTGCGGCCCGATCTGTATCGGGCCTACCATCGTTGCAGCTGGATCATCATCCATGAAACAGGGCGGGATCAGTTAAGCATCATGGAAGAAATGGTGGAGGATTTCCTCATCAAGCATGGATGTTAGAACGAGAGGAGTGAAGTGTGAGGGGTGAGGTGAAATAAGTCTCATCATGCGCCATCTCCTCACTCCTCACTTCTCTCGCCTCACGCCTCACACAACAGGAGCCTTATCCCCTTTCATGTCATCCTTAAAGAGTGACATGCCCCTTTCCATGGCACAGAAGTCGCCGCACATCGTACAGGTCTTTTGGTTTTCCGGTACCCGGCTTTTACGGACTTCAGCAGCCTTATCCGGAAACATGAGCAGCTTGAAGTGGTCTTCCCATCGTGTGTCGCGACGGGCCAGGGCCACTCGTTTTTCCGCTTCACGGCGTTCCGGATATTTGGCAATGTCCCCTATACGGGCAGCAAGCCTTGTGGCCCGCAGTCCCTCCCTGACATCATCGGCGTTTGGCAGGGCCAGATGTTCCGCCGGGGTAATATAGCAGATGAGATCTGCTCCATGTCGGGCTGAGTTTGCCGCTCCGATGGCAGCAGTGATGTGATCATAGCCTGCTCCGCTGTCGGCAGGTAGGGGACCGAGGACGTAATACGGAGCATTGCCGCTCATTCTTTTTTCCAGCATGATGTTTCCGGCGATCTCGTCAAGAGGGACATGACCCGGTCCTTCTACCATCATCTGACAGCCCATGTCGCGTCCTATCTCAGCAAGTTCGCAATTGATAACCATTTCAGCCATCTGGGCCCGATCATGACTGTCGTGGATGGCCCCGGCCCGGATGCCGTTGCCCAGAGACAGAACGGCATCGTACTTTTTCATGAGATTGCATACCCGGTCAAACTGTTCATAAAGCGGATTTTCCCGGTTGTTGTATTCCATCCAGGAGACCATGAAGGTGCCGCCCTTGGAGACGAGGCCACCATATCTGTATCCCTGTTTTCTGAGCCGTTCAATGCTGAAGCGGTTGATACCGCAATGAATCGCCATGAAGGAGATGCCGTCGGCAAGTTGCTTTTCAATGAGATCAAAGAGATATTCTGGATCAAGTTTGTTGGGGTTATGGTATTTGCGGCTCGCCTCGGAAAATGCCTGATATAAAGGGACATTGCCCACCGGCAGAGAGCAGGCGGCAAGGATTTCCCGGCGGATTACATCAAGATTGCCTCCGGTGGAGAGTTCCATCAGGGTATCGGCCTTTTCCTCCTCCGCCACGCGGGCCTTTTCTTTTTCCAGCTCCAGGTCTTTGATATCGGACGAGGTACCGATGGAGGCATTGACCTTGGTGCGTAGACCGCTGCCGATTCCCACCGGTTTTTGGCTTTTACGATTTGGGTTGCAGGGGATAACGATTTCGCCAAGGGCGACTTTCTGTTGGATGGCAACAGGGATGAATCCTTCATCTGCTGCTATCTGTTCAATTTCAGGGGTAATGATGCCGTCTCGGGCCTGTTCCAGTTGTGTTTTCACGGTGTTTGCTCCTTTGTTGCAGATGATATGTAATGCGGTTTAGGGCATACACCGCGGCCAAAAAAAAATCCGGGCTACCCGAGTGAACCTTCTTGTTAAGAAGGTTCTTCCAGGTAACACGGATTTTGGACAGTTCCATTGTTGTTGCATGTCCCGGCAGGTCTTCTGACTCACAGATCAACCCTTAGCCACGCCTTCCCGTCTTTCTCAAGACAGTGGCATGCCGGAAATCTCCTGAAGAGATAACCTGTGTGGCTCTAGTCCCTGTTTACAGCGCTGGCCCAACGTTACGGATTTTCACCGCATTCCCTTTTCACCACTTTTGTTTGACAACTCTGGGAGACATCAAGCACCGCAGGGCAACAAAAGTGACACCGAATCATGTTATGTATGACGCTCCACTCTAGAGGATGGGGAAAAAAATGCAATGCTTTTTTATGGTCAGACAAAGAGCAGAGTGTCTCTTGGTCCGCAAGTTCTGCTTTGCTTTCCAGGGAGAGCGTTGCACTGTTCTTTAAAGATCGGGTTTGGCATCAGGAGTCCAGTAATGTGCGGACAGCCAGTGAGAGATTATTGGGGATGATTGGTTTATGCAGGAAATTGATGCCTTTCTTCAGGACTCCGTGATGGACGATGGAATTTTCCGTGTAACCTGACATGAAAAGGATCTTGGTGTCAGGGGAGTTCTTTTTCACCTCATCTGCAAGTTCGGAACCGCTCATTTTGGGCATGACCACGTCCGTCAGCAACAGGTCTATACGTCCTTGATAGTCTAAGCATATCTGTAATGCTTCAGAACCGGTTCCTGCCTTGAGGACTGTGTAGCCAAGTTTGGAAAGGATACTCTCGGCTAAGTCACGAACAGAAGCGTCATCCTCGACAAGGAGGATTGTTTCGGTCCCATGATGCAGATCGTCGGGCGCCTTCGAGGTGGAAACAGCATCCGCGATATTACTTTCTTCAGCACGGGGCAGATAGATTTTAAATGATGTTCCTTTGTTAATTTCACTGTATACGTGGATATCGCCTCCGTTCTGTCTGATAATGCCATAGACAGTAGCCAAACCAAGGCCGGTTCCTTTGTTTTGGTCCTTGGTGGTGAAAAAGGGTTCAAAAATATTTTGCTGTATGTCTTTTGTGATGCCACTGCCGGTATCGGTGACGGTCAAAGTGACATAGTCCCCAGGTGAAAGGGAAAAATAGCTGGATACATAATCCTTATCAAGTTTCACATTGGCAGTTTCAATGGTAAGCATTCCTCCCTGGGGCATGGCATCACGGGCATTTACAGCCAGGTTCATGATAATCTGTTCAATCTGGGATCTATCTGTTCTGACAGGCCACAAATCCTTGGCTGCAAAAATAGAAATCTCGATGTCCTCTCCCAGGATTCTTGCAATCATCTTGCGGGTCACTGATATTTCCTGATTTAAATCTAGAATCACCGGTTTTATAATTTGCCTTCGGCTGAAGGCGAGCAGTTGCTGGGTCAATCTGGCAGCCTTCTGGCCGGATTCAAGGATATTTTCTATTGATTCTCTTGTCGGGTCATTTTCATCAAGATCGAGAAGCAGAAGTTCTGAGTAGCCGTTTATGGCACTGAGTATATTATTGAAATCGTGGGCAACACCACCTGCCAGGCGCCCGATTGATTCCATTTTCTGGGATTGCTGGAGCTGTTCTTCCAGAAGTGCTTTTTCTGATTCTGCCTCCTTTCTTTTTGTAATGTTTCTTGAGATTCCCCTGAATCCTTGAAAATCTCCGGTTTGCGAAATAATGGGTATGCCGCTTGTTTCAAGGATAACCTGCTGCCCTTCTTTATGAATGCTTGTGGTTTCCAGGCCCTGAAAGCTTATTTGCGATTTAAGGATTTTGACAAAAAGAGTTCTGTCTTTTTGTCCCTGTTCCGTATCGGAAACGGCAAAGTCGAATGGGGTTTTGCCGATAATTTCTTCCGGTAAAAATCCCAGGATGCTTTCGCTCGCCGGGCTGGAATAAATATAGTGTCCCTGGGCATCAATTTCCCAAATCCAGTCTGCAAGATTTTCTACCAGCTCCTGGTATTTTTCCTTGGATTGTTGTATTTGGATGCGGCTTTCTTTCAGGCTCAAGGCCAGATGTTTCATGGTGATTGTCAGGTCGCCGATTTCATCTTCAGGAGCGCGGGGCATTTCGTAATCATAGTTTTCATTTTTGATTGACTCTATGGCTTTTTTCTGGGTCGCCAAAAAGCGTTTAAAATAAGAATAGGAGAGAAACCACAGAAAAAAGGAAAGAAATATGGTGATCAGAATGATTGCAATAATTGACTGAATGAGACGACTTTGTTTTTTAAGATTTTCTTTTGATAGTGCTGCAATGGTTTCATCGGAAAGGGTAAAAAAATGATGAGCCGTGTCTGAAAGGAATTTTCCCCTGTTTTTTATTGCCAGCGAGTTAAGAAAGTTTTCTTCAACATTGGATACAAACTCCCGGACCATTTTGAGTAGTTTTTTGTCCGATGTCATATTTTGTAAGTCTTTGTAGACTTTTTTCATTTGCGGAATTTGACTGGCATCTCTGTCGTGATAAACACGAGTCTGCAAAGGCAGCAATTGGCCAACCGCATCGTGCGCATTGCTTGGGCGTACAGATGCGGCAACATGGAGGCGCTCATTTATTTGTACGTGCAGGTTGAAATTTGTTTCCAGGAAATTTTTATCTGCCAGGTATTTCTGGTGCAATTCAAGAAATGCTCTGTGAAAATTTTCAATACGGGCGGATAATTGCTGAAGTTTTTTTCTGAGATCTGATGGTATGAAACGGTCAAAGGCGGCAATCTGTCCTGCCAGTTTCTTTGCTGTCTTAATTTCTCGTTCAAATTTTTGCAGATCGAATGAATCTATCTGGTTGGATATTTGAGCCTGGCTTACCTCAAGTTGTTTAATGACAAGCTGAAAATCTTTAAGCAAGCTGATCTGTTCGCTGGAATCACGCAGAGAAGTCATGCCAAAATAGATGGTAACGCCGAGTAAAAGCGTCATGGCTGTCAAAGGAAAGAAGACGGAGAAGACTTTCTGGGGCAGGGAAACTCGCATGGTTAGAGTCTTTTCAGGGCAAGTTCATAAAGTTTCGTGTTATAAATCAGTTCTTCAAGACTGCCACTTTCATAGGCTTTTTTTACCTCGTTGTTTAGTCTGCCACTTTCAATCATGTTCTCTACCCAGAAGGTAACACCCTGCTGCCATTCACTATCCAGATTGTTGGTATATTTGATGGTGGCTATGGATTTTTTTTCTACTTCCGGTGTGATGCCGAGCCATTGTGAAATATCGACGGCACTTTGCTGTGGATTATCTCTAATATATTGGTTGGCATGTTGTAAGAGCGTGACCAGGTTCAGCACTATTTCAGTGTGATTATTGACGTACTTGTTGTTTGCTGCCAGCGCGCAGCATGGCGTTCCTGGCCATTTCCCCTCTGGCGGCAGATTCTTGAGATCTGCGATTGTTTTTCCGGATCCCCTTTCTTCCACCAGAGCAAGAAAAGGCTGCATGGTAACAAAGCCGTCTATTAAGCTGTTTTCCAGGGCTGGAATTAGATTTTTGGGGCCATAAAGATTTAACAGGATAATTTGTGCGTTGGTATCTTTGCTGTTTTTACTGTAGGAGATACCCGATTCTTTAAGGGCACGTTCAAAAATAAGATTTTGGACGGAAACCGCATTTTTGTAGCCTATTTTGAGAGGCTCTGTGCTGTTCCTGACGTAAAGCAGAAATTCGTTCCAGTTGTCGGGCGGCAGTTCTTTTTTGAGAACCAAGCCGGCACCGTCAGCCATGACAGGGGAAAGAATTTTTATAGGGCTGCCCTGGTCAATGTAACTCAGCATCGCAGGGAAGCCACCAAAAGATAAGTCAAAATGATCTTCATTGAGTTTACGGATAAGCTCTTTGCCGCCGGCACTGGTTTCAATTAAGATGTCAGCCAGGTATTTTTGATTCGCTATAAGACGATATTCTTTGCGGAAATTGATTTGCTCAAGATAGATGCCGCCATGTTCTTTGAAATAATCGGGATTCATGGCTGCCACATAGAGCGGAGCATGATGGTCATGGGGGGCATGTCCGATGCGCAGGCGTGGCAAAGGCTTATCCTGATGCTGCTGGCATGAAGCCGTCAGCACCAGCAGAGGGACGAGAAGAGTGAAAAAGCGGAACAAGTGTATCATGCGCTCATCCGTATAGAGATAACTGAGATAAAAAAAATCGTAGGAATAATTACCAAAAAAATAATATCAGTTTCACTCTGTGGTGTCAAAAAATGATGCTGGTTTTCTAAGAAACGACTTAAATAAACAAATTTGCCTCTATACAATTCTCAGTAGCCTACCTCTAGACTCTCGCCTCCGCGGGAGTGACGATGGGCTTGGTTATGTCATTCCCGCGGAGGCGGGAATCCAGTATTGGAAGCTTGGCGACAAGAAAGTGGCAATTTTTAACTGAGAATTGTTTATAACCATATAAACAAAAAAGCCCCCGGTCTTTTGACCGGAGGCTGCTGCCTGCAAAGTTCCCGAGGAGGAGTTATGAGGAACTTTTATTTGCTGGTTGCTGGTGCCTCTTCCTTGGGGTTCAGTGATTTGTAAAATACCGGAAAGGCGGCAAAGAAGGCAACCGCGATCAGGTATTCCACGCCTTTTATATGTGTATAGTAATCAACAAGGGTTTCGTATTCCTGGAGGTTTCCAGTTGCTACCAGAAATTGGCGAGCCATCTCGGAAATCTGCCAGTTTACGGAAGCCAGACCTGTCATCAGGGTTGCAAATGCCCAGATGCCCATAATGCCGCCAATTGCTGCCACGATGCCGAAAAATACGCCTGTTCCCTTTGTGGTTGGTTGAGTTGTCATGATTTTCTCCTTTTTTTGATTCGACCATATTTATGTTAAACAAGGACTCTGTTCTTTTTTTGTTAGATGCCCATAACTGCACTTATCCATCCCTTAACAAGACCGACAATACCGTATTGAGAAAGACCGCCTGCGAGACAGGCAAGCCCCCACATGCCGATCATGGCACTCAGAATAGCGATGATTCCGATTCCTACCTGGGCGCCGCTCTGTGAAATTGATTCTTTCTCATGTGCAACTGTTGTTTTTTGAGTTGTTGTTGTCATGATATATCTCCTCGTTTGAAATTCTTTTTTGTTCTCTTGACTAGTTTGAATTGCAGCAGCCGTGCCAAGGAAAATGCTACATTGAAAAATGTATGCATGTGCTCGATTTTACAGGTTTAATTTATAAAGATGCTACATCCGGGAATGCGGAGAAAGTGTTGCATGAAGTGTGGTGCAACACTATGTGTTGCAGCGCTCTGCCACACTTGCGACAGAGGCTAGTCCGGGCAGGAGATGATGTGTGAGTTGCATGTAAACGTGACTCAATCGATAGAAAAAAAAGGCCTCCAGTCTGACGACTGAAGGCCTTTTTTTTCACTGAAGGAGAGTGGTTTTAATAAGTTTATTTTGTAGATGCTGTCGCCTCCTCCACTTTAGGATTCAGCGATTTATAGAAAGCCGGGAATACAGCAAAGAAGGCAACCGCGATCAGGTATTCAACACCTTTGATGTGGGTATAGTAATCAACAAGAGTTTCATATTCCCCAAGATTTCCAGTGGCTACCAGAAATTGCCTGGCCATCTCTGAAACCTGCCAGTTAACGGAAGACAGACCCGTCATCAATGTAGCAAATGCCCAGATTCCCATGATGCCGCCGATTGCTGCCATAATGCCGAAAAATACGCCTGTTCCTTTTGAGGTAGGTAAAGTTGTCATGATTTTCTCCTTGTTGATTCGTTTATCTTTCTTATCTTTAAAATTGTGCTGTTATTTTCATTTCTTATTTTATTAAAGGCCCATTACTGCACTTATCCAGCCTTTAACCATACCGGTAACGCCGTACTGTGAAAGACCGCCTATGAGGCAGGCAACTCCCCATGTGCCGATCATGGCACTTAAGATGGTGATAATGCCGATTCCTACCTGAGCACCGCTCTGAGAAATAGATTCTTGTTCCTGGGTCCGTGCTGTTGTTTGGTTATTTGTTGTGGTAGTCATGGTCTCTCTCCTTATGTTGAAGTGTTGTTTTGTTTGTTTGATTTTCTATAAAAGCAGCTGTCGTGCCAACGCAGGGCGCTACACTTTAAAATTCTTATAATATGTTGAAATTTAAGAATAAAATAAATGCATAGCAGCGCTAGTGGAGTTGGTGGAGGTGTTGCGGAGTGTGTTGTGCTACATATGGTGTTGCACGGTTTTGCAACAGTTTTGTGGCGGGGAGTCTAGCGAAAAAGGCATTTGTGCCGCACAAAAATAAAAGGAATGGAGATTGAGAAAAAAGGGCTGATTAAAAAGAAATCAAAAAATTATGGAATTTTTTTAGAACCAGTCTTCAATGATTAATCCTTCAACCCTGCTGAATTCTTTTGTGTTATGGGTGATCAATGTAGCGTTTGAGCTCAGTGCTATTCCGGCAATGAGAGTGTCATAGGGGCCGATTGGTGTACCGATATGCTCTAATTCTTCCCGGATCATTGCCGCAACTGCGGCTTCTTTGGAGGTAAAGGGCAAGACTGTAATGCGTGAGATGAGCGATTCTAATTGTGTTTTTCTTTTTTTCGGATTGTTTGATTTTGCTATTCCAACTTCAAGCTCATAAAGGGTAATTGAAGGTATAGAAATATCCTTTGGTGACTTTGACAACAAGGTCTCGGCTACATTACCCATGCCTTTGAAGAAATAAATGAGTGTATTTGTGTCGAGAAGGTACAATTTTAGAGCCCCTTCCTTGCAGAGTCCTGGCCGACGCCTGATCGTATCTCTTCGATGGTTGGGAAATCATCTTTCCAGCTACCCGCCAAGTTGACGACATCTTGAGGCCATTCTGTTGCTATTTTTTCTTCTATAATGCCAGCAACCCATTTACTAACGGATAGATGGCTAGATTGGGCAGCTTTTTTTAATTTGTTTTCAGTCTCGTTGTCGAGATAGATAGTTACTTGACCCATAGTGGCACCTCACTAGATTTATGGCTTAATATAATTGTAATTATAATTGCAGCAAAAGCCTGTGTCAAGATGGGGGCCTTATATACTTGATTCTGCAACACATAGAGTGCGGTTTTACGGTTAAAAGCATCTGAGAGAATTAAAACCGCCACTAGAGTCGCCACCGAAATTTTTTATTTCAAATCTGATCGACTATTTTTTTTAATAATTCAGGACTTGCCCCTCTTCTCTTTTGCGAATGACCCCATTAACTAGTGTCTGTCCAGAAATAGGTCATTCTGTTCGAGATCAAGGATTGCGCAAAAAATGACCGGAGGCATATATACGATATCTCGGAGTCTCGCAGGCTCGCTTACCGGAGGATAATTTTTTAAGAAGCATGAGGCAGATATCGGGCAGGTGAGCGAGCCCGCGAGACTCCGAAAGGGCCATTTATGGACAGACACTAACTGAATTTTAACAGTTCTTTAATCAGGAACAAATTTCAGCAGAGTATAAAAATGCTTTAGCTTGTTATCTTGTCACATTAAAATTCAAGTAATTGGGAGAGAAATAATGAAACCATACCAGGAAAAATGTTTTGAATGTGATAATTTTTTCAGAGACGAATGCATTGTCAGTGAACCATGCGTTAATGAGTGGGGATTCCGGAGTAATTCGGCCACCCATTCCGGAGTTATCCGGCCACCTATT
>JAHLLM010000034.1 GCA_020444175.1 Desulfobulbaceae bacterium | reverse complement strand
AGAGTGACTAGAGTGACTAGAGTGACTAGAGTGACTAGAGTGACTAGAGTGACTAGAGTGACTAATAGTAAAATTCATTTTTAAAATATCAAGTATTTTTGCCTATCGTTGTGAATATTGCCAACAATTCACTACACTCTTCATATTCCGCTTTTATTTTCTCCAAAAGGAGAAAATCTGCTTCGACAATAACCTCAAGCCAATATAAGGTTTCACTGGCTTCACTTGCACATATTTTAATTCTGCTTTTAAAATCCGCCCGACTTCTTGGACGGTTTGCTTCCCTATAATTTGCCCCGACCGAAGTTCCAGATTTTGTTATCTGATTTCTAATCACTCTCCCTTCCTGACTATCAGGAAGCAGTGCAGACAATTTAATTATTCGACCTGCAAACTGACGTGTCCGCTTTTCCAGTTTCTTGGAGAACTCCTTATTATCCATAAGCAATAACTTTAGTCACTTTAGCTCACTCAAGTCACTTTAGTCATTTTTTTCAACCTCTCCCCACCCCAAAATACTCAAATCCAGCATCTTTCATTTGTTTGGGCGAATAAACGTTTCGCAAATCTATAAATATAGAAGATTTCATACGCGATTTCAACTCCTGAAGGTCAAGAGCACGATACTGGTTCCACTCTGTAAAAAGAACAACTGCATCTGCATTTTCGCAGGCTTCATAAGCATTTTTAACATAAATAAAATCCGGAAACATTTTTGCAGTTTCCTTCATGCCCTGGGGATCATGGGCCTGAATTCTTGCGCCCTTTTCAAGGAGGGGAGGCAAAATTGTTAAAGCAGGAGAATCCCGCAGATCGTCCGTTTCCGGCTTAAATGTGAGCCCCAGGGCCGCGATTGTCTTGCCTGCCTCACTTCCACCCAAGGCATCTCGAATTTTTTTCACCATTCTTGCTTTCTGGGCAGCATTGATCTCCACAGCAGCCTCAACAGAGCGAACCGCAACGCCGTTTTCCTGGGCAATTCGAAGCAAGGCAAGAGTATCCTTTGGGAAGCATGAACCGCCATAACCTGGCCCGGCATGAAGGAATTTCCCTCCAATGCGACCATCAAGCCCCACCGCTTTAGCCAGATCAATAACATCTGCCCCAACAGCCTCGCACACGTTTGCCATTTCATTAATAAAAGAAATTTTTAAAGAAAGAAAGGCATTTGATGCGTACTTGATGAGTTCAGCCGTTTCTAGGCCTGTGATAACGAATGGAGTGGATATGAGATAAAGTGGATTATAAACATCTTTCATCACTTCAGCAGCTCTTACCGAGTCAACACCTAACACCACACGGTCCGGACGCATAAAATCATTAATTGCTGCTCCTTCACGCAAAAATTCAGGATTAGAAACCACATCAAATTCTGCATCGGGATTAGCTTCACGCACCACTCGCTCAACCTGGCGAGCCGTGCCCACAGGAACCGTGCTTTTGTCTACCACCACAGTATAATCACGTAAATAAGGAGCAAGATCTCTGGCTGCAGCATATATATATGTTAAATCCGCATAGCCGTCGCCTCGGCGAGAGGATGGCGTTCCCACGGCAATAAAAACAGCTTGGGCAGAACGGACGCTTTCACCCATGTCGGTTGAGAATGATAGCCGTCCATCAGTTACGTTTTTAGCCACTAAGGCGTCCAGACCTGGCTCATAAATTGGGATTTCACCCTGTCGCAGCTTTTCAATCTTGGACTCATCTTTGTCCATACAGATAACGCTGTGACCAAATTCTGCAAGGCAAGCACCTGTTACCAAGCCGACATAGCCTGTACCAATCATTGTTATGTTCATGGGTCGACCTAACTCCTATCTGACACTCGAAGAAGAGCTTAAAAAAACATTCCACCCTAATATCATGTCAAATAACCTTTGACGCTTATCGTAGGTCGGGAACCCCTTCCCGACACTGAAGAGTCGCCATGGGTATGGCGACCGACACGACAATTGAAGCTTGACATGACACTAAACCTGAAACAACTCTTCAAGTTATGTAATCATCATCCTAGCTGTAATATTCTTGATACCACGATACAAATTTCTGCAACCCTTCCTCAATAGATGTACTTGGTTTAAAATCAACATCACGGACAAGATCATCTACATTGGCATAGGTTGCAGGGACATCACCATTTTGCATGGGAAGAAAATTCTTTTCCGCCTTTTTGCCTAAACAATGCTCAAGGACCTCAATAAAATGCATGAGTGTTTCCTGGTGATTATTACCAATATTATAAATATGATAAGGGCAATAACTCGTGGCCGGATCAGGATTTTCTCTGTCCCATCCAGGATTTGCTTGCGGGACATTTTGAATGACCCTTACCACTCCCTCGATGATGTCATCAATAAAAGTAAAATCTCTCAGCATCTTGCCCTGGTTGAATACATTAATTGGTTCACCAGACAAAATAGCCTTGGTAAATAGAAAATAGGCCATATCTGGTCGTCCCCAAGGCCCATAGACTGTAAAAAATCGTAAACCTGTTGTCGGTAATCCATAAAGGTGGCTATAGGCATGAGCCATGAGCTCATTTGATTTTTTGGTGGCAGCATAGAGCGAAACAGGATGGTCAACATTATCATGCACAGAAAAAGGCATTTTGGTATTGCCGCCATATACAGAGCTGGATGATGCAAAAACTAAATGTTTGACATCGTTATGGCGACAGCCTTCAAGGATGTTGACAAACCCAACGACATTGCTGTCCACGTATGAGTGAGGATTCTCTAATGAATAGCGAACCCCGGCTTGGGCTGCCAGATTGACGACAGCATCAAACTTATGTTGTGCGAAAAGCTCTGCAACCTTCTGCCTGTCAGCCATATCAATTTGGGCAAAAGTGAACCCTTGCAAAGACGTTAACTGGTCCAGACGACTTTTCTTTAATCCAGGATCATAATATTCATTAAGATTATCAAGCCCAACGACCTGCAGTCCATCTGCCAATAGTCTTTTTGACAAAAAGAAGCCGATAAACCCAGCAGCTCCTGTGATGAGAATTTTTTTTAATTTCACGTAATGAATATCCTTTTATTCTTTTTCTATAACTAACTCAAATCGTGAAGTTGTTGTCGGCAAAGGGTTGCCGACCTACATTCAACTTTATAATTACCACTCATTTTCAGCCAAGGTTATTGCTGTATGTTAGTTTTTCTTGTCATCTCGGTGTCTCACAAGCTCGCTTACCGGAACGGATGTGAGAAATGACGACATTGGTCGTATTGTAAACAAGTCATTAGGTTACATGCAACTTGGCAACTATGGCTGAAAATGAGTGGTAATCAAATTCAACTTTACCTATTCCGTATTACTATGGGGCAAGGGCAACATTTCCAACTAACGAAAATGTCCGTTTCTTGTTGGTATGGCGTGTGACCTATCACACACAGAGCAGTTTTTCATGTAGGGCGGGAAACCTTTCCCGCCAATACTGCTATGACAAATTGGAAACATACCAAGCTGCTGCCTCATCAAGACCAGCCCGCACAGAAAACTCGGGGTTGTAGCCTAGCAGACTACGGGCCTTATTAATATCAGCCAAAGAATGGCGTACATCCCCTGCCCTGAAATCACGATATGTCGGAGTAATGTCATTGATGTCTGGGAGAATATTTCGCACCCTTTCCTGAATCATCCGAAACAACTCATTCAAACTCGTTCGCTCGCCAAAGGCAACGTTATAAACTTGGTTCAAGGCATCTTCTTTTGACGCACAAGCGGCAAGCAGATTAGCCTGCACGCAGTTATCTATATAGCAAAAATCACGGCTTGTCTCCCCATCGCCATTTATAAAAAGCTCCTCCCCTTTGATAAGGGCAAGAAACCATTTCGGCATTACAGCAGCATAGGCACCATTCGGATCCTGGCGTCTACCGAAAATATTAAAATAGCGTAACCCTATTGTTTTAAAATCATAGGTGCGGGCAAAAACATCAGCATAGATCTCATTCACAACCTTGGTGACAGCATAGGGAGATAAAGGATTTCCTATACTGTCTTCAACCTTTGGCAAGCCGGGATGATCACCATAGGTTGAACTCGATGCGGCATAGACAAAGCGTTTCACCTTTGCATCACGGGCAGCCACGAGCATATTAAGAAAACCGGTCAGGTTGTTTTCATTGGTTAAAATTGGATCATCGATTGAACGTGGCACTGACCCTAGGGCTGCCTGGTGCAACACATAATCGACTTGCCCACACACCTCCTTGCACGTCGAAAGATTTCGGATGTCACCTTCAACAAAAGTAAATCGTTGCCACTGTTCCGCGCTGACAAGCTTTTGCACCTGGTCAAAATTATGCTGAAAACCAGTGGAAAAATTATCCAGGCCAACAACTTCCTGGTTTAATTTCAACAATGTTTCAAGTAAATTTGACCCAATAAAACCGGCGACACCAGTAACAAGCCATTTTTGAGGGTATTGCTTAAGATGCTCTTGTATTTTCTTGTATTGATTTGCCATTTATTTCTCTCACAGAGGTACTGAGAACACAGAGTTTTTTTAAGTAGTTTTATAAACGCCAAAAAGCTATTCCTGACTTTTGAAGCTCTTTTATATCCAGTGCCGATTTTACATCTATCAGGCAGCCTCCGGCTGAAATTCGTTTAACAAGATCCGACACCGCCTCATCAAGGTATTCCATATGAGGAACAGCAAAAATTAAAGCCCCAAGATCGGTCATTTCCTCTAGCCGGCAAAGATTTACCCCAAAGAACCGATGTGCCTCTTCCCCATCTGCTCGAGCATCATGGACCAGAATTTCAATACCAAAAGTCTTCAGTTCATTTATTATATCAAAAACTTTTGAATTACGAAGATCCGGACAATTTTCTTTAAATGTAAGACCCAATATGCCTATTTTTGTCGTTTGCAGGTTTAAACCACCTGCAAGCATACATTTGACTGTTTTTTCAGCGATGAATTTTCCCATGCCGTCATTAATACGTCGGCCAGCCAGGATTACCTCAGGATGATACCCAACTGTCTCAGCTTTATACGTGAGATAATATGGGTCAACGCCTATGCAATGTCCCCCAACAAGGCCAGGACGAAAAGGTAAAAAATTCCATTTTGTACCAGCTGCCTTGAGGACATTCAACGTATCAATTCCCAATCGATCAAAGATTACTGCAAGTTCATTCATGAGGGCGATATTCAGATCACGCTGGGTATTTTCAATTACCTTGGCAGCCTCAGCCTCTTTAATACTTGAGGCTGGATAAACCCCTGCGTCAATAATCGAAGCATAGAGCCCACCAACTTTTTCAAGAGTTTCTTCAGTATCCCCGGAGACGACCTTGACGATTTTCGTCAAGGTATGTTCTTTATCTCCAGGATTAATTCTTTCCGGTGAATATCCTACAAAAAAATCGCGTTTCCAAACCATGCTGGACTCTTGTTCCAGTATCGGCACGCACTCTTCCTCAGTTGTCCCAGGGTAAACCGTCGATTCAAATATGACAATCGCTCCTTTTTTCATATTTGCTCCAACTGTCCGAGTTGCACTTTTCAGGGGAAATAAGTCGGGTTGCCGAGCTGAGTCTATAGGTGTTGGAACAGCAACAACAATGAAATCGGCCTCGTTAATTTCATGAGGATCAGATGTGAATTTTATATTTTTTGCTTCTTCAAAAGAATCCTTATCCACTTCGCAATTGGGGTCAAAACATTTATTATAGCTTGCTATCGCCTGTTCTTTAATATCAAAACCAATGGTCGCAAGTTTTCTGCCAAATGTAACAGCCAGCGGAAGACCGACATAGCCAAGTCCGACTACAGCAACAGTTGAATTCATTATATTTTTCATTGTTCTCTCACAGAGGCACAGAGTGCACAGAGTTTTACGTATTAATTATTCGACAAATCCCATGTTTAAGCAGTGTAGAATTAAAGTTGATCAATAAACCTAAAGTTTTTTTTTGCAAGCTTGAGATAGGTCAACAACTGCTTTTTATGTATATCCTGCACTTCTTTTACGGATTTCAACTCAACTACAACTTGTTCTTCAACCAACAAGTCCATACGAAATTCCTGGGTTAACTTTTTGCCTTTATATATAATTGGAACGGCAACTTCAGTCCTTAAAGACATACCCATTCCCTGTAATTCAAGCGCAAGACAAGTCTGATATACTGATTCAAGTAATCCTGGACCCAATTCTCTATGAACATTTATCGAAGCCTCAATAATTCGCGATGAAATAGTGTCCAATTCGTGCATCAACATAAAAAAACTCTGTGCGCTCCGCGCCTCTGTGAGAGAATTCCCCTACTCAACAGTGACGCTTTTCGCCAAATTCCTCGGCTGATCAACATCACATCCTCTTAGATTTGCAATCTGATAGGAAAGAAGTTGAAGTGGGATTGTATAGAGTAGTGGGGTTAATTCCTCATGGGTATCCGGCATCTTAATGACATAATCACTCATTTCATCAAGACGGTCATCAGTAACACTTCCCACCAAAATCATGCGGCCATGGCGAGCTTTCACTTCCTCAACATTTGATATCAATTTGCCGTACACGCTATCTTTCGGAGCCAGCGCAAGCACCGGCATATCCCTGTCAATCAGAGCAATTGGCCCATGCTTGAGTTCTCCGGCAGCATAGCCTTCTGCATGGATATAGGAAATTTCTTTCAGTTTAAGCGCTCCTTCCAGGGCAATGGGAAAATTCGCCCCTCTTCCGAGATAAAGAAAATCTCGACTTCGAGAAAATTCCTCGGCAAGATAATTCATTGATTTTTGAAGCCGAGGCAGCTCTTCTTCAATGAGTGACGGGAGCTCCAGCAGCGCCTTTACAAGTTGCTTACTCTGCTCATCAGTCATTGAATCACGAACCTGAGCAAGAAAAAGCGTAAAAAGAAAAAGAGCCGTAAGTTGGCTGGTAAAAGCCTTTGTGGAGGCAACGCCGATTTCCGGACCTGCATGGGTATAAATTGTTCCATCTGACTCACGGGTTATGGTGCTGCCCACGACATTACAGATGGAAATAACTCTTGCGCCAAGCTTTTTGGCCAATCGAAGCCCGGCAAGGGTATCGGCAGTTTCTCCGGATTGTGAAATAGGGATCACCATAACTTCCGAATCAAGCAGCAATCGTCGATAACGAAACTCTGAGGCAATATCTACTTCAACAGGAATACCCACCCATTTTTCCAGCCAGTATTTTGCCACAAGAGCCGCATGCCAGGATGTACCACATGCCACCAGAGAAATGCGTTTTATTGAACACAACTCTTTATTACTCAACCCAATTTCAGGAAGATTCACTTTTCCTGTTTCTGCATCAATGCGGCCCCGAAAAGTATTTAAAATGGCCTGGGGCTGTTCAAAGATTTCCTTCAGCATAAAATGACGGTATCCTGCCTTTTCCGCCATCCCGGCATTCCAATTTATTGTCTGGATTTCTTTCTGGACGGGAGCTCCATCATCAAGACGATAAACCTGCAAAGAATCTGCTTTAAGCACAGCCATCTCTTCATCGTCAAGAAAGATGACATCCCGGGTATATGGCAGCAAGGCCGGAATGTCAGACGCCATAAAAGACCCGCCATTTTCCTGCACACCTAGCACCAATGGACTCTGGTAGCGGGCCGCAACAAGCAGATGCGGCTGTTTTTTCCACATTACCCCGAGAGCAAAGGACCCTTCGACCACCTTCACTGCAGCGCGTACAGCTTCAGCGAGATCATCCTGCAGATATTCCTCAATGAGATGAGCAAGGACCTCGGTATCGGTCTGCGAACTGAACACATGACCTTCTGCGATCAACGTCTCCCTAAGTGTCTGATAATTTTCAACAATGCCATTGTGGACAACAACAAGATCTCCACTGCAATCGCTGTGAGGATGAGCATTTGCTTCGGAAGGTGGCCCATGAGTTGCCCATCGGGTATGTCCCAGACCGATATGACTGTCCGTGACGACCTTATCCATCATCTCCTCAAGATTGACAAGCTTCCCTTCGCATCGATGTTTATGCAGACTGCCATCCTGTAAAAAAACGAGTCCTGCAGAGTCATACCCCCGATACTCAAGTCTTTTCAGTCCTTCAAGGATAATGGGCACAACTCGACGCTGCCCAATATAACCAACTATGCCACACATAGGATTCCTCGTTTAATTAGTTTTATTAGTTCAATTGGTTTGGTTGGTTCCATTGATTTTACCCACTACTATAAGCTTAAACAGTCCACCTTACTTCAGTCACTTTAGCTCACTTTAGTCACTTTAGTCACTTTCACCGTGATCCTTTTTGAAACAGAACTGTCTTAATTGTCTGGAAAACAATCCAAAGATCAATCGGCAGTGATAAATTTTTAATATAGTAAAGGTCATATTCAAGCTTGCGCAGTGCGTCTTCCTCGGAAGCCCCGTATGGGTAGCATATCTGGGCCCAGCCTGTAATACCGGGCTTGACGCTGTGTCGCAATGAATAGTAAGGTATTTTTTTAGCAAGTTCTTCCACAAATACAGGGCGTTCCGGTCGAGGCCCGACAAAACTCATTTCACCTTTCAACACGTTCAACATCTGGGGAATCTCATCGATACGCACCTTCCTCATAAAGCCGCCATATCGAGTCACCCTGCAATCGTTTTGCATGGCCCACACAGGCCCGTCCTTCTCTGCATCACACCCCATTGATCGAAATTTGATTACCTTGAAAACTTTTTCCCTTTCACCTAATCTTTCCTGACTATAAAAAATTGTTCCAGGTGATTCGAGTTTTATTATAATGGCGCTAATCAGCATAACCGGAGAGGCAACCAGCAATCCCACTGCCGCAAAGACGATATCCAGAAAGCGTTTCCCCAAACTACAGATAGGATTTTTCCGGAATCCATCTGAAAAAATAAGCCAGGATGGATTCACATTTTCAACAAGAATTTTTCCAGTGACGCCCTCATAAAAAGTTATACCATTTTCTATTGAAATACCTTGCATCTTGCATTGCAGCAACTCGGGTATAGGTGTTTTTCCTCGTCGATCATCAAGAGCAACAACTATTTTTTCCACTCTGTGCTTTTTACTGAGACTCAAAATATCGCCGATCTCAGAATGTACCGGTACATTGGCAGGAAGTTCAGGAGAAAGCGCTTCTTTACTTGAAACGAAGAAGACAATTTTGTAGCCGCTATCACGCGCATTCTCAATCTCATTTGCAATTTCAGCGGCGAGTTTTCCGGTGCCCAAAACGATGATGGACTGGGAGAACATCCTTCTGTCCAGAACAAAATTATAGAGAAATCTCCAGGCAAAAACAGTTACACATATTGCCACATATGCTGTCCAGAATACCTGGGATGAAATCAAAATAAACGGCACAAAAAAGTAGACAACACCAAGCATTACACAACCAACACCAAAGGCCTGCACAATACGGGCATAGACTTCAGCCTGGCTTGACACGCCACTGAGATCATAAAGATCAAAAAAGTAAAGACAAAGCTGAAATATCAAGGTGACAAACAGAGCCCGCAGTCCGTAAAGCAAAACAGCATCACAAAACAATTGCGAACCTTTAAAAAAAAAGTAGACTCCGCTAATCACTAGGAAGATCAGGAGACCTTCTCCCAGGAAAAAGAATACATTTCTGGACGGATAATATTTTTTAAAAAGAAAAGGCATTATTATCAGTATTTGTCAGAATAATAATTGTAATATCCTTCATTTTTCATTTTCTTATCAAGGACATTCATCTCAAAGGCATTAAAGACTACGCCAATAATCTTCTCCCGCCCAAGCTGCTCCACAAGCTTTTTCACCTGCTCCCGTCCGGCACCACCCCACCGGACAACCAACACAACCTTATCAACGTGCTGGGCAAGAACCGTGGTTTCCGATGCCGCTAATGCAGGAGGACTATCGAACAGGACAAAACGATCAGGGTAACGACTGACAACTTCAGTCACCAGGGCATTCATTTTCTCGGATTCCAGTAGTTCTGAAGGATTTTCAGGTGGATTTCCTGCCGGAATAATGGAGAGTTTTTCCTGGCCTGTTTTTCTTATTAATTCCGAAAGATCCACTTCATCTCGGAGATGATCAACCAGGCCATTATTGTTTTCTACACCAAAAAGACCAGCCAGAGACGGTCTTCTCAAGTCACAATCAACCATCAAGACATGCTGCCCAACGCCTTGGGCCATAATTACTCCAAGGTTTGCGCACACAAAGCTTTTCCCCTCAGCCTGGGAAGCACTTAATACCAAAATACTCTTAACCTGCTTTCCATCAACGGGATGTAAGATCCTTGACCGCAACCTCCGGATGCTCTCCGCCACACCACTATAGTTGCTCGATGCTAACACAAGTCGCTCATCCCACCCCCGAGTTGACCAATTTATGTTATTTCCGGCATGCGATCTGGATTTTTTTTCTTTTTCGATATCCCTTACGCTGTTAGCCTGGGCACCGGGACTACGGGCTCCCAGATCAGAGTCAACATGTTTTCCTGCTGCAGGCAAAATATCTTCGCCTGCCTTTGACAGAGCTTTGGAAACCTTTCCCACACGAACTCTCCTATAAAATTATCATTCCCTGCTTCCAGAAATAAGCAAATGCTCCTCCAATGACCACCAGCAAGATGACAAGCACAGCCCAAAGTAGCGCCTGCCAGATTTTCTTTTTCCTCTCCTCTTTTTTGGTGAGAATTGAAGGAATGGCACAAACAACGGCAACATTCAAATAGGCCTCCAGATCATCCGGCTCCTTAAAAGAAGTATTAAGCAGGTCAAGTCCTAATGCGAGTCCACCACCAACACCAAGCCCCAGGCCAATGGCCATCAACATAATTTTTCTGAAATCCGGCTTAAAAGGTTTTTCCGGCAGATGAGCTGAGTCTACAATTTTAAATTGACTTCCTTTTTGTTGTTTTTCCAGACTGTAGGCTGATTCTGCCTGCAGACTTTGAGCGACAAGAGCCTGATAATGCTCATTCAACTGTTCATAATCTCGGGTCAAGGCGGCCCATTCTGCCTCCCTTACCGGAGCCGCTTCTACCCATGATTGAAATTTCTTTATCTGCTTCTCTATCTCCTCTCTGTCTTTTTTTAAACGGGCAATACTATACTCCATATCCTGCAGCTGATTTTTTAATTGCTCTGTCTGCAAATCCAGGAAACCATGCCTAGCCATTTGATCTTCAGCACCTTCTTCACCTGAATCTTCATCAGCAGCAATACCAGCACGCTTTGCTTCCAGCTCTTGGAGTGTTTTTTTTATCCTTTTTACTTGAGGATGTTTACCGGTGTATCTTGCTTCAAGAGCTTGCAATTCCCTGCGCAACCGTATTATTTCTGATTCTCCCCTTTCAGTCCGGTTCACGGCAGCTACTTCTTCTCCGTTGTCAACTCCGCTTAACTGCTGGGCAAGCAGCTCTTCACGCAGTGAAATCTGCTCCTGCACCATAATTTTTGTTCGCTCCAGGTCATGAATACTACTCTGATTATTTTGGTACTGATCCTGCAAGGCATTGAGCCGATTCATATTATTTTGTCGCTGTTCCGGCATCTCATTATAATATTTAAGCTTATAATCGCGCATAATGGCCTCTTTTTTATCAAGACCGGCTTTGGCCATTTTCAATTCATCTTGAATGTAAGCCGAAGTTTCGGAGGCCCGCTCCTCACGGAAGCGTAAATTTTCTTCAATAAATTTTGCAGCCAATGCGTTCGTTACTAACAGCACTTTTTTAGGATTTTTGCCCTGATAAGAAACCTCGAAGATATCCCCCTTTCCTTGTTGCCCTATCTCAATGTGCTTATTCCTCATAACATCGACAACATCTTCCATGGGCAATGAAGTTCGCATTCCGAGATAAAGATCGAATTCTTTAATCATATTCTCAAGACTGCTGCGGCTGGTGATTTGTTGACTGATCGTTGCCACAGCTTCCTGTGTGCGTGAGCGGATATCATCCGGGGACATGGCTGTCGGATTAATGCGTTGCTTCTGATACTTAATGAGTGACGTACATTTATACACCTTGGGAGTGGATAAATACTGTCCCAGACCGCCAGCAAGGCCGAGAAGGAGAAAGAAAACAATTACTTTCTTTCTCCTGAGAATAATATCGAGATATTTCTTTATGAGCTGTCTCTGTTGTTGATCCATGGATGCTGGTTATATGATTTTATTTGTTCGATTGATCACGTTGGCGGGTTTGCAAACCGCCGGAAAAAAGAGCGTCTACCACCTGAAAAACTCCTTAGTCATCGCGAGTTGCAACATAAGACGATGCTCATCATAATCTTCCACAGGACTATTATAACTGGCAAGCTTATTGTAAGTATAGCTGCAGGTCACGATAACCCAGCGGGAAAAGGCATATTCAAGAGAAGCAGAGGCTTCATAATCATCATATGAGGCCTTGCTGCCGGCGGTCGACCAATCGTATCTTTTTTCATAGGAAGCGTTTAAACTGCCATTTAAATACTGCATCAATTCGTAGTTGATACCGCCATCAAGCGACCAACTCTCCCTCACATCTTCCCAGGAATCTCCTTCTTTTAACTGATCCATTGACCCAGAAGCCCCCAAAGAAATTTCTCCTCTTTGAATAGCGCTCCTCACGCCGAAAGTGAACTCTAAACCATTTTCATCCCCCGTGTATTCTCTGGCGAGATAATTCCCACCCAAAGATGCGTTCATATGCGTGTGAGAACTAAAATCATGGCTCCAGCCAAAAGTTGCAGTTTGATCAATTATATCCTCACTGTCCCCTTCATAGCTTGTGGTATTATATCCATAGGTAAGAGAAAGTCGATCTGACTGGTCCAATGTGTAATTTAATGAACAAACGGTATCATTGCTTCTCGAATTATTTGACCTGTCAAACAGGGATCTGTTGAATTCATAATTTACAGAAGCAAGCCACCTAGGATTAAAACGATATGATATGTTGACATATGGGGTATGCTCATCAAATTCTGTAATATCGGCAGACCTGTCATCGTTGGTTGAGTAGGAATAACCAAAGGAAAGCATACTGTCCAGGGCAAACTCATACTCTGCGCCAATGGAAAGTTCATTCTCCCATGAGCGCCGGCGTGCATTATCCGGGGTATTTGAAAGATAACGATTTACCTCCTCCTGAATAGAAAGAGGTGCCTGGGCATATCGTGCCTCAATTTCGGTCAAAACAAAAAGATAATCGTTTCGCGTATAATTCAATTCGGGAAAAAGAAGCCGCACAACCTCACCTTGCTCATATGTTCCCGCCCTCTGAAAACGCTGGGTTGTGTTTAGCACAGGATCAAAATCAGCACGAGGGGAATCATCTGTATATGAAAAATTGTCTGACAGCAGCATAAGGAAGTGGCGGGAAAGCTGCTTGCTTCCGGAAAAAGAAAGACTATGTTCAAAATTTCTCTCGTCTCTGCGTTGGTCCCAGGTAAAACCTATTGTATCATCCTGACCCATCCAATCCCCATCAAAATCAGATCCAACTATAAACGAAAAAACATCTTCACTGCCAACAGATTCCAATGTCAGCACCGGCAAAAGAATGGTTGTCCATTGTTGCTCTTCCTCATCATCTTCATGGAAGATGTTGGAATCATATTCCTGCTGCAAAGTCATACTGGCAGAAAGGGTGGTCACCCGGCAGCGAGCCGGATTTGAACTCAGAACTATGAAAGAGAGGAAGCTCACACAGATTACAAATAATTTTTTTTTCACGATGTTATTTTAACTAATTTTTTTAGAATTTCCGCTTATCTTCAGCCTTTTTAATGAAATTTTAATTCTCATTAGGCCTTCGGATATTACAAAGTCGACTCAAGAAAACTAATACAGAATTAGGACAAACGGGCACTACGGAACAATCACGGTGTCTCCAGGCTGAATCAGAACATTTTGTTCCAGGTTACGTCCTTTAACAAAAGATTCATAGTTGAAGCTTAAAAACTCGTCCGCTCCACTTTTACGCCGGACAACCTTTATTTCTTCACGCTTGGCCCACTCCAGAAACCCACCACTTCGGGCAATAGCCTGCAAGATACTGAGTGGATAATCGATTGGGAATTCTCCGGGCTGCCCGACCTGCCCAACCACATAATACCGTCTACTTTTACTCTCAGCAAGTATAACCGAAACCGCAGGTTCCGTGACCAGTTCGGACAAGCGTTTTTCAAGGAATACATCCAGTTCTGTTGTCGTTTTCCCGACAGCTTCAACATCGCCGGTCAGCGGCAAAGAAATTTTCCCATCAAGTCTGACAGTTACGGTTCGAGACAAATCTGGCTCCTGCCATACCTGGACCTCGATCACATCGCCAACACCAATCAAATAATCATTACCCATCTCAGCCAACTGGCCGGCAGACAAACTGAGCGGCCATAACAAAAAAGAAAGTACCCCAAAAACTAAAATAACAAATAAATCTTTATTCAACTTTCCGAACACCATCATTTCCATTCAAACCTCCTGAAAAATAACAAAATATCTAACTTACACATGTTATGCGTTGCCACCCAAAAAGGCAACAATATTATAAATGTTTTAAGGCGGTTCAGAATAAGAGTTAACAGGATAAGCCTTCTTTCCATTTGCCTTTTGCAATGCTTTCTTCTATTCTTTACTAGAAATTCAGATGTACTGATCAGAGTTGCACATTCCTTCTTGTTTCACGCTTTCTTTGCTTCCACCTGATTCAGTTACCACAAAGTATTTTTTAAATTTTTACGCCTATCATTTTTAAAACAAATATTATGCTTCTTAATAAAGAATTTGATTTTTATTAAAAAATTCTCATGAGTCTTGCCATTAATCACCTTTTTAAATTGCCATAACAATGAGGTTTTGCATGTTTCATTTTCCACGTTTTTATTCCTCCGTTCTCTTTCTCTTACTTGCAATTGTATTTCTTTCCGCCTGTTCTAACCCAGAAGTAAAAAAACAGGCGCATTACGATAAAGGAATGCAATACATGGAACAGGAACAACCCAAGGCGGCGATTATTGAATTCCGCAATGCAATTCAACTTGATCCCAAATTTGCCCATGCCCGCTACCAACTTGGCCTCGCCTATCTAAAAACAGGCGAGGCACAGAACGCCTTTAAAGAATTGCAGCGGGCAGCCAGTCTTGATCCTTCCAACCTAGATGCCGGCCTTAAAACAGCCGAATTTTTGCTGCTTTCCAGAAAATTTGAGGAAAGCAGAGCGCAAATCGATAAAATCCTGAAAGTCCAACCAGACCATGCTGAAGCCCTGGCAGTCCTTGCCAACCTTGAGCTTGCAGAAAACAACATTGAAAAGGCCCAGGAAGCCATCACAAAAGCCCTGACCAGCAAACCGAACCTAGATCGCCTCTACACCTTGCAGGCAAGAATCTTCGCCGTTCAGCAAATGCCTTCTAAGGCGGAAGAATCCCTTTTAAAAGCCCTTGAACTTAATCCTGAGAAAATCTCAAACTATCAGGCGCTCACCTCCTTTTATGCCAGTCAAAAAGATGACGGAAAAACAGAAGAAATGCTGCAGAGAACAATCAAGGCATTCCCCTCTTCACCTCAGCCACTGCTTGCATTTGCATCATTTTATATGAATAAGCAAGATCATGTAAATGCTGAAAAAAGCATTTTGAAAGCCATTGACCTTGAGCCTGAAAATGAAAATCTTCTCATATATCTTGCGGAATTCTATAAAAACACAAAAAATAGCAAAAAGGCAGAAGAGACCTTTCTGCAGGCCATAGCAAAAAGTGACACCCCTTCAGCTCCACAGAGCATGCTGGCTGATTTCTATTTTGACCAGAGAAATTACGCAAAAGCCTCTGAGCTCGTTACACAGCTCCTCAAGGAGAACAGCAAGCTTCCTCTGGCTCAACTCGTGAAAGCAAAACTTGCTATTCATGATGGGAAAAACGATGAGGCCATTACTATATTAGATAAGCTTGTTGACCAAAACCCACGATGGGGCCAGGCATATCTTCAACTTGCTTTTGCTCACTTAAACAAGGGAAATCTGGAACTGTCACAGAAAGCTGCAGCAGAGGCAGTGAAACTTCTTGCCAACAACTCACAGGCACATACTCTGCTTGCCCATCACCACCTGCGGAAAAGAGAGTTTGACAACGCCCAACAGGAGGCAGCAATTTCTTTGCGTCTTGATCCTCGAAACGTCCGAGCCGCTATCATCCTCGGCCAGAGCTTCCTTTATTCCGGCAATACAGACAATGCCCTGAAAGTCTTCCTGCAAATGCAGGAACTTCTTCCGCAACACATTGACGTTCTGCATAATCTTGCCCTGACAAGGTTAGCACGAAAAGAGTTTGATGAAGCCAAGCCGTTGCTTGAAGACATCTTAAAGCTTAAGCCCGACTTTACACCTGCCCTTGCAACGCTTGCGGCAATTGATGTTCGCAATAAACAACCTGATAGCGCCATTCAAAGAGTACGCAAAGAGATTGATGCCAACCCGAAAGTAACCGGAAACCTTTTACTTCTCGGGGACCTGCTTTACAGCCAGAATCTTCTTGATGAAGCCTATGAAGCCTTTCAAAAAGCTCGTCAGCAGTCTCTGGAAAACCCCAAACCCTACGTGATGCTTGCCCGTATCATGCAAAAACAGGGGAAAAGCGATCAGGCAATCTCGGAATACAGATCACTGCTCCAGAAACAACCTGACTCACTCGAGGCACTTATGGGCTTAGGGCCACTTCTTGAACAATCAGGCCAGACAGAGGAAGCCAAAAAAATCTACCAGCAGATCCTGGAAATCAATCCGCAGTTTGCCCCTGCAGCAAACAATCTGGCCTGGATTCTGACCCATGACCAGAACCCCGATCTGGGCGAAGCCCTCCGTCTGGCTCTCGTTGCCAAAGAACGTTTACCCAGGGATCCGAATATCACAGATACCCTGGGACTTATCCACTACAAGAGAGGCTCTTTTGATTTGGCCACCCCCCAGTTCAGGGAAGCCCTTATCTCACAACCCAACCAGCCAACAATCCGCTACCACCTGGCACTTTCCCTTAAAGCCCAGGGAGCAGATAGCGAGGCGATTAGCGAATTGCAGGAGAGCCTGGATGAGAATGCGGATTTTCCTGAACGACAGGAAGCTGAAAAGCTTTTGAGCGACTGGAAGGCCGTGCAACAGTAAAAATTCTCATGGGTCGCACATTTGTTATAGGTGATATTCACGGCTGTCACGATGCTTTATTGGAACTTTTCTATAAAGTTGCGCCGGATTTATCAAGTGACAGAATCGTTTTTCTAGGGGACTATATCGACAGGGGCCCTGACTCAAAAAAAGTTGTCTCTTTTATCCTACGACTCCAGGAGCAGGCACCTGGCAAAATTATACCTTTAATGGGAAACCACGAGCAGGTATTTCTGGCCTCTCTGGCTGGCGAGAAAAGAAATTTTTATCTCAAGATGGGGGGGGGCGAAACCCTGCAGAGCTACGGAATAAAGCCACCCTTTTCCGGCCATATAGCAAGCTCAATCCCGATCAGCCATATCCATTTTTTTCATGATCTCTTACTGCTGTGGGAAGATGAAAATTACATTTATGTCCACGCCGGACTGGAACCATATGTTCACTTAAGTCAGCAGTCTCCCAGGTGGTGCTGCTGGGCAAGAGAACAATTTTTGCGCACAGATTACGATTTTGGCAAAACAGTCGTATTTGGACATACCCCTTTTGACCAACCTCTGGTAACAAAAAATAGAATCGGCATTGATACCGGAGCCGTGTATGGGGGCAAGCTCACCTGCCTTATCCTGCCGGATATGGAGTTTGTCAGTGTTTAAGGGCGGTTTGATTGGTTTAATTAGTTCAATTAGTTTGGTTGGTTTGATTGGTTCCCAATACCAAAGTGACAGCGCAACACACCTACTTTAGTCACTTTAGCTCACTCCAGTCACTTTAGTCACTTTAGTCACTTTCCTTCTATATCTCCAGCATCCGATCCAGCGCCAATTTCGACCCTGCTGCCGTTTCCCTTTCAACGGTAATCTGATTGACCACTTTTCCTGCGGCCAGGTTATCAAGTACCCACAATAAATTAGCTGGGGTTATACAACTCATGGTATTGCAGGTGCAGGCAGTATCAGCCAGGAGATGAATATTTTTATCCGGATACTGCGCTTTAAGCCGGTTAACCAAATTCACTTCAGTACCAATTGCCCAAGAGGTTCCGGGAGCAGCATCTCTTACCGCAGCGATAATGTCCTCAGTGGAACCATACATATCTGCGGCGGCAACAGCTTCAAATGGGCTTTCAGGATGAATGATGACTTGAATCCCAGTAACCTTCTCCCGCCACCTGCGGACCAAGTCAGCAGAAAATTCCTGATGCACATGACAATATCCCTGCCACAAAATTGTTTTTGCATTTTTCAGTTTCTCGTCACTATTGGCACCAAATCTCTCACCACGCCGCCATAAAACGATCTCTTCATCGTCTATGCCGAGCGCTTTGCTGGAATTTCTGCCAAGATGCTCATCCGGGAAGAAAAAAACCTTATCTCCTTGCGACAGTGCCCAGGACAGCACTCTTTCAGCGTTTGATGAAGTACAAACCGCTCCGCCATGTGTCCCAACAAAAGCCTTGATACGAGCTGAAGAGTTGACATAGGTTACTGGAATAATTTTCTGATCGCCACACACCTCTGTCAATTCGTGCCAGGCAGACTCAACCTCTTCAACTGTTGCCATATCGGCCATGGGGCACCCGGCATTTAAATCAGGCAGAATGACCGCCTGTTTTGCAGATGTCAAAACATCCGCTGATTCTGCCATAAAATGAACACCGCAAAATATTATATATTCAGAATCCGCTTCTGCCG
Source organism: Desulfobulbaceae bacterium (assembly GCA_020444175.1). Lineage (GTDB taxonomy): Bacteria > Desulfobacterota > Desulfobulbia > Desulfobulbales > SURF-16 > JAHLLM01. Next base: position 44,263 of record JAHLLM010000034.1, on the reverse strand, counting down.
CCTGACGGGCAAGTTTAAGGGAATCTCCTGTAAAATCAGCAAACTGGTAAACATCCTCCTGCTGGTAATGATGCGCCAGAATAAGAACCTTTCCAGCCAGCTCCTTTTTTCTGGCTGTTATTTTTTCAAAAACAGCCCCCTTGTCCATTTCTTTATTCTTTTCAGTCATATCTTTTTTCTCAATAACAATAAAAAAAAGGGCTTATTTGAATCAATAAGCCCTAACATTACTTTTATTTGTCTTTTTTATTAGCTGGCGCGAACCCAGGTTGCTTGGGGACCTTTGTCTCCCTCGGTAACACCAAAAGAAACGGAATCACCTTCAGTTAAGTCATCCATCACAAGGTCTTTTAATGCGTTTTCATGAAAATAGACTTCACGTCCTTCAGTGGAGACGATAAAACCATAGGACTCAAACGGTGAAAGATTTTTAATCACCCCTGTTCCGGATATTTCACCTGCCACTTCGGGAACCTTTACAGTCTGCCGTCTTTTACGCTGCAACTCTTTCAGCTGTAAGCCTAGCTTATCAAAGGCATCAACAAGTAACGGTCTCACCGAATCTCCCTTCTTCTTGACAACCACTGTATCATTCGGCACAGCAGCTACAAGGCGAACTTCATTGCCTCCCTGCTTGTGGCTTGATGTTTCTTCAATGGTTACACGGAGGTTAAGAATAAGTCCGGGATGATGTCGCATCAGCCTTTCTTTTTCCTCCTGAATTTTTTCCTGCCAAGATTTTCTTACATCGAGATTACGGCCTTCAACCTGTAGCTCCATACACGTCCTCCATTTTAATTTTTACCGCACTGCATTCAGTGCGACCATGGAACGACTTCCCAGCTCCTCATTTAAAGAAACCGGGCACATAGTACGATTTTATCTTATCATACAATTTCTTTTCGCACCATAGTTCTTCCATACTTTAGAATTTATGCATAACTATTTAAAAATCAAGACAATTAGGCAAATTTATCCCGTACAACATCCACCCTTCTCAGGGACTCTTCACATTCTTCCCTGCTGACATTGCCGCTCAGGACAGCCTTGTGCAGCTTGCCATATGCCGCCCTGACTTTTTCATGGTCGTGACAAATCAAAAGCAGATCAACTCCGGCAACAAAAGACAGAACAGCAGCCTCTGCCACCGACCTTTCATTCTCGACTGCTCCCATTTCAAGATCATCGGTAATAACCAATCCATCGAATCCAAGCTTATCGCGGAGAAGGTCTTTTAATATAGAAGCTGACAATGTGGCAATATTGGAGGAATCCAGATTTTCATAAATTGTGTGAGATGTCATGACGGAAGCGACACCCGCTGAAATTGCCTGCTGAAATGGCGGCAAATCAACTTCTTCTATTGCCTGGCGCGACTGAGAAACAACCGGCAAAAGCAGATGAGGGTCGATTTTTGCCGCACCAAGGCCGGGAAAGTGCTTGGCACAGGCAGCGACACCAAGACTCTGCAGTTCCTTTATTATATGGCACCCATATTTCCCGACAATCTCAGGATCAGCCCCTAATGATCGTTTTTCCATGAAAAACCCTTCACCAACAGGGCACACATCCAGAACAGGAGCTAGATTCATATTAATGCCCGCTTCGGCAAGTTCTAAGCCACATTTTCGGGCATAGCCGGAAAGAGCGTGCAGAGGATTTTCTGATTCGGCAAGGAATCTGGCATCTGGAAACTGGCTGAATGGCTCAGGTAATCGGGCAACCGTCCCTCCCTCCTGATCAATGGAAATCAAAGGGGGAGGCAGACCATAGCTCCGACAGGCCTCTTTAAGGTCAAAGCATAATTTCTTTAACTGTGAAGGGCTCTCAACATTCCGCTTGAATATAATAAAATGATTAATGCCCAGCTCTTTAATAAGGTTTAATGTAGACTGATCAATCTCCTTTCCCGCAAACCCCACCATAAAAAGCTGCCCTAACTGCTTAAAAGACTGCGTCATTCATTTCTCCAAAACCGCACTTTGCGTTCTTTGCGTGCAAACCCAGACAAAGGAAGGAAAACCTTTTCCGCCGGAAAAACATGGCTCGCCCAATACACGCCCAAAAAACTCTTTCTCATTATTTATTTTCATTACCACTCATTTTCAGCCATAGTTACCAAGTTGCATGTAACCTAATGACTTGTCTACAATACGACCAATGTTGTCATTTCGAACGGATGTGAGAAATCTGACTCCATCGCAATAAAGATTTCTCAGATCCGTTCGAAATGACAAGGGAAATTAACATACAGCTATAACCTTGGCTGAAAATGAGTGGTAATCACATAATTTATTGATACGAGACAGGATCAACGAGTCCTGCCTCTCTAAAACCTTTCAACCTCAAGAGGCAGGCATCACACTGACCACAGGCCCGTCCTCTCTCATCCGGATCATAGCAGCTATGAGTGGTACTGTAATCAACACCAAGCTCTGTCCCTTTCCGGATAATCTCTTTTTTGGTTAAATGCATAAGGGGCGCATGTATGGTGAAATGCTTACCACTCTCTACCCCGGCTCGTGTACCGAGGTTTGCAACCCTTTCAAAAGCCGTGAGATATTCAGGCCGGCAGTCGGGATAACCACTGTAATCAAGAACATTTATGCCGATAAAAATATCAAAAGCTCCCAAAACTTCAGCCCAAGCCATAGCCTGGGAGAGAAATATGGTATTTCGACCGGGCACATACGTTACGGGGATAGAGGCCTCCATCTCTGCTTCGCTTCTTTCCTTGGGCACATTCATATCGGAAGTGAGTGCAGACCCGCCGATTTTGTCCAGGTCAAGGCGCAATACAAGATGCGCTTCCGCCCCCATTTTTTTTGCAGTATTTCGTGCTTTTTCAAGCTCGACTGTCTGACGCTGCCCATAAGAAAAGCTCAGGCAATGGCACAAAAAACCTTCATTTTTTGCCATTGCCAGTACTGTAGTAGAATCAAGGCCTCCACTTAACAAGATAACTGCTTTTTTTGTGTTGCTTTGCATATCCTTTGTGTCACACATAAATATTTTTTTTAAAAAGGCAGGAACAACTGCCCCTATAATTCCACGGGCAACCTGTGACTGACTGAAATTTCTCCAGGTTGAACAGAAGCCTCATAAGCCAGCACCATCACACCGGACTCCTGGGCTTTCTTAAGCGTTTTGGCATAAACAGGGTCTACGTGCCATGCAGGAGAAAAAACCGTAGCATCCATACGCTGAACACAAAAAAAAATAGCCGCTTCATGCCCATTTTCCTTTAGCTCCATCAACTCCTGCAAATGTTTCGTGCCACGACTGGTTACTGCATCAGGGAAAAATGCTTTTTTATCTTCGACCAGTGTACAGTTCTTTACTTCTATATATATCTTTTCGCCACCTCTCGTGAGCAAAAAATCCAGCCTGCTCTTAGCAGACACCTTGATCTCAGCCTTTATCGTATCAATGCTGCCAAAATCAGCTACCACACCATTTTCAATTGCTTCGCGAACCAGATGATTGGTACGACCGGTGTTGATGCCAACCCAAATTCCTCTCACCTGGATCATCTCCAGGGTGTGGGCATACTTCCGCTTAGGGTTGTCTGAGTGCGATAAAAGTACAGGATTTCCGGGATCGAGACAGCCCCTCATACTCCCGGTGTTGGGACAATGGACAGTCAGCAGAGAACCATCATCAAGCTCAACATCAACAAGAAAACGTTTATAGCGCTTTATGAATCTACCCGAAAGGAGATTATTAAATTTCATTGAAAATTATATGTGTTTCCGTTCCAATGGGAAAAGACGAGTTGAGCTTTCTGCTCTCAAAAGATAAAAACCCGCTCAACCGCCGCTGAAAGATGTTTCCGTTGTTGACATTGCATTGGCGGATGGCCAGTTGCGGGATTTTTTGCAATATTATTGCATTTCATTTTAACACAAAAAAAATATCTCTAAAGCCCAAAGCAATGACCACAGGTAAAAAAAAATCAGCCTCGGAGATCAAACGACAAAAGGCGGTTGCTCTCCGTTATGACCAGGAAAAAGATAGCTCTCCGAAGCTCATCGGCAAGGGGGCGGGCCATCTCGCCGAAAAACTGCTGGAACTGGCCCATGAGCACGGCATCCCCATCCACCAGGATGCTGATCTTGTGGAAATTCTCTCCAAGCTTGAAATAAACGATGAAATACCGGAATCAACTTACTTCGTTGTTGCAGAGATCCTGGCTTTTGTCTACAGGACCAATCAGAAATTCAAATAAAACACATTGCTTAAACAAAAATAACTGTAACTCAATCAGACTTCCTTCAGATCGAAAGTGACCTTTCTCTGATCGCGCCAAAAAGCACTGGGAAAAATCTTCCCCCCCCTATGCCGTTCAAAAATACTCCTTCCGCTCAGTCCCCCAATATATCTCCCCTACCATGTTGCATTCTTTCATTTGCTCATTCCCCTACCGGAGCCACTTCAAGCTTTTCATTTGTCTTTTCAAATGAAGCCACTCCTTCAACCTCACCCGCTTGGCACATGAGTTGCACAAAATAGAAAAAAATACTTTTTCGGAGGGTTTATGTTTATTCAAAATCGACTCGGTCTCATTGAAGGCACTGAGACAATGCTTGCCCAAAGCCAGCGCTTAAACCAGATTTCCAACAATCTGGCCAATGTTGATACTCCTGGATACAAGAAAGAAGACATCACATTCTGGGAGATGCTTTACAAAACAAACGAAGACCGGCAACGGGTTGGCAAGGCATTAAAAATACTGACAAATCAGCAGGAAGGATCTGTAAAAAGCACGGGCAATCAATTTGATTTCGCCATCAGCGGCGATGGATTTTTCAAACTTCAAACTCCGCTTGGCGTCCGTTACTCAAGGGCCGGGAACTTTAACGTCAACAATGAAGGGCAGCTTGTCAACCCCGACGGCTACCTTGTTTTAGGCGATGGAGGCCCCATTGTCATCGAAGGACAGAATGTAGCCGTCGGCAGAGACGGAACCATAAATGTTGACGGAAATGAAGCAGGCGCTCTTGACATTGCCACCTTCAATGACCTTACAGGCATTGAAAAAGAGGGAACAAACCTGTTCCGCCTCAAGGAAGGAGCGGCCCCGGAAATACCCGCTGCAGACTTCACAATACGACAAGGTTTTCTGGAGGCCTCAAACGTTACTCTGGTCACGGAAATGACCACAATGCTTGACCTGCACCGGGCCTATGAAACACAGCAGAAGATAATCCGTACCTTTGACGATATTGACGGAAGAGCAATTAACACCGTCGGGAAATTGACTGGATAACCACTTTTTTGACTCTTTTCCGCAGAAAATTATTCTTTAAAAGAGAGCGGCAGAAAAAATTCCACTCAAAAATACTTTATTACAAAATCATGATTGATCGGCTTTGAGACACTCTCACTTGCATTAGTCAAATAAAGGAGACCCCATGATTCGCGCACTTTATTCCTCCACCACCGGCATGAATGCCCAGGAAATACAGCTTAATGTTATTTCAAATAACCTGGCCAACGTCAATACCGGCGGTTTCAAAAAAAGCCAGACCCAATTCGAAGACCTTTTTTACAATTCCATGCGTGCGGTTGGCGCTGAAACCGTTGGCGGAGGTCAGGTCCCGACAGGTGTTCAGGTAGGTATGGGTGTACGCCCCACAGCGGTTTATAAAGTCTTTACCCAGGGAGACTATGCAAACACCGGCAACGAGCTCGACTGGGCAATTGAAGGAAGGGGCTTCTTCCAGATCATCAGAGACGGAGTGGAGTATTACACCCGGGCCGGAGCCTTTAAAATTGACAGTGACGGCTACATTGTCACCAGCAATGGGGACAGAATACAGCCGGAATTTTCCGTTCCAGATGAAACCGTTGCCATTGAAGTAGACTCAAACGGCATGCTGTCAGCGCTCGATGCGGCACAGGACACCATTGCCTCTGTACAGATCACCCTGCACGACTTTATCAACCCGGCCGGGCTTAAAGCTGTGGGGAGCAATAACTTTCTTCCCACCGAGGCATCAGGTGACCCCCGCGAGGAAAACCCTGGCACAAACGGCATGGGCACCCTTTCCCAGGGCTTCCTGGAAGCCTCCAATGTCAATGTGACCGAGGAAATGGTCAACCTTATCATCACCCAGAGAGCATTTGAATCAAACTCCAAGGGCGTAACAACAGCTGACCAGCTCCTTGAGATATCCAATAACCTGGTACGGTAAAAATGACACGCAACAATATTTCCTGTATCACTCTGCTTTGCTGCCTTTTCCTCTGGGCCCAAAGCGTTTTTGCGTCTCCTCCGATTGGCATAAGCAAAGAAATAATTCTTTCAAGAGCAGACTTTCAGGATTTTTTTTCAGAAACCATCACCAAATTGAATACGGAGGATGCGGAGGAAATAACGGTGACAGACTTTGCTGTGCAACCGGAAAGCGTCAGACTGCCATATGGAAATATCAGCTATCATCTCATTCGGGAACCCAAAGTAAACTCTCCGGGCAAAAAATTTATTACGGCATCTCTCTCTGTAAATGGCAAAGAATACGTCACTATCCGCATGAATGGGACCATTCACTTCTGGGGTACTGTAATTTGCCTGGCAGACTCTCTGCCGGCAGACAAAATTATTGATGCACATGATCTGGAGCCGGACTTTCGTGACATTTCCATGCTGGGGAATGACATTATCCGTCGGACGGAAGATGCTATTGGCAAGAAACTGAAAAAATCACTTCAACCAGGAAGCATCCTTTACGGCAAACTGCTGCAAAATCCCCTTCTGGTCAAACGCGGAGACATGGTGACCATTGTGGCGCAAAACAAATCCCTGCGCGTCACAACCAAGGGTGAAGTCCGATCAGACGGCTCGCTTGGTGAGATTGTCCGCGTAAAAAACCTGACAAGCCACAGACTTCTCCACGCACGAGTTATTGACGAGGGGCATGTACAGGTCGATTTATAAATGCACAATCCTGATTGCCATAAATTAAAATTTGACGTTCTTGCAAGAATCGACGCGACCACAGCAGAGGTAACACATGAAAACAAAAAGATATTCTTTTAGAAAATTCCCTCTCCTTTTACTTGGCATCCTGCTTGTCGCAGGATGTTCGGCAAAAACGGACACAGTGAAGAAGAGCACCATGCCTGACCGCTTTGCCATGCCCGAGGTTCGACCTCAGCAAACTTCGCCCACGGAAGGATCTCTCTACAGTGATCAGGCCATGGACCTTTACAAGGACAGCAGGGCCAGTAAGGTTGGGGATATCATCATGGTGGAAGTTGTGGAAACTTCAAACGGCAAAAAATCAGCAAGGACCAAGACAGAAAGAGAAGCAACTGTTGAAGCCGGTATAACCCAGTTTTTCGGTTTTGAAAAATGGCTTTCCGCTAAAAATGCAAACTTCACCCCATCAGCCACAAGCCTCCAGGCAAACAGCACCAACGATTTTGAAGGTAAAGGCGAAACTGAAAGAAACAGCACGGTTACCGCAACATTATCTGCCAGGGTTATTGATGTAACCATGGAGGGCAACCTGGTTATTCAGGGTTACCGAGAAATCAGGGTAAACAATGAAACCCAGTTTCTTGTTGTTTCCGGAATTGTTCGTCCCCGCGATATCTCCCCTGACAACTCCATTAAATCCTCCTACATTGCCAACGCACGGATTGAATACAGCGGGACAGGTGTTATCAGCGAAAAACAGCAACCAGGATGGCTTGCCAGGGGACTAGATGTTCTCTGGCCTTTTTAGTGCGGGTAGGAATATTTTTCCCTCTTATTTATGCGGACCGTAATTTTGCCGGAGGCGATGCACACCATCACATCTACCTGATTATACAGCTTTTTACCCGACACATGCCTTATTCAGCCAGCAGCAGCAACTCGTGGCACAGCCTTTGCTCTTTTATCAAAGTCAGAGCAATTTTTTTTACTAAACCTCTTTTCCAGAAACACAGGAAACTAAAAATGAATCGTACACGAGTTCTCCTTTTTCTTTTTACCCTGAGTGCTTTTCTCTTATCCCCCTTGAACCGGGCAGATGCCGTCCGGCTCAAAGACGTTGCCTCGGTAAAAGGAGTACGCACCAACCAACTTGTAGGCTATGGCCTGGTAGTCGGTCTTGACGGTACGGGCGACGGCAACAAATCCCCTTTTACCAGTCAAGCCCTGGTAAACATGCTCGAAAACATGGGCGTGCATATTGACAAAAACGACGTGAAGGTCAAAAACGTGGCCGGAGTCATGGTAACAGCCACTCTCCCACCTTTCAGCAAACCCGGACAATCCATCGATGTCACTCTTTCCGCACTTGGAGATGCAAACTCTCTGCAGGGCGGCACCCTTGTTGCCACACCATTAAAGGCCCTTGACGGCAAGGTGTACGCCGTGGCCCAGGGACCGGTCAGTATTGGCGGTTTTGAGGCTGAAACAGGAGCGGGACGAAGTCAGCAATATCACGTTACGGTTGCCCGCATTCCCAACGGCGCAAGTGTTGAAAGGGAAACAGGAACAACTTTTCTTGGCAAGGAAGAAATCGTGCTTCATCTCAACTCGCCTGATTTTACCACCATGAGCCGTGCTGTTAATGCCATTAACGACCAACTTGCAGGAAAGTATGCCAAGGCGAAAGACAGTGCCACGGTTAATATTCTCGTGCCGGAAGAATTTGCCGACAATGAAGTCATGCTGATGGCAACTCTGGAAAATATTGAGATCACGCCTGACGTTGCCGCTCGCGTCATCATTGATGAACGAACAGGCACCGTGGTCATGGGACAGGATGTTCAACTCAAGCCCCTTGCCGTAGCCCATGGGAATTTAAACGTTGAAGTGGAAACCTATGAAAGAAACACTTCACCTCTGGACAAGTTTAATGTCATTGCCAAGGATCAAGGCAACCAGCTGGTGCCTGTCAATCCCGGCGCAACCCTTGGCGAGCTCGTCACAGCCTTAAATGTAATCGGGGTCACCCCAAGGGATCTTATCGCCATCCTGCAGTCAATAAAGGCTGCCGGAGCTCTTGATGCCGACCTGGAGATTATCTGATGGGAAATATTTCACCTGCCGCATTTCAATTTCAGGAAAGTCTTCAGTCTGTCGATAAAATGAAAGAGAAGCAATTTACCGACAAGGTTGAAAATAAAAAACTCAAAGAAGCCTGTGAGGATTTTGAGGCTATTCTACTCAACAAAATACTGTCCTCCATGCGGGAGATGATCCCGGAAGGGGGCCTCTTTGAAAAAAGTTATGGGGAAAAAATTTATCAATCCATGCTTGATGAAGAAATGACAAAACAAATGGCACACGGAAAGGGAATCGGACTCAGTGAACTTCTCTATGAGCAGTTAAGTGCTTTTGATACCACCAAACACCCTGTAAACGGGGACTCTCAAAATGAATAGACAAACAGAAAGACAAAGTGCACAGACAGCACCCCGGATTAACAAGACAGAGAAGCATCAGGAAATCCCATTACCTCTGATTCTTGATATATTAAAACGCCAGATAGCCATTTCCACCGGTTTTCTTGCGCTCCTGCAGGCTGAAAAGGAAGCACTGATCAATATGGACATGAATGCCTTGATCCATTTAACCAAAAGAAAAGAATTGGAATTAAAAAAAATAGCCCAGCTCGACCACTCCCTTCAAGAGGTGGCCGGCAAGATTGTTACCACTGAAAACGGCCAAAACAGGATAATTAAACTTGCCGAACTTATCCCCTTCATGACGCGGGAGCAAACGCTGACCATGAAAAATTTTCGTGACCAGCTTGCTGCCCTTCGTGAAAAAATCACAAGAAACAACCTGGTAAACAAACACTTTGCCAGTGATACTCTTGGCTACATCAACGATGCCATTTCCCTTATCTGCGGTAAAATTGCAGAAGTCCCCCTTTACGGCACCCGCGGGGGTAAGGGGAAAGCAAGCTCTGCCCCGGCTCTTGTGAGCAGAGAGGTATAAAATGGGCGGAATTTCACAGGTACTCAACATAGCCAAAGATGCCCTGCTGACCCATCAGCAGTCGGTTTCCGTGGCTGGTCACAATATCGCCAACGTCGACACCCAGGGTTACAGCCGTCAATCCCTCCGTCTCCAGACATCAACACCATCACCGGAAGCTGCAGGTTTCTTCGGCAATGGCGTCAAGGGCATGGAAATATCCCGTCATTACGACCAATTCATGGTCAAAAGGCTGGTCAGCCAGAACGCCACTCTGACAAATCTTGAAGCCCAGGAAGAAGCCATGCGGCTTGTGGAAACCTCATTTAACGAGGCTCCGGGCCTTGCCGTCAATGAACTGATGAGCGAACTTTGGGCGACATGGCAGACCTTGTCCGACTATCCTGAAACCCTTGCCACCCGAGAAGCCACTGTGCAGCAGGCACAAATTCTCATTGATCAGTTGCACAGTATGACCCGGGAAATCACCCAAACCCGAACCGACATCAGTGTCCGCATTAACACGGCTGTAAATGATATCAATGTACTAACCCGGCAGCTTGCTGATATTAATGTAAAAATTGCTTCATCCGAAAGCGACCTGAAACAGCAAAATGACCTTCGTGACGAAAGGGACCGTCTCCTTAAGGATTTATCCGGATTTATGGAGGTCAACTATTTTGAAGTGGGCAACGGCTCTTATACAATTCTCATGGCTGACGGCCATACCCTGGTTGAAAACAATGAGAGTTGGGAAATTGACTGGCTTGATGACAGGCTGCAATGGGTCAGTACAGCATCCGACGGAGTCCAGACAAAAAGCCCCCTTGCTGAAGGTGACGAGCTTGGCGGCAAAATGGGCGGCTGGGTTGAAATTTATAACGAACTGGTTCCAGGTCAGGCGGAAAATTATATGGGTCGCCTCGACGCCTTGGCCAATGCCATGATCCGTGAAGTGAATCAACAGCATTCCCAGGGTGTTGGACTGATACGTTTTGCCGAACAAGTAACCAGTACCGATGCCGCAGCAAACACAGCCTTATTAACGAGCACCATTGATGTCGCCACAGCCACGGAATCCATCCCTGCAGGCTCTATAACTATCAACAACAGAGACGTAGGCATCATTGAAGGCGCCACTGCAGTCCAGGGGGTTGCCATGCAGAAAACCTATAATGCAGCCCAGGCCATTAACGATGCCATTGCCGGAGTAGCAGCCAAACTGACCACACAGGTTTCAGGCAATGCTGTCACACCAATGACCCCTGCTGACGACGGCAGTACACTTTCATTTCAAGTGAACGGCGTTAATGTCAGCTATACGGTTGATACCACGTCCGGCGCTTTTCCAGGTCCTCCCTTTGATGACCGAACAGACCAGACCTTTGCCCAGAATGTGGTCGATGCCATTAACGCAGCCCTGACCACTTACAATGATCCGGTTCTGAATCCGGGCAATATCCCGAAAATAACCATAGAAGCGGTTGTCGGCGATGGAACGAACGGAGGTGCGGCAAACTCCATCATTTTACGAAACACGAATCTCGGCGATGAATCCAGAATAATTCTATCCGGAGCCGAAGATACGGCGCTTGAACAGCAGCTTGGCCTGACGGACGGCACCTATGTTGCCGACGAAACTCACAACACAGGTCGACTTTCTCTCTTTGCAACTGCCGGAGAAATAAATATTGACGCCGGAGTCGATGATCAGTACCTGGACCAACTTGGCCTTGGCGGAGGAAGCATAAGCGCTTCAGATGAAGGCGGTGACGGCCAGATTGCCTATACCGCAGAAGATGGACAGGTCCTGGCATCCATGCGGGGTTATGAATACTCCGACGAACTGATAACTGACGGCGGCTCTTTTAAAATCTGGCTCTACAACACCGATGCCGACAACACGCTGGCCTATCCTCAAGCAGTCGAAGTTTCAATGGAAAGGGCCTATGACCTGTATGATGTTGCCGATGCCATCAATATTTCCATCACAAACGCCACAGGGGATAGCGTCCCCTGGGTCTACGCCACTGTCCAGAACAATAAACTTGTGCTGACTCCTGACGGGGACCATCAATTTGCCTTTGGAGGAGATACTTCCAACTTTCTTGCCACAGCAGGAATTAACACCTTTTTTACCGGATACAGCGCTGATTCCATCGGCATAAACAGTACGGTCAGCGACAACCTTGACTATATTGCCGCAGGAACCGTGAATGAGCATGGAGAAATTTTCCGAGGAGACTCATCTAACTCTTTAGCCATCAGCAATATTCAGACCTATGAATATGTGCGCTTCACCGGCAGCCCCACGGACACTCTGGATGGTTTTTACAACACCCTGGTGAGCGATATTGGCCTCAAAGGACGTACGGTTTCCAGAGACCTTGAATATAACTCCCTGATCACCGACCAGCTGAGCGCCATGAAAGACGCAACATCCGGAGTCTCTCTGGATGAAGAGATGGCTGATCTCTTAAAATTCCAGCAGGCTTATTCAGTGGCGGCAAAGCTGATAACCACATCTGACGAAATGATGCAGACTTTACTGCAGGCGGTGTAACATGAGAACAACCTTAAACACCATTTACAGCTCCATCAACAGTAATCTTAATAGAATTACCACCGACATGCTGCGCATTAACAACCAGCTCTCCTCAGGGCGGCAGATGTCGACAATTTCTGATAATCCGGTCAACCTTGTCAACGCCCTTGGGTATCGCACAACCCTTGCCCAGATTGACCAGTATGTCAAAAATATCAACTATGGCAATACCATCATCACCTCATCGGAAAGTGCGCTTACCCAAATAAAGGAACAGGCCATTCGAGGTAAGACGCTGGCACTTCAAAGCGGGAACGCCGGCATGACCCAGGCAAACCTGCTCCAGATCGCAGAAGAGGTCGACACCCTTCTGCAGCAGTCCATAACCCTTGGCAACAGTCAACAGGCAGGCAAATTTATCTTCGGAGGCCTCCGCACGACAGGCTATACAGTTGAAGAACCGGCACCATTTATTCAAGATAAAGGCAATGGCCACTGGATCAACGGCACAACCCTTTCTCCTCTTAGCGATGCCCTGCTGACGGGAACCATCGACAACAGCGCTGATATTGCCGATGGAGACCTGCTTATTAACGGTGTCAACATTGGTCCGGTAGCTTTAAATATTGCGGCAGGCCCGGCAGACTACGGTCTGAATATGGGAAGCGCCGACAACCTGCGCACAGCCATAAACGCCCAGAGCGCCACAAGCAATGTTTCCGCCCGCTTCACCACCCTTTATGCCGGGCCGGCCGCAACTGCGGACACCGCTGACGCCACAGACACGGTTTTCAGCTTTGACGTGAACGGCGAAACAATTTCGGTCACTATTCCCGACAACTCCACCGCCACCCAAACAGCCACCCTGACCGCAGCGGCCGTTGCCGCAGCCAGCAACGTCACAGGTGTTACCGCCGAACGCGGCACAGGAGCCAACGGAGGGATTGCCGACTCTGTTGTCTTCCGCAATGTAATTTCCGGGGATGAATCAGCTATTAACATCGACAATTACGTCCTCACCCAGGGAGATGCCACCCCTGGTTTTCAAGGCGCAGTTCCGATTGCCCAAACGGCCGATGCCACTCACAACACGGGAGAGATATCCCTTTACTCCACAGAGGCCTATACGCTCACCAGCCCTAATCACAATGACGACACAATTCTTGATCTGCTCGGGCTTGGCGGAGGCGGTGTCGGCTACGTCGACGATGCCGGCGACGGCTCTCTTGTCAATGGCTACCAGCTTGACACAGGGGACCTGCTTATTAACGGTCTGGCCGTCCCAGCAGCCGCGGATGACGGGCTGACAACCGCTCCGGCAACCAATCTCTACACCAATGCTTCGGCGGCAGCCAAGGCCGCAGCCATCAATTCCGTGGCAGACCAGACCGGAGTTTCTGCCTATGTGACGCCGGTGGAACATTACGGATCGGCTTCCGTGGAAGGCGGAACCGTGAACAGCCGACTGACCGGCCTGGTGACAAACACCGTTATACTTGCAGGGGACCTGGCCATCAACGACACACCGCTGGGCACAATCAACCCCGGGGCAGTCACCCGCGGACTGAACATGGAAAAGGCCTCTAATGCCAGAACGGCAATCAATGCAGTTAGCGGCACCACCAATGTCACCGGTTCTCTGACAACCCTTACAGGAGGAACCGTGGCGGCAACTGCCGGGGCATCAGTCACTCCTGTTGAGTTCACCATTAACGGAGAAACGATCACATTCGGCGCCGGTGGAATATCTGCAAATGACACGGCTAATTCTATTGTGGACGCCATTAACGCCATGAGTGACATCACCGGCGTTACAGCAACAAAAGGCAATGACAGCAACGGCGGCATTGACAATTCCATCATCCTCAGCAACGCTGTCAAAGGCAACGAAGCGGCCATTACCTTGGCAGGCCTCAGTGCAGCGGAAACCGCCCTCACCGGCTTGACCAATCACAGCCAGGCGGCAGACATTACCCATAATACCGGTGAAATTTCGCTGGCCTCTGACCTGGCCTTTACAGTCAGCAGCCCGACAACAGGTCCGGGCGCCGACATGATCTTAAACGAACTCGGACTCAGTTCTGAAAGCGCTGACGGTGTGGGAGCAGGCTCAACACTTACGGCAACACTGCCCACCGGAGCACTGGCAGGGATTGCTGCGGGTGAGCTTGCTGTAAACGGCTACCCCATCACTGGCGCGATTAACGGCGCCCCAACAAATGGCGTTAATATGGCCATGGCTGCGGCCGCTGCCACAGAAATTGAAAACGCCGACCCAAGCGTCACCGTCAACCTGACCACCTTGACCAGCAGTGGTGCGGCAGCCAACTCCCTGGTTGATTCAGACGTCACCTTTTACCTGAATGGACAACAGATCAACGTCACCACAAACGCAGGAGACGGGCCGGATGTCGTTGCCCAGGCTGCGGTTGATGCCATAAATCTTGTTACTTCCCAGACCGGGGTCGAGGCCTTTGCAGGAGACGGCGCCAACGGAGGAGCACTTAATTCCGTTGTCTTTCGCAATGCCGAGCCCGGCGATGAATCGGCCATATCAGTTTCATCACTAACAGTAAACAGTGGCAATAACGATCTTGGCTTTACGGATTTTGGACCCGTTAGCGCAGATGCCACCCATAATTCCGGCGAAATCACCATCACATCGGCCCAGACCTTTGATCTTTCAAGCCCCACCACACTTGACGACACGTTCTTGACCCAACTCGGCCTGGGCGGAGGCTCCATCGGCTACTCAGACACTGCAGGCGACGGGCTTATATACGGAACAGCAGGAACAGGCACTGGCCAACTGACAAGCGGTGCAACACCCGAATTTCTTGACGAAAACGATTTAATTATTAATGGGATCGATATATTCGATACATCCACACCCATTCTTGCCAAAGACAAGTCAAACGCCCTGGTCACAGCCATTAATGCCAAAACAGACCAGACCGGGATACAGGCTACAGTCAATACAGCCGGCAAACTTTTACTGACCGCTGTCGATGGTCGCAATCTTCACATACAGACTTCAACGCAGGGAGAAAGCGTCACGCACTTAAACGGCGGCAGCCAGAACCAGGTTTATTTCGGCAGCCTGCAACTCTATTCGGATCGTCGCTTCACTCTGCAGACAACACCGGGGCCTCTTCCCAATCTCTACGAACCTGGCCTTGCGACAATCGGCATGGCAGGTGGGGAGTCACTTACCGGTGAACCGGATGATATTGCCGGAGACGGCAAGATTGACGTCTTCAGTATCCACGACCAGGAAGGCTCTGTCCGCTACACGGGAGACAGGGAAAACAATCTGGAGATTAAAGTTGGTCAGTCAAGCACTATAGAAGTCGGCCAGAATGGCCAGGAAGCAATTTCCGAGGCCGAGGTCTTCACCACAACCCAGAAATTTGCCGACGCCTTACGGGGCAAAAATTTTTTCACGGTCACCGGCGCCCATCAGGCTACGGACACCAGTGCTCTTCTCAACAGCAGGGACACCGGGCTGGAACCGGAAACCCTGCTGCCTGACGAAAATCTCTTCCGAGATGGTTCTTTTACAGTGAACATAGCAGACCATGATTATTCCCCGCCGCGCATGACAGGTATGACGATCCCGGTCAATACCGAGTATGACACCCTGGAATCAGTGGCCCAGAAAATTAATGGCATACCCTACGTTAATGCTGAATGGACAGCGGATGGGGAATTGAAAATCTCCACTACCGATTCAGATCGCTACACCATTTCCCTGGAAAACGACAGCAGCAACTTCCTTGAGGCAACAGGGACATCGTTTGAATTTATGCAGGATCAGGCTATTGAGCAGGCTCTTGACAATTATGACGCATTGCAGGAAAACTTAAGCGCCCGCATATCTGACTTCGGGGCTCGGGCCAATCGTATCCAGGTCCAGACGCAGATCTACGAAAAACTTGATTTAACCAACCAGGAAAATCTTTCCGAAGTGCAGGATACGGATATGATTGAGGCCATCATGCAGCTTCAAGCCAAAGAAGTTGCCTATCAGGCAGCGCTGAGCGCTGCAGCCAAAACCATGCAACTCAGCCTGGTTGATTATTTGTAGCAGGAAATGTTAAGGTGTCTGTAAATCTACCTTTACTTACTGCGACACGTAACTCGTGTCTACCCAGAAAACAGGCACGAACGGAGAGAACATCATGCTGATCCTTGCCAGAAAGGTTGGCGAGGCGATTATCATTGCCGACAACATCAAAGTCCGGGTTTTGGAAAACAAGGGGGGCTTGATTAAACTTGGGGTTGATGCCCCTGACGAGGTAACGATTCATCGCGAGGAAGTCTATTTACGAATTCTTGAAGAGAATAAAAGAGCGGCCATGGAAACCCCGGACGATCTTTCAGCACTGTCTGATGTTTTTTCTTTGAACAACAAAGAGTAAAGATAATGAATGCATTAAATCAGGATACGGACCAGTTAGATTCGGAAAAAACCATCAAGGTTCAGACCAGCCGCTTTGGGGAAATTGCCGTTGACAAAGACAGGGTGATTACCATGACCCGCTCTTTTCTGGGCTTTCCCGAGTCTCTTCACTTTTTTCTGCGACCCCATAGTCCCAACTCCCCATTTATGTGGCTGCAGTCGCTGGATAATCCGAAGCTGGCTTTTGTCGTTGTAACGGCAAAACTTCTGGCTCCCCATTACATCCCGGAGATCCCGCCGCAGCTCACCAAAGAGTTGAAGATAGACTCTGTCGAAGAGCAGGACCTGCTCCTCATTCTGACTATCCCCAAAGATAACCCCCAGGAGATGACGGCAAATCTTTTGGGCCCTGTGGTGGTCAACAGCAGAAAACGGCTGGCCGTGCAGGTCGTGCTTGATCCAAGAAAATACGACCCATGCTGGCCCCTTTTTCCTCAGAAATAATTTTTTTGCAGGTTGTCCAAGTCTGTAAAACCACAAAAAAAGTCGGCTTTTAAAGGCCGACTTTTTTCACAATAAATATAAAAAGATTGAGTTATTATTGCAGCAGAATGTCCTCTTCCGCAAGCAGATCATCCATCATTTTATCTGCAATATCCCGGGCATCCACTTTATAGGTGCCGGCATCAATCTGTTGTTTCAAAGCTTCAATCATTTCCATTCTCATTTCCGGGGTCTGGGATAGTATCTCTTGCATTTTCTGGACATCCCTGGAATTGCTTGATAGTTGCACCTTATCAGAAGAAACGGGACCAGCGCCGCCAAGTTCACCTTCAACTTTGCGGGATTTTTTAACCTCAACCTTATTTTCTGTCCTGACTTGTGAGATGACGTCCGTTAACTTCATGACCAGCTCCTCTCAACCCAAATTCCATTTTCTTGGGGGGGCAATACTGCATGTTCGTATCAATTACACATCCTCTTCTAATTACCATATCGACATTCTTTTCTCAAACTTAAAAAAAAACATGGAGAGCACATATTTTTTTATTTTTCGGCGCCGCAACATTCATTCAACCACCTCATGTCCCAAGCTATGTTCTTTTGTAAGGAATTCAGCGATAACAAACAACCCCAGACAACAAGTTAAATTCATTCCTAAATTCGCAACACATTCTGTTTTATTTCTGAGTTGCCCTACTCGGCTGCTCTTCATATCGAGATACTGCAAACTTACCAAATTTATTCAGTACCAGGCTTCCGAAACAGTTGCCCTTTTTCATCTTGGCGAATAGACGCCGGACTGGTAGAGTAGCGCCATGTCAACACAAGAACCGATTTATCTTATTGATGGAAGTGCATACATTTACCGTGCCTACCATGCCATTGCCCCATTGTCAAACAGGAATGGTCTGCCGACCCATGCTGTTTACGGATTTACCAATATTCTCCTCAGGGTTATCAGAGAAAAAACCCCTCACTACATGGCCGTTGCCTTTGACCTGAAGGGGCCGACTTTCAGGCACAAAATTTATGATGCCTATAAGGCAAACCGCCCTCCCATGCCGGAAGACCTGAGCTGCCAGATCCCCTATATAAAAAAAATCGTGCAGGCCAGGAATATCCTCTGCCTCGAAGAAGCAGGCATGGAAGCCGATGATCTGATTGCCTCGGCAGCCCGTCGTCTTTCTGAGGCAGGAAATTCTGTTGTCATCGTCTCGGGCGATAAGGATCTCCTGCAGCTGGTGGATGAACGAATTGTTCTGTGGGACCCGATGTCCGACCGACTGATGGACGCTGCTGCAATAATGGCCAAATATAATGTCGGCCCAGTGAAACTGAATGACCTTTTTGCCCTGATTGGCGACACGTCCGACAATATCCCGGGTGTTCCCGGTATAGGTCCTAAAACGGCAGAAAAGCTCATCAATGAATTTGGCAGCCTGGATACTATCTACAGGCGGATAGACACTATCACCAAAAAGAAACTCAAAGAGAATCTGACCTCATTCCATGACCAGGCTATCCTTTCAAAAAAGCTTATCGCCCTCAAAGAGGATGTTTCTGTTCCAGACAGGCTTGAGTCCTACAAAATTCCAGAACCTGATAACAAAAAACTCCACGCTCTCTATGTTGAACTTGAGTTTTCAAGACTTCTCAAAAACGAATCCCCTGCCGAAGGCATGGCAACCAAGAATTTTTTCCTTGTTTCAAGTGAAGGAGAACTCAAAAAACTGGCCGGCAAACTGCAAAAATCATCGGTCATTGTGCTTGATACGGAAACCACTTCCCTTGACCCGTTGACAGCCGACCTTGTTGGGATCTCCATCTGTATCGATGACAGAGATTCTTTCTATATTCCCATTGCCCATCGGGACCAAACGGGCATTCTGGTCAAGGGACAATTTTCTGTTAACGAGGTTTTTTCCTTTCTTCGTCCTTGCCTTGAAACCCCAGCCATTATCAAAACAGGGCATAACATCAAGTACGACTTTGCCGTGTTGAAAACGCACGGCCTCATTCTTCGTGGCCCGCTTCGGGACACCATGATAGCATCGTATCTGCTTGATCCTTCCCGGCGCAGTCACAAGCTCGACGACCTGGCCAAGGAGCATCTCAATCTGCGGCTCACCACCTTTGAAGAGGTAACTGAAAAAGACAAACGTCCGGACGCCTTCAGTTTCGTGGAACCGGAAAAGGCCAAAAACTACTCCTGTGAAGATGTGGCATCCACCTGGAAACTCTGGGATTTTTTCGCCCCGCAGCTTCAGGATCTCAATCTCATGGACCTTTTTGAAAAGCTTGAGATGCCTCTCGTTCCCATACTGTCCAAAATGGAGGAGACAGGCATACTGGTGAATAACGAGATCCTTGCCGACATGTCTTGCGAATTTTCGCAAAAACTGCAAGTACTTGAGAGCAGAATATTTGATCTTGCCGGTGAAGAATTTAATATCAATTCCCCCAAACAGCTTGGCGTTATCCTGTTTGAAACATTACAGCTGCCCCATGGCCGGAAAACCAAAACAGGTTACTCCACCGACGTGAAGGTGCTTGAAAAACTTTCTTCTTATCACGATCTTCCGGCTGCAGTTCTTGAGCATCGGACGTTAAGCAAATTAAAGTCAACCTATGTTGACAAGCTTGCCACACTTATCCATCCGAAAACAGGACGAGTCCACACCTCTTTTAATCAGACTGTGACCGCCACTGGCCGGCTGAGCAGCAGCAACCCCAATCTCCAGAATATTCCCATACGCTCCCCGGAGGGCCAGCGCATCAGAGAGGCCTTTATCGCAGAAAAAGGCAAGACCCTGCTGGCTGCGGACTACTCCCAGATTGATTTACGCATTCTTGCCCATTACTCCCAGGACAAGGCACTTCTGGATGCCTTTATATCAGGAAAGGACATCCACAGTCAGACTGCTGCTGAAATTTTCAGAGTGCACAGCGCTCTTATTACCCCGCAAATGAGGCGAGTTGCCAAAAGCATCAACTTCGGCATTGTTTATGGCATGAGTGCCTTTGGCCTGGCAGGTCAGCTCAACCTAAGCCGCAAGGAAGCCCAAACCTTTATAAATAGATACTTTGACCTTTACAGCGGGGTTAAAAAATTCATGGCGGAAATTATTGAACAAGCCAGAAAAGACGGCTATGTTACCACCCTGCTCCACCGCCGCAGGAACCTGCCTGACATTACAAGCACGAATAAGACAAGACGCGAATTTGCCGAGCGCACTGCCCTGAATACTCCCATTCAGGGGACAGCGGCCGACGTCATAAAACTTGCCACCCTTGAGGCGGATCGCATGCTGCGCGAGGCCGGCCTTAAGGCCGATCTTCTCCTGCAGATTCACGATGAACTGGTATTTGAAGTCCCTCAACAGGAACTTGATGAAACAAGCAACCTGGTAAAAGAGGCCATGGAAAGCGTCATGAGCCTTTCCGTCCCGCTTCATGTAAACCTTTCTTCCGGGAACAACCTGGCTGAAACAAAATAATTGATAATTGACAATTGATAATTGACAATTGATAATGATTCCATTAATCGAACTCTCAACAAGAATAAACGAAACTCAACCTTAAAGGTCTCGCAAATAACGCTGAGTCCCAGATGCGCGCTTCACTAATTTTGCATTGCGTCCACGACTAACCAGCGTTACTATTTTTTGCGGGTTCATCAATTATCACAACGTAAAAGGAGCCTCATCCATGCTCGACCTCTTACGCCGTAAGGCGCAGTCACCATATCTGCAGGCAACTGTGCTTATTATTATCATTGTTTTTGTTTTCTGGGGAGTTGGCGCAAACCAGAGCGGAGTCCGCAACGCTGTTGCCACGGTTAATGGAGAGCCCATCACGCTTGGCGAATACGACCAGGCGTATAAACGAACCATCGACCAGTACAGCAGCCAGTTCGGCGGCTCCCTGCCAAAAGGTTTCCTGGAAGCCCTGGATGTCAAACATCAGGTGCTCAACCAGCTTATCCAGAGATCCCTTCTCCTCCAAGGCGGTGCTGAAATGGGTCTCTATGTCAGCAACCAGGAAATCCAAAATGCTATCAAGGAAATGACGGTATTCCAAAACAACGGTGTCTTTGATGTTTCACGCTATAAAGAGGTACTGAAAGGATCCCGTCTTACCCCGACAAAATTTGAGAACGGTCTGCGTACCGACCTCCTGGCCACCAAGGTTGCCTCTGCTGTTTCCGGTTTTGGCAGAGTGGTTCCTTTTGAACTTGATGACCGTTTTGGATTTGATAACGATGAATACAGACTGGATTACGCTGTTTTCAAAACCGAGGACTTTACCGATCAGGTTACAGTCACAGACGAGGCCTTAGCGGAATATTTTGACCAAAATAAGGAAAAATACAAAACCGCCCCCCAGGTCAAACTCAAATATCTTTCCTTTCTGTACGACCAGGAAAAAGAAAATATAACAATCCCGGAAAATGAAATAAACGACTATTACACCAAAAACCAAAGCGAATTTGGCCAACCGGAAAAAAGACAGGCAAGCCACATCCTGCTCAAAACAACTCCACAGGACCATGATACGCGCAAAGCTGAAATAGACAATATTCTTACGCGGATAAAAGACGGGGAGGACTTTGCTGCCCTTGCCAAAGAATTCTCAGAAGACGGATCCGCTTCCCGGGGCGGAGATCTTGGTTTTTTCAGTCGGGCGCAGATGGTGAAGCCCTTTGCAGATGCCGCATTTTCCCTGCAGAAAGGAGAAATCAGCGACGTTGTTACCACACAGTTCGGCTACCATATAATCAAACTTGTTGACATTCAGCCGGCTGACATAAAACCACTTGCCGAGGTTAAGAGCGTTATCGAGGATAAATTAAAACAGCAGCTTGCCCGGAATGCCGCCTTTGAAAAAGCCAATGAGGCCTATGAAAAAATTATTTTTGCAGGGAGCCTTGCAAAATATTCAGAAAAATTTGAAGCATCGCTTTCAGAAACAGACTTCTTCCCCCAGGCATCACCTCCCGAGACATTACGCAATGATCCGTCCCTCATCAGCACAGCCTTCACGCTGAAAAAAGGAGAGCTCAGTTCTTTACTGGATACGCCTGAGGGTTATTTTATTCTTTTTGTTGATGATGTCAAAGATCCGGAGATTCCGGAGATGGCCACGGTAAAAGAGAAAGTAGAAAAAGATTTCATTGCCGAACAAGCCAGGGAAATGGCACAAAAAGCGGCTAATGAAACACTTGCCGCCATTCGAGAAGGAGCCGATTTTACAGAAAAATTACAAGAGGCCGGCCAACCGGTTCTCATCTCGAATTACTTTTCCCGCAATAACAGGCAGGCAAACAACCTTCCGGCGGATCTCCTTGACAAGGCTTTCAACCTGACAGCAGATTCTCCTTACCCGGAAGAAACTGTTGCTTCAGGCAATTCCTTTTACCTCTATCGTTTCAAAGACAAAAAGGAAGCAAACAAAGAAGACAACCAAAGCCAGGAGGCCTTTCAGGCCAAACTTACCAAGGAAAAACAAAGTGCAATTATGGATGCCTGGATCAATCACCTCATGAAACAGGCCAAGGTTACAGTGAATGAGAAATATCTGAACTAGATAGAGTCTCTGCCAAGAGATAACGGCTTTCCCGCAGATCGGGCAGGAAACACAAGGCCCGCCCTTTCTGCGGAATAAAGGCGTGCGGGGAAACAACCTTTATTCCTCCTGCTTTTTACCCCACAATGGATCCTGACCAAAGCGGTCAAACCACCAGTCTTCCGGCTCAAGCTGCTCATCATCCTGTTTGACGAGAGGAAATCGGTAGTTCCGGCAGTACCGAATGAGAATCCGGTATGCCTCTGTGACCTCATGCATATGAATACGATTTTCACTCACCCGATTCTTCTTGGCCAAATCAGGATGATATTTTTTTGACATACGCCGATAGGCATCTTTAATCTCAGCCAGTGTGGCCTTCTCTCCAAGGGCAAGAAGCTCTCTTGCCGCCTCTATTTTCTGCCAGTCTTTTTTAGTCATTTTTCTTTTTCCAGCTTTTTTCCTCATGCTTCACAAGCCGGATAATATTACTCCAGTGCTTGATCCAAATAAGAAAACTGATAAAAAGAGCAAGATACAGGCAGCTGCCGCTTCCCTGCTGGGTCCAGATCACCA
The DNA here is from genome assembly GCA_020444175.1 of Desulfobulbaceae bacterium. Lineage (GTDB taxonomy): Bacteria > Desulfobacterota > Desulfobulbia > Desulfobulbales > SURF-16 > JAHLLM01. The sequence goes on along the minus strand of JAHLLM010000034.1, from coordinate 20,749 downwards.
TAGGCATGAATGCAGCAGAAAGAAGGGACCCCACCGAGACATAGCCGGACAGTGCCACGGCAGCCGCAAAAACACCTATGCTTAAAAGCAGGGCAAAAGGAGAAAGGTAGAGAAACACGCCAAGAGCCGTGGCAACCCCTTTTCCTCCTTTAAATTTCAGATAAACAGGAAAAAGATGCCCTAAGAAGGCCGCGGCACCGCAGAACATGACAATGTTTGCGGAAAAACCCAGACTACTCGCGACAACCATGGGCACCAACCCTTTACCCGCGTCAAGCAGCAGGGTTGCAGCGCCGATTTTCTTGCCAACCAATCGGCTGACATTGGTTGCGCCGATATTGCCGCTCCCCCCTTTTCTGATATCAACACCGGAAAGTTTTCCCAACACCAGTCCAAAAGGAATTGAGCCAACCAAGTATGAGATAAATATGATAAGATAGTTCACTGTCGTAAAATTTGTAATATGGCTATGTATTATTCTCAGCACGTGCTAATGTTGTAAGCTTTTTTTGCGCAATATGGGCGGACACGCACTCATTTTTCCCCAACTCTATACCAGATTGTTTATAATAAATCTTGTAACTATTCAGCTGCACCCCATCTTTGAACGATCTGGCCTCCTCACATAGGCAGGCTATCGGAGTCTCGCAAGCTCGCTTACCTGCCTCGCAGGCCAGCTTGTCCAAATCTGAGGCACATCTGAACAGTTACGATCATGAGTTGGGGCCCATTTTGAGCCCTCGCTGAATAGATACTACATCTTCCCCATTCAAAAAAATTAACCGCTGAAAAAAATGATACATTCTTTTATGGAAGAAGCGATTCAGCTTTCTCTGGAAAAATCCCTTGCTGGTGAGGGCGGTCCTTTTGGTGCTGTCATCGTTCGGGATGACACAATTATTGGCCGCGGCTGGAACCAGGTACTCATCAATAACGATCCCACCTGCCACGCCGAGATGGTTGCCATCCGTGATGCATGCCGCACGTTAAACGACTACAGCCTGAAAGGCTGTTCTATCTATATCAGCTGTGAACCTTGCCCCATGTGCCTTTCCGCCATTTACTGGGCCGGAATAGATAAAATTTACTATGCCGCTACACGCAAGGATGCTGCCAACCTGGGTTTTGCCGATGATTTCATTTACCAGGAAATATCGCGCCCACTTTCCCAAAGAAAAATTCCCATGAAACAATGCCTGCAGAAAAAGGCACTTGCTGTTTTTTCAAACTGGGAACAACTTGAAAATAAAATTATCTACTAAATAAAGCAATTAACTTCTCCCTTTTTGACCTAAGTCAAGGCCGGCTATGCGGAGTTTTGCTATCTTCTAGTAAACGTTACGTTCTCTTGCAGAGATTGCCTGCTATTTAACATGCGTCTCAGCACTTGCCAGCGAGAAATAAGACTGCAACAAAAGCACCAAGGAGCACCTCATGAAATGCCCCGGACAAGACAGCCGCTACTGGGAAGGAGCTGCAATTTTCGAAGTTAAATGTCCTCGATGCAGCAACCTTATCGAATTTTTCAAGGATGACAGTACCAGAGCCTGCGGTAAATGCGGCCATCGCATGCTTAATCCCAAAATTGATTTTGGATGTGCCGCTTACTGCCCCCATGCCGAGCAGTGCCTGGGGACTCTGCCCGATGAACTGAAAGCATCAGCAAGTCAACCACTGAAAGACAGAGTTGGCATTGAGATGAAACGATATTTCGGTACGGATTTCAAACGAATTGGCCACGCCAGAAAAGTTGCCCATTATGCCGAAGAGATAAATCGAACCGAACAAGGTGACCCGGCCGTTATTCTTATCTGCGCTTACCTGCATGACATCGGCATCAAAGAGGCGGAAAGAAAATTCAACAGCAGCTCAGCCCGCTATCAGCACCAGGAAGGACCGCCGGTAGCCAGGGAAATACTGGAACGACTGAAGGCGGATGAAACATTGATTGATGAAGTCTGTGATATCATAGGTCACCATCACAGTCCCAGAGAGGAAGAAACCCTGAACTTCAAGGTACTATACGATGCGGATCTCATCGTTAATTTAGACGATAAACAGAAAGAATCCCCCTCTCCCAGGGAACATCTTGAGAAAATCATAAACAAATCATTTCTCACTGACACAGGCAGGAAAATAGCCAGGGAAGTTTTTTTACCCTCATGACCGAAACAGAGGCAATCTTTTTTAAAAAACTCTCAACGAGAGTGTAATCGCGGTTAGTTGGTCTGTTTATAAACCCTTAACAGGGAGATCGGAGACAGTGCCTCCTGCCCAAGTCAGGTTGACTGCTCGCCCAGCCTTTCAAGCGCCTCTTTTGCCAACGCCCCCACAGTTGTGGCAACGAGTTGGCCATCCTGGTAGAGATTGACCGGCTGATCAATCTCTACAAAACCACGAATATAGGGAATGGCCTCTTTGACCTTAAGTATGCCGAAATTGCGGCTGGCCAGCCCCAGTACCACTTTATCAGGGGATTCCAGATAAAGAGACATATAACCATCGGCATTATTTTTTAAAAGCAATTCAGGACGCACAAGGGCCAGGCGCCCAAGCCCCCACAACAGACCGTGCTGCAGGGCCGGCAACTCAAGATAATTCTCTTCACGCATATAAGAGACAAGCATATGGGCATATTCATTGGCCAACTGTTCATTAACGGCCATTATCTCCCCCATTGCCTCCGGCATTCCCCACCCAATGCCTCCGGATTCCTCATTGAGGTTCCAGAGGATCTGGCGCATAATCACCCGCGCCGCTTCCACATTGCTTTGGGCCAGGTCATCCATAACCTGGCCAATAACCGTAACACAGTTCCACTTCATCCGTTCATTGGTCTGGTATAACCCGGACATCAATGTGGAGATGACACGCTGGGGAGGAAAACGCCTCACCTCTGCCAGGATAGAAGCAACATCGTTTCCCTGCAGAACAGGTGTGAGTTTCTTCTTGATCGCCCGTTCCTTCATCGCTATCCTATTTTTCTTTCACAGCCTGGCCAACCTTTATTCCCAGATCAAAGCACGTTTGATAGTTTTCATGGGTGGGCACGTATTTCACTTTGATTCCCGGGTCAATAATATTGATCCCCATATCTTCCATATAGCCGTTCATGTGCTTTACGGCCTCACCGGACCAACCGAACGAGCCAAAAGCCGCACCAACTTTCTGTTTTGGACGCAAGCCCTTCAAATAGGTAAGCAGATCAGCCATTGTCGGCAGCATGCCGTTATTTAAAGTCGGAGAACCAAACAGAACCCCCTTGGCATCGAGGATTTCCGTTACAATGTCACTGCGGTGATTAACCTTGAGATCCATCATCTTGACACTGACTCCCTCTCTCAACAGACCCTCACTGATCGCCTTGGCCATCTTGGCAGTGCTTTGCCACATGGTATCATAGACAATGACAACTTTTTCCTTGCTTTTATAATGGCTCCAATCCGCGTAGGCATCAATGATCTTGCCGGGATTCTTGCGCCAGATCAGACCGTGGTCCGGGGCAATCATGTCAATATCGAGATTCATTTCCGCAACCTTCTGCAGCAGCTTCTGCACGTTTGGCGAAAAAATCATCAAAATATTGGCATAATATTTTGCGGCGTGATCCATCAATTCGGCCTCAGAGACCTCATCGTCGAATCTCTCGGAGGTGGACCAGTGCTGGCCGAAGGCATCGCTTGAGATCAGCAGTTTATCCTCCGGAATGTATGAGAACATGCTGTCCGGCCAATGCAGCATTTTGGTCTCCAGAAAATGAACCGTCTTCTGGCCGAGGCTGAGGGTATCACCCGACTTAACCACTTCAAGGGGCCAGTCCTTTGGATGGAAATGGGCCTGAATCGCCTTTTCCCCCATGGGTGAGCAGAATATTTTTTCCGGCTTGATGATATCAATCATTTCCGGCAGACATCCGGAATGATCCATCTCCACATGATTGACTACAAGGTAATCAATTTTGGTTGGATCGGTCAGCTGGTTAATATGATGCAGCAATTCATTTTTAAAAGGCTTTTTAACGGTATCAAAGAGGGTAATCTTCTCATCCATTACAAGAAAAGAGTTATAGGTTGTACCCTTGTAGGTCGAATACCCGTGGAAATCCCTGATATTCCAATCAATCGCGCCAACCCAGTGAACATTTTCCTTAATCTGAAATGCACCCATTTTATTCCTCCCTTGAATTATGATGAAGTCGCCAAAAATCTCAACTCTGCCCGCCGTCTGCTGTGCCCAGTTCCCAAACACAGGGATCGACGTTCGTAAATCTTTCAAAGCTCGTTTATAATGATGCTGGTCGTCTTTATTACTAGTTGATAATTAAAAACATTTATCATCTCATTATGTCAATCGCAATTTCAAAAAGTCGTGGACATAAAAAAAGCCGCTACGACCTCGATGTGTCATAGCGGCTTTCAATTTTCAAGAAGCAACTAAGGAAGTGCGGCCTGCAATTCAGCCTGCACAACGGCTATTTTGCAGGCGGAGTAAAGACCCTCTGTCCCAATTCCTGATCCATGGCAAACAGACCGCCCTTGTCATCACCAATTAATCTGAATTTATCCAGGACTCCACCGACGCTTGCCTCTTCCTCAACCTGTTCCGAAACAAACCATTGCAGAAATATATTACTGGCATGATCGCGCTCATCAAGGGCAAGATTAACAAGATCATTAATAAGCCCGGTCACTTTCTGTTCATGGGCCAGCACATCTTCAAAAACGGCAAGGGGCGAATCCCACTCAGAAGGTGGCTTGCCGATGGCCTCCATAATGGCCCTCCCGCCTCTTTCATTAATAAAGCCATAAAGTTTTATGGCATGAAAGAGTTCTTCCTGGGCCTGGGCTTTCATCCAGGCAGCACAGCCGGGCAGGCTGATTGACTCAAAATAAGAGCTCATGGAAAGATAGAAATAAGAGGAGTAGAGTTCCCAGTTCACCTGCTCATTAAGAGCTTTCTCCATCTTGGCATTCAACATTCCTTAACTCCTCCATAATCCATGAAGGTTACAATACTCACGGGCTGACACATCTTTTTCATCGGAAGCAAATTTTGCTTCCGGGGCATCTCCAGGCTGCAGGAATTGACGCTGCACCTTGCCGCCTGCATGGAGTTCAATCCATTCGATATAGTGTTTTTCTTCCATTGGATGAGGAACGCTTCCAACTTTCACCAGATAACCCCCATCAATTTTTTCAATGACAGGGACATGTTTTTCTTTAGCAGCATCAACCGTATTTTCAACTAAATGTGTCATGGGCTGCCCACAGCAGACGAGTTCGCCTGCTCCGCCATGCAGCACCTCAACAATGTTTCCACACAATTCGCACCGATACACCTCAAGCTGTTTTGCCATTTCCCTCACCCTTTCTCGTATTTTTTGCGATTAGACAACAACAAATTGCCAAACTAAGCCTGGCCAACCTTTTTCTTTTGCTTACAACTCGGACACATTCCCGTAAACTCAAGACGATGACGGTAAATATCAAAGTCCGTCATTTTCTGGGCCTCCTCTTCCAGGTTGTATTTTGGCTTTACATCAATATCACCCACACAGCCGCATTCAACACATCGTACATGGGAGTGAATGCTGATGTCACCATCAAATCTTTTCTGGGTCCCCCCGACATCAAGCTTCTGGATAATTCCAGACTCGGAAAGAATCTCCAGATTTCTGTAAACAGTTCCGAGACTGATTTTGGGCATCCTCTTCCGCAACATCTGATACATATCATCAGCTGTTGGATGCGTTTTAACAGCTCGTAATTCCTCAAGAATTATTTGCCGTTGTTTGGTCATGCGCAGTTTGTGTTCTTCAGTCATGGTGTGTGTCCTCCCAGTAATTGAAAATGATTACTAGTAATAATAAGATTTATTGACAACTTTTGCAACTTGAAATTACAAAAGTTAAAGCCAAGACCTTCGCCAACCTCAAGGACATAACACATAAATGGTAATTCTCGAACAAGCTGGTTTTGGATCAGGCCACCTCTCCCTTTCCCTCCATTATTGAAAAGTAGTAATCATACAACAACAGAGGCAGAAAAAAAAGAGATCTCTCAGCAATTTTGTCATCCCCTCGGCATAGAACAAACCTTAGCGAAGAAAAGGACTTTTCTATAATGGAAACAACCTGTCTGTCGCCTTACCCCACTGAGCATCATTGTTTGTTTGTGACTATTCAGTTGCACCTCATCTTTGAACGATCAGACCTGCTCACATAGACGGGCTATCGGAGTCTCGCAAGCTCGCTTACCTGTCCAAATCTAAGGTACATCTGAATAGTACGGCCTGGAGTTGAGGCCCATTGCGAGCCCTCGCTGAATAGATACGTTTTTTTAATAATTAGAAATAAATAGATTTTTTTTTCACATGAATTAAAAAAGAGGCACAGTAATCGCCATGGAAAGATCTCCGGGTCCCAATTCATACTGCTCCCCAAAAAATACAAATTGGGAAGCAGAAACACTGAGTTCTTATTAAAATGTGTGAAAATTCTATTTTGCTCACCTTACTCCCTTTACTGCCATGACAACACAAAAAGAAACGCAAATCCGCATTCATCCTGAAGCCCTTAAGCTCATCAAAAAAAAAGGCAATGTCATAACAATTTACCTTGAACAACGCCCCAGCGGACTTGGCTGATGAGCCAGTTATCCAACCCCTGCGGTACGCACGGGCAAACCCGATGAGAGCAGTATGACAAACTACGCCACGTTCAGTACCCAGGACATTACGGTCTGGCAGTTAAAAAATGTGCAAAGCGAGAAAATTAATGGAATCATCGAAATTGGCATTACAAAATTCCTGTGGTTTAAAAGTTTGATAATTCGCGGGGCTCAATGTACGGATGTTTAACTGCTGCTAAAAGAACATTCTTGACATCCATTATCCCACATGATACTATAATGTCTCATTACAGACTCCCAAGATCCAGAAAAGACACCAAAGACCAACCCTACATACAAGCATGGAAAAGCCTCATAATTCAGAGGAATCAAAGTCAAATAATCGACAAAAGCGAACAAGGGAGAAAATACTCAACCTGGCAATGCACGTCCTTGCCAAAAAACCAAAAGCTTCGCTCAACGAAATTGCTGAGGCTGCAGAAATCGGCAGAGCCACCCTCTTCCGTTATTTTAAATCCAGGAAACAGCTCATTCACGAACTTGTCGTGGAAGCCGACCAAAAACTTGAAAACGCGACCAAACCAATTCTCGAGCAAAAGCTTACTGCCAGGGACACCCTGGAAGAATATATAAAAGTCCTTGTCCCTCTTGGAGCAAGCTTTCATTTTCTCAGTTCTGAACAAATTTACTCGGAATGTTCCGGAATTGAGGATCTTTACAGGAATCAGCTCGTGCGTTTAAAAGAACTCTCAACAAAATTACGGGAAGAAAAAGTTGTCGCTGCGGATATCCCTCCAGTCTGGATAGCGGCAGTGTTGGACAACCTGATCTACACCGCCTGGGTGACTGTCTCGGAGGGCGACATTGCTCGAAATGATGCCCCAGGCCTGGTGCTCCATTCTTTCCTGAACGGCTTATCACCCGTCTAGCTTTGCCGAATAACAATTCGGCAACCTTCTCTTCTTTTATCAATAATCTGAGGTCCACGATTAACTGAAACAGTAAGCGGTTTCACGCTGGCTGCTTCTATGTGACCTTGGCAATTTAATATGCCTGCAACGAGCCAGTTTGAAGCTGAGGCCCATTCTCCATATGGAGCCCATGAGACTTCTAAACGACGCGTCGCCCTGGGACATCTGCCCCCATAAAAGCGACAAAGTCATTCCCGGAAAGCTCTGCAGGACCATAATATGAGGCACCTTTGTGACCAGAGATCTTGATCCGGTAACCGGCAAAATTTTTCCCGTTTTCGTCTGCTATGCAGTTCCTTCAGTCATAGGCATGCTGGCCATGTCGTGTGCGGTCGTTGTTGATGGTTTATTTCTTGGCAATTACGCCGGAACGACCTCCATGGCCTCTGTGAATCTCACTATTCCAGCGACCGGTTTGTTATTCGGTCTGACCTTAATGCTCTCCGTCGGCGGTGCTATCAGATGCGGCAAGCATCTCGGAGCCGGTAACCTCAAAGCCGCTAATGCAAGTTTTTCCCAGATCATTGTTTTTGTTTGTTGTTTGTCAATTGCCGTTACCGCACTTGGCCTGATCTTCATGGACCAGCTTGTTTTTCTGCTTGGGGCCGACAAAACACTGGCACCGTCAGTGGCCGAGTACCTGAGCATCCTGCTCTTTTTTTGTATTTTTCAACTTGGAGCTGTCAGCCTGTCTTATTTTATCAGGGTAGCCAATCTTCCTGTCTGGGCTTCAGCGGCAATGATCGCGGGAAGTCTTGTAAATATTATTTTAGACTGGCTTTTTGTTGTTCACTTCCAGATGGGGCACAAAGGGGCAGCCCTGGGTACCGGACTTGCTGAAATGGTAACATTTTTACTCTTATGTGCCCCATTTGTGGCAAAACAGGGGACACTGCAATTTTACTGGCGGAAAAAAGATTTTTCAGAGGTTTTAAAGGCCTCAACCAAAGGATTTCCGGAATTTTCCAATGAATTTTCCATTGGTATCATCATGTATATTTTCAACTGGATTATTATGGAAAAACTGGGACAAAGCGGAATTGCCGCATTTGCCATCATTAATTACATGACTCTTGCCGGCATGGTTATAAGCTACGGCATCAGTGATTCGTTGCAGCCCGTTATCAGTCAGAATTATGGTGCCTTGAAACATAAGCGCATCAGAAAATTTATGGTTCTGGCAACTGCTTCGGTTTTTGCCGCAGGAATTGCTATCAGCATCCTGCTTGTTACCACCCCGCACACGGTTTCAAATCTCTTTATCAATTCCGCCGACAGAGAAACCAGAGAACTGGCCAACCTCTTTATTTCAAGGATCTGGCCTGTTTTTATAGTAAACGGCATTAATATTGTGCTGGCTGCCTATTTAACGGCAATGCACCGGTCACTTGATTCAACGCTCATCATTCTGGCAAGAAATCTTCTCCTGCCTGTTTTCTTCCTCTTCATTATTCAGGTACTCATCGGTTATGACTCTATACTTATTGTGCTTCCCCTTTCAGAGCTGGCGACCTTTGTCATCGGCATCTACCTGATGCATAAAAACAGTCCGAAAAATCTGATTAAAGGCGCACCAGGTCTGAGCGTTGTTGCAGCGTAGCAGGTTGAGGCAACCTCAGAGTCTACTTTTCAAGCTTTTTGCAGTAAACAACCTTGCCGTCCCCCGGGCCGTAAAAATCAGCAAGAACACTTTCCAGACGGTAACCACAGCGTTCGTAAAAGGCCCTGGTACCGGCATATTGAGCAGACTGGGAAGTATCCACATAAAGACGCTCACCGCCTGCCCCGGCAACCCTTTGTTCCGTCAGGCGTAAAATCCCTTTGCCCATGCCCTGTCCCTGATAGTCAGGATGAACAACGATCCAGTACAGATCAAAACTTGTAAGGGTACAGGCAATGGGTCCGTAGCAGCTGTATGCCGCCAATCTATCCTGACCATCGCTAAGCAGAAAAGAGTAGCCGCTTGCCTCCCCTTTTTCCAGTCTGTCACGCACCAGTTCCACGGCAACCTCTACCTCGGCCTCACGAAAAAAACCTGTGCTTTCCACCAGTTTCGCAACGCGCTGCACATCGGCTGGTTCCACCTCTTCACGTATTTTCATGCAACACGTCCCGCGCTGATGATTCGTTGCACAGCCTGCCCGAAACTGAGCCCTGCCCGGGAAAGAGCAGCGGCAAAACCAGCATCCGGTGAGAGACAAGGATTGGCATTGACCTCAAGAATATAAGGACGATTAGAGTCATCCACCCGGAAATCCACCCGTGCGTAACCTGCCAGAGCAAAAACTTCCCAGGATTTGCGGGCCAGGCCAATTAAATTCTGCAGGAGCCCTTTGTCCTCTTCAGCAAAATCAAAACACCGGTTGGTATGATGGTAGCCGTAAGAATCATCTTCCCATTTGGCCTGGTAATCCACGATACGCACCATATCCTTTGAATACCCCTCAAAAACAATCTCTGCCGGCGGCAGCACTTCGACACCGCTGTCACTTTCCAGAAGAGACAGGTTAAACTCACGACCGTCAATGAACTCCTCAGCAAAACAGGCCCCGCCAAGACTAACAAGCCGACTCTCCATTTCCCCCATAAGCCTTGCAAAAGAATCGGTCTCCAGCACAGAACCGGAATCAAGCCCCACAGAGGCATGCTCCCACAGCGACTTGACAATCCATTTCCCCACTCCTTTGCAACCCCCTGAAGCCCTCCCTGGTCCTCGAAACGGACAGGGTCCTCTCCAGTCCGGCGTCGGCAGCCCGGAAAAAATCATTCTTTCCTTGGCCATGATTTTATGGGAAGTCAAAAAAATCGATTCCGCCGCTGAACCGCTATAGGCAATCCCCAGGGAATCAAGCAAAAACGGGAAAAGATGAATAAGGCGCCCCTGTCCGGCAATGTCTTCAACCAGATTAAAGACATAATCAGGCCGCTTTTCAGTCAGCGTCCTCCCCATGTTTTCCAGATCCAGAGTACAGGCCAGCGTTTCAACTTGATGGCCAAGATTGTTCATGGCACCTGAAACCGCCTCAACCTGAAACAGCACATCGCGGGCATCGGCACTATCCTGGCTGCTGACCTGATTGTGAACAATGATAATTTTCATGAGCTGATCCTCTTTGCCGCAGAGTTGATGATGCGCTCCATGAGCCAGGAGTAGCTGATTCCCTTTTTGGTGCAGATTATGGGCAGGTCGGAATGCTCCGGATGAATTCCAGCCAAAGGGTTTACTTCCATAAAAAGAGGCTGCGAGCCACCATCACAACGGATATCTATCCGTCCGGCATCCCGGCAGCCGAGAACACGCCAGGCGCTAAGAGCAATCCGCTCAGCTTCAGCAACCAAAGCATCGTCCGCAGCCGAGACAAGGTGATACTCCACCAGCTCTTCGCAGTTTTCTTTATTCACGTAGGAATAGACACCCTGCTCGGCCTTGTCCATGAGAACAATTTCCATTGATCCGACCACCTCGGCTTCCGCTCCGGTGCCGACAATACCCACGGTAAACTCCCGTCCGGAAAGATACGGCTCGATCAGTACCGGCTGATTATATATTGCAACAAGGTCTTCCACGCCTTTGCCAAGCCCTTCCCTGTCCCTGACAATGGAGGCCGGGGTAACTCCCTTGCCGGTGCCTTCTGCAATTGGTTTGATAAAATAGGGCGGAGGAAAATTTATATTTTCACCTCCGGCCGCATCAGACGCCACCAGAAAATCACTGGTGGCGACTCCGGCATCACGAAGCACGCTCTTTGTCATGCCTTTATGCAGGGTAAGACTCATAACCAGAGGATCGGAAAAGGTATAGGGAATGGCGTAGGCATCGAGCAGGGCCGGAATCTGGGCCTCGCGGCCTATGCCGAACATACCCTCGGCAATATTAAAAACAAGATCCCAGCTCCTGCCGGCAACCAGGGCAGCAGCAAGCTGCTTGACATGGCCGATGCGCTCTGTTTCATGCCCCAACCCCTGTAAAGCATTTTCAATGGCGACAATGGTATCGTCGCGGTCAAATTCAGCGGTTTCATCCTCGCTGAAGCCCATGGCCAGATATTCCGAGCGCAGGTCGTAGGTAATACCAATATTCATTCTGACAGACTCCCACCAGCAGCTACAATCGTAGCAATGCTCTCTTTTGTTAACAGACATCCGGGTAGCGAAAACAGCGCTGCTCATAATTGCGCAGCAGCAGATTATCGTCTTCACGTCCAACAACATATTCCGGCATAAGAGGAATCTTACCTCCTCCCCCGGGGGCGTCGATAACGTAAGTAGGAACTCCATAGCCACTGGTATGTCCCCGCAGCCCCTTAATGATCTCCAGTCCCTTGGCCACGGATGTCCGGAAATGGGAAGAGCCGCTGATTGGGTCGCACTGATACAGATAGTAAGGCCGAACCCGCATTTTCATCATGCCGTGCATCAGCTTTTTCATGGTGTCGACATCATCGTTAATGCCGTTTAACAGCACAGTCTGGGAGCCCAGGGGGATTCCGGCATCTGCCAGCATGCTGCAGGCCCGATTGGTTTCCGGAGTACATTCATCCGGATGCATGAAATGCAGGCTCATCCACAGAGGATGATAGCGTTTGAGCATGCGCACCAGCTTCGGTGTAACCCGCTGGGGAAGCACAGCCGGTATCTTGGTGCCGATGCGAATTATCTCAACGTGAGGAATAATCCGCAAACGGGCCAGGAGCCATTCCAGCTTGTCGTCATTCAAGAGCAAAGGATCACCACCGGACAGAAGCACGTCTCTGATCGCAGGATTGGCAGCGATATACTGAATCGCCCGCTCCAGACGAGCCTGTCCGGCATTGACTGCACCATGTCCCACCACCCGTGAACGGGTACAATATCTACAGTAGGTGGAACAGAAATCATGAACCAGAAGGAGCACTCTGTCCGGATAGCGATGCACCAGGCCATGCACAGGACTTTGGGAATCTTCGCCAAGAGGATCATCTTCTTCCCCTGGCCCTTTAAACAGTTCATTGACTGTAGGCACAACGGCCCGTCGAAGGGGATGCGTTGGTTCATCAGCCGGAATGAGGCTCATGTAATAAGGCGTTACGGAAAAAGGCAATTTAATGCCGTCTCGTGACAGGGCCAGCTCCTCCTCAACACTGAGGGAAAGCATTGATTTCAGACGGTCAACGGTGCGTATGCGGTTAGCGACCTGCCAGGTCCAGTTATTCCACTCCCTGCTGCTGACGTGGGGATAGTATTTTTTTCGAAATTGCCTGGACTTTTGATTTTTCCGAACAAGGGGTCTTCGGTGGAGAGGAAAAGGGACAATTGTCGGGAAGACGGTGGGTTGGGGTTGTTTAAGAATCAGATCCCTGGCCGATTGGTCTGGGGGGTCCTCTTCTTCATCAATAATTTCAGCAAGAAGAGATGGAGGCTCCTCTGTTTCGCAGTTCTCGATTACCTGTTGCATTGTTTTTTTCCTTATAAAAAACGGCGTTAAACTTCGGCAGCCTGTCCTAGACTGCCTCCACGGCTCCCTGACCCCGGTCGCTGCCCAAGGGGCAGCACGCAGAATTTTCAGAGTGCTTATACAGCCCTTATAAGTTCAGCAATGAAGGAAATCAAGTAAAAATATGCAGGGGGATTTTTTTTTATTATTTCCCATTTTTATATACCAAAAAACTGAACTTTGGAGTATTCCGCTGGGCTCTTCATACTTTCAGGTATTTTGTTCTTTTATTCATAAACAAATGTGATTACCACTGAAACTCAGCCAGTCTTGCAGCAGGTACTGCAATGCATTAAAAATTCAAGAAATACTGTCTACACAAGAGTCATTCCCGCGAAAGCGGGAATCCAGAGTAGTTGGCTAGTCCGCCTAGATTCCCGCCTCCGCGGGAATGACGTATAAAAAGGCTGAAGATGAGTGGTAATCATATAAACAAAAGAATTATTCCCGCTTAACCTCTTGCGGATAACAGACGTATTGAAGTTTTCAGCAAAAGCAGGAGAGCATGCATTGTTCCGCGTCCAGCAGAGAATAATTACATTCCCACGAAAGGGCAGATATTTTTATGTAAAGACTGCCGCGGACTGTAATATTTAAAAGACTATTTTGTTTAACATCGACAACATGTTATGATTTTTGAGAAAAAGATCACGCCCTTGACCACACTATACGGCGGAGAAAACATATGCTTTCGGTAACAGATGAAAAATTTGTGCTCGGCTGGCGGGAATGGTTAAGCCTGCCTGGACTTAACATCCCCGCTATCAAAGCAAAAATTGATACCGGGGCTAGGTCCTCAGCCCTCCATGCTTTTCAACTTGAAACCCACAAAAATAACGGCAGACATATGGTCCGTTTTGCTCTTCATCCCCTGCAGAAACGATCAGATGTCGCCCTCATCTGCAATGCTGAAATTATTGACTATCGGAGAGTCAGTGACTCCGGAGGCCATTATGAAATGCGTTACGTTATTAAAACTCCCGTATGTATCGGCACAACAACGTGGGATATTGAAATCACCCTGACGGACCGCGAAACCATGCGGTTCCGTATGCTTCTCGGACGAACTGCACTGGAAGGGAAGATTCTTGTCGACCCGCAAGCATCCTATCTCAGCGGACGCAAACTCAGAAATGCATATGGAAAAAAACTGAAGAAAAGGAAATGACACCAATGAAAATAGCGATCCTGTCACGCAACCGTAAGCTGTACAGCACCCAAAGACTTGTGGAGGCGGCAGAAGAACGAGGCCACGAGGTCCGCATAGTTGACACTCTCCTCTGCTACATGAACATCACCTCGCATCACCCGTCTGTTTTTTATAAAGGAGAGGCACTGGACGGATATGACGCAATCATTCCCCGCATTGGAGCCTCAATCACCTTCTACGGCACCGCAGTTGTCAGGCAATTTGAGATGATGGGTGTTTACAGCATTAATGAATCCGTTGCGATCTCAAGATCCAGGGACAAACTCCGAGCCTACCAGCTCCTTGCCCGTAAAGGCATCGGCATGCCGGTAACCGGTTTTGCCCATTCAACAAAATATACCAATGACCTCATCAACCTTGCTGGCGGCGCCCCCCTTGTCATTAAAATGCTGGAGGGAACGCAGGGAATAGGCGTTGTTCTGGCAGAGACAGATAAAGCGGCTGAGAGTGTTATTGAAGCCTTCCGAGGCCTGGACGCCCATATCCTTGTCCAGGAATTCATCAAGGAGGCGGGCGCCAAAGATATCCGCTGCCTGGTGATCGGCAATAAGGTTGTAGCGGCAATGATGCGCACCGGCAAAGAGGGAGAGTTCAGATCAAATCTGCACCGCGGCGGCACGAGTCAGCCCATAAAAATTACCCCGGAAGAGCGTTCTACTGCTATCAGGGCGGCCAAAATCATGGGTCTTAATGTTGCAGGTGTTGATATTCTGCGTTCAAATCATGGACCGGTTGTCATGGAAGTCAACTCTTCACCCGGACTTGAAGGTGTTGAAAAAGCGACCCAAAAAGATGTTGCCGGCATGATTATTGAGTTTATCGAAAAGAACGCCAAGCAGTGGAAAACAAGTACCAGGGGCAAAGGTTAATTCCCATGCGCCAGGCAATCACAATAGGCGACGTAAGCGTAAAAGCTGGAGAAAGGCGGACCATAGACCTGCCTATTGCCCGCCTCTACAGCCACAATGACATGACCATGCCGGTTCATGTCATCCATGCAAAAAAAGAGGGTCCTCGTCTTTTTGTCAGTGCCGCCATTCACGGCGACGAGATAAACGGCGTTGAAATCGTCCGCAGACTCCTTCGGCTTAAACTGCTTAAACAGTTAAAAGGAACTCTGATTGCCATTCCCATAGTCAATGTTTACGGTTTTATCAACAAATCACGCTATTTACCCGACCGCAGGGATCTGAATCGATCATTTCCAGGGTCATACAAGGGCTCGCTGGCCTCCAACATTGCCCGACTTTTCATGGATGAAATTGTCGGCAAGTGCACCCATGGCATTGATTTACATACCGGTGCCAATCATCGCGCCAATCTGCCTCAGCTTCGGGTATTTCTTGATGACCCTGAGGTGGAGCGACTTGCCCTTGCCTTTGGCGCACCTGTCATAATTAACGCCCTCATGCGGGACAATTCCCTGCGCGAAGCAGTGATAGAAAAGGGAATTCCTATAATTACCTACGAGGCGGGAGAATGTCTGCGTTTCAATGAACATGCAATCCAGTTCGGCCTTAAAGGCATAATATCAGTCATGCGGGAACTGGGCATGCTGCCCAAAAGGAAAAAAGAAGGGAAAAGACTCCGAGAACCTATAGTGGTCGAGGGCACATCATGGGTTCGCGCCCCTAAAAGCGGTATTTTTTACTCGCTCTTCGGATTGGGGGCCACCATTAAAAAGGATGAGGTACTGGCAAGCATTTATGATCCATTTGGCGAAAACGAAGAAAAAGTCATTTCTCCGGTGGACGGCATCATTATCGGCACCCTGCAACTGCCCCTTGTTCATAAGGGAGATGCCCTTTTTCATATTGCGCCGTTTGAAAAAATATCGGGCCGCGACCATTTGACCCATGAAGATTTTGCAGAAGAATTAAACATGGAGAATATTCTTAATATCGACAAGACGGTGTAGCTTTTCAGAGTGGTTGCCCTGAAGGGATCCAATACATGATGGGCAAAATAAAAAACGGGTAATCCCGTTTTTCAAGAACCGGCTCAACAGAACGCCTCACCGGCCTTGAAAAACCCCTCCCAGAAGGCCTTGGGGAAACAGGATCAACCTGAAAGCCTCCTTAAGAAAATCTCAACAAAGCTACCGTGTGTTTCGGCACATAGAAAGCAGACAGGAGGACCTTAACAGTCCTCCTGCCGGCAAGTCAGAAGATGATGGAGTCAACTCTGAAATAATTAAAAGCCCTCAGCGTAAAGCTTTTAATTATTTTATTAATTACCAAATTCCTACAAATTTAGCAACACCATCTTGCACTGAAAGCAGGAATGGCAATTTGCTCGGCAGCGTTCCGGCAAACAAACAAATAATTTCTGTAATCCTGCAATGTTGAACTCAACCAAAGCACCATATCGAACTTGAGCAGCATTTTTTTTTTTTTCAGTATCGATTATTTCCTCTCAAAATCCTTCATCTTTTCATTAAACACTCATTTTAAATCTAGATATTAGCAAGGCAGTGCTTACCTTTTATACATGGCACAAAGGAATAAAAATTTCCCTGTAGGGGGGTGAACCAAATGACAACACAAACAGCTGAAAAGATAGAGGAAAGAATGATAAACGGTGTTCCAGTTGATAAGTTATATGGAACGATCGATGCTGTAAAAGAGGATACTGAGATTGCAAAATTCAACTTTCGCATCTCCAACAAATGGATCAACGGAGGGAATAACAGAACCACAATTAGGGACTTTTATGGGGCCAAAGAAACGCACAAACACACTCCGCCGTTCGTGCTTGAGGCTGACGAAGCGCAGGTGCTTCTCGGTGAAGACGTGGGACCAAATCCTGTTGAATATCTCCTCAATGCCTTGACGGCGTGCGTGACGAGCTCAATTGTCTACCATGCAGCAGCACGAAACATTGAAATTCGCGGGATAGAATCAAAAGTTGACGGCGACATTGACCTGCGCGGCTTTTTAGGAATCTCCGAGGAAGTCCCGGTAGGGTACAAAGAGATCAGGATTTCTTTTAAAATTGATGCAGATCTTTCGGATAAAGAAAAAGAGGAGCTGATCGAGATGGGCAAAAAGTATTCACCGGTTTTCAATACGGTATTTGCCGATAAAACCTCTGTTACAACCAAACTTGATAAAAGCTAAGCGTTTCCAATATTCACTTACCGGCCAAGGCCCAGAAGGCCTGGCCGGAACCTGCCTGGAATGAAATTCCCTGTGTTTTATTCCGCTTCATTTGAATAACACAAGATCAACTTAGCGATCAATTGATTTTTCATTGAACACAATATGAACGGATAAGTTCTCTGGCAAATTGCGTCACTTTTCCAAGTGAAGGAAGGTGCAGTTTTTCTTCCGGAGAGTGTGGATTTTTAATGGTTGGTCCTATGGATATCATATCCATCCCTTCATTTGCCGCGCCGATAATGCCACACTCAAGTCCGGCGTGGATAACCTCAATGAGCGGCTCTTTGCCGAATAATTTACCATACACCTCCCGCGCCCTTGCCAGGAGATCGGAATCCATATCAGGCTGCCAGCCTGGATAGCCGTTTCCACTGCTTACCTCAGCCCCGGCCAGGCGTGCCAAAGATTCAATCCTCGCTGTCAGCCAGTCTCTACTTTGCGCCTTATCACTCCGCTGGCTGAAAAGCAGTTTCAGTTTTCCATTTTCACGCCTGATGGTAGCAAAATTCACCGATGTCTCCACCAGCCCCTCCACCTCTTTAGACAGGGCCATTACTCCGTCAGGTGCGACCAGAAAGAGATCGACAAGTCTTTTTGCCTGTCCAGATGAAATAATTTTTTTGAGCTGTTCATCTTTTTTCCTCAGTGTAATGGCCAGTGACGGCTCATTTTTATACGCCTCACGAAACTCTTCCTGCAACTCGGCAATGAGAGATTCCAGCTCGGTCACATTTTCTCCCTGTGCGGCGATAACGGCAAAAGATTCCCGTGGAATGGCATTATGGGCGCTTCCCCCCCAGACATCTGCAATATTTACACCAGGCAGTTCCTGCAAGCGACAAAGCAGGCGGCCAAGCAGCACATTTGCATTTGCCCTCTGCTCTCCGATATTGACGCCGGAATGACCGCCCTGGAGGCCATGCACCTTGACCTCGTAATGCACGCTTGCAGCCGGGCACTTTTCATAAACCAACGGAAAAATAATTTCACTGTCCCTACCACCGGCGCAGCCAATGGTAAAAACGCCTTCATCTTCCGAATCAAGGTTGATCAGCACCTTGCCGGACAGGAAACCGGCCGGCAAAGCACTCGCTCCGGTAAGACCGGTTTCTTCATCAACCGTGAACAGTATTTCCAGCTGAGGATGAATAAGTGTTTTGTCCTCGGCCAGAAACATGGCAATTGCCAGCCCTGCCCCGTTGTCGGCTCCAAGTGTGGTCTGGTCGGCTTTCAACCAATCGCCATCAAAAACAAGTTTGATCGGGTCTTTTGTGAAGTCATGGCCGCTGTCCTGATTTTTCTCGCAAACCATGTCAAGGTGCCCCTGCAGGACAATTGTCGGCGTTTCCTGCTGCCCCGTACCGGCCGGAACCGTTATAAGCAGATTGCCAACCTTGTCAGCCTTTACTGGAAACCCAGCCCCTTCTGCCCACTGCTGCATGAATTCACGTATTTTCTCTTCCCTTTTCGAACAGCGGGGTATACTGCTTATTTCAATAAATTTGTCTATTACTTCCTGCATCCTTTGTCCTTTAAATTTACAGATATCAATGACTCAATGGGACTCCGTTCCTCCTGTTACCATCACAAAAGACCTTTTTAAAGGGGAACCAGTACTATATAAGGATTTCAAAAAAATCTAAGCTCATTTTTCGCATCAAAAAATCCCTTCAAGTAACCTTTTTCCAACAGGAAACTTTCTTATATATCAAGACCTGAATCTTTTCTTGTTTTATTTTTTCGGGACCACAAACAGTAAAAGCCTCTGGTTTACTCCATGCAAATTAAAACGTTTTACGAATAGCGGGAGTAGTTTTGTCGCAATTACTTACTGTAGCTCCATGGTAATGACATTGTTCGCAGGGGATGGGGACAGGAGGCTTCACGCCGTGGCAGCTGCATGTCATATCCTTATCATACGGAGGATCTCCTGCTCCTGGGCCATGATGAATACCGGACCAGTTAGGGAGGTGACATTTTTCGCATAACAATTTCAACGTCGATGTTGAGGAAGGAGATGTCGCCGCAGTATGCACGTCCCCACTTGTCACGGCGCCATTGACTTCACGCCTGATCAGAAAGGAACTTGGCGATCCGTGGGGTTCATGACAATCGAGGCACGAAAGCACCAGATCAATTGTCCCGTTATATGGAATAATCGTTGTTCCATCGACAGTGGCGCTGTTTCTGCCATGTTTATCACCGGTGCTTATTCCGTCACCGCCAAGTGTGTACCAGTCTATCTTTATAAGATTTCTTTCCAGGGTTGTGCTGTAAATCGTGTTTGTTGTGTTATGGCAGTCCGTACAAAAGGCATTGTAATCCGGGGTCAGCGACCCGTCATCATAGGAGGTTCCCCCGGGTTCATATGTCGTTGAGGAACCATAATAGAGTGGAGACTGATGGCTGTAAGAGGGGTTTGAATCCATTCTTTCCGTACTATCGTCGCCCCAGAGATTCCCATGATCTGACGGCTTAGACAAAACAGTGTATGACGGATCCTGCACATTGGCCTTATTTCGTTTGGCCATGTGCGGGTTATGGCATGCCACGCAAGGGTTTGATTCGGAAGTGAAGGTGCTGCTGAAGGATGTTTCGGCGAAATCCTTTATGTCAAAAAGATTATGATAAGAATGCTGATTAAAGGCTTCGAAAATACCCAGGGGAGAGTTTGTGGAGTATCCTGCAAATGTTGCACTATAATCTTTATTTTCTATGCCGCCTGATTGCAGAGAGGAAGCATTCGCGTGACAGTAAAAGCAGAAATTATCACTCTGCAAATAGGTATTGAGGATAGCCCCTGTGTTAAAATTATCGGCAAAAACTGCAAAAGGAGAGACTGAGCCCGACGCAGGAGACGGTTCTGTGCCGTTAATGCTCCCATGCTGTTCATGACAATGGGAGCAGTTCCCTTTTGAATAATCTGCCAGGGCAGTGTCGTTTCGCATTACCCCGCTGGTACTGCTGCCATGAGCCGATTCCGTGTATGAACCTGCAGCAGCTTCTGTAAAAAAGAAAAATACTGAAATGAAAGAAGGGAATAAAAGCTCAATTTTTTTTGGACGATCATTCAATATTGCATGACCAATTTGCATGATACTGTTTCCTCAAATCATTGACCACAGCGTGGTAAGGGTTTAATTAATTACTAATTTGTATTTATCAAGAATAAATATCTGTTACAAACAAAAAATTAAATTACTGTGATGAATTAAGGAAAGATTGAAAATGATTGGGCCAGGACAAAAAAAGATAAAGCAACATCTTTTCTGTAAATTTCCTTTCCTTTCAATTCTTTCAATAAA
>JAHLLM010000033.1 GCA_020444175.1 Desulfobulbaceae bacterium | reverse complement strand
TTTCTTGTTAAATTTTTATCATTTTTTGGCCTTAATAATTTCAACAAGTTACAGAGCCTCAAAAAAGAAAAATTAACAACCGGCGCGCTGATCAGCCCGGCGCCGCCCTGGGTCACTTGTTAGGATTCGTTGGAGCATTAAACTTGAACCTGTTGACAAAAACAAAACGCAAAAGTATTCCTTCTGAAAAAGGGGGAATATGCATGAAAGGTTCTATTCATTATAGAAAAGACCGTGGCGTTTGGTTTGTTAACTGGTGGGACATATTTTCTAACAAGTCTTATAAAATTTATCGATACAAAGGGGAAATTATCTATTCTAAAAAAATTGCTCAAAAATTACTTTCGACCATGCAGGGTGATTATGAGAATGGAACATTTAGGATAGAAAAATTTTTACTTAGCGGTTGGACTGATACAGTCCCTTATCTTTTTGAATGGCTTGATGTCATTAAAGATGATGTTTCACCGGCCACATACAAGGATTATAGCAATAGTATTCGTAATCACCTTAAACCTTTCTTTACTGAGCATTTTTTTCAGCTTCATGAAATTCAGTATGATGTATTACGAAAATTACTGAAATCTATTAATCGTTCCGGGAAGGGCAAACTTAATGTCATGTATTGCCTTCATGCGTGTCTGAAATATGCGTGGCAATCTAAACGTATTTCAGAAGTCCCACCTTTTCCTGAAAAGAAATTATATCAAATAACTGAGCCTGTTATTCAATGGCTTCCGAGTGATAGACAGATAAAAATAATCGAAGCGATACCTTCTGAACATCAACCAATTTTTTGGTGGCTAAAATATCATTTAAGACGACCTTCTGAAGCTATGTCGTTGCATCGTGTTGATTACAACAAAGAATATGATTCATTCATTATAAGACATGGTATTTCAGCAAGAAAAGTTGTCGATTTTACGAAAACCAAAAAAGAACATATTATACCGTGTCACCCTGTTTTTTTGCCAATTATGAAGAAGATGCCAGTTAGTGTCAGTAAATATTTTTTTACCTGTAAAACTTCGCGATCTGAGGGAAAACGTTATACTGACAGAATAATGAATAGATTGTGGAACAATGCTTGTGAGAAGGTCGGTGAAGATATTTCAATGTATGCAGGCTTGAAGCATTCATCCTGCAGTCAGTATGTAAATGAATGCGGTTTATCTCTTTCTGATCTTCAAGAGATTACCGACCATGCCCGGCTGGATTCAGTTAAGAAGTACGCAAGAATGGAAGTTGCAAGAAAGCGGGAGCTAATGAATAAAAACATTATTTCTTTTCCAGAAGTACCGTTAAAGAAAAGTTAACAATAAAAAATTATCTTGATGGGACGATCCTTTTTTGTTTAGATTTTGTCTATATATTATACTTGTAAAAAACGCCCTATGCGACACCCAAGCTATGCATAAAAGTGCTGGGGTAGACCATAGGGCTTTTCTTTTTTAACAGGATGGTTCAGTTCAATTATATTGTTTCTTTCCCGAAACTTTCCCCAAAAAAGTTATGCCGCAAAAAAGAATAGTCAACTTAAGAGGTTACATGGCGGTGGGTTAGTTCGATTCCCATGCACTTCCGCCATATTATCAATACTATAGGCCAGTTTGTTTCTGGAAATGTACCCCGGGATTATCCCCAGAAATAAATGGCCTTTTTTATCTAAATTGTTTCTTAGTATTTTTTGGCAACCGAGTCGAGTTTTAGTTGTACTTTACTAATTTTTTTTAATTTTTATTTTTCACATCTCAATTTAATTGGCCTCTTCTGCACAAGGAAATGCCCAACGAGTTCGCGTCGAATGTGACCAAAAACCCCTTAATTACACTCATTTAAGAATTGGCTGCTTAGAATTAAAATAATTACCCACAGATCGAAGAAACATAGAAAATCGCCCAAAAGAGTTAATTAACAAATTCAGACGATCAGTAGTGATATATCTGTATTTAGGTCATGTTCTGCTTTATCCATTTTTTCGGGGACTAACAACAGATCAGGGTAGCGCTGTTCAAGTTCTTGAATGACGGGCGGCACCAAGGTTTCAATAGCATCCCATCCTACCTTGCCGCAAACGCCAGCTTCTTCAACGCCAAACTTTACGGCCTGGCGTAGGACTTTTTTTGCCACGTTGAGAAAACCAGAAATCACTGTAACCACCTCCTTGCTTTCGGTTGCACAAGGAATGAATCAACGACTGACCACACAAAATTTTTACCGAGTCAGCGGACCG
The DNA here is from genome assembly GCA_020444175.1 of Desulfobulbaceae bacterium. GTDB lineage: Bacteria > Desulfobacterota > Desulfobulbia > Desulfobulbales > SURF-16 > JAHLLM01. Next base: position 60,999 of record JAHLLM010000033.1, on the reverse strand, counting down.
CCACAAACTGACACGTGTAACCCACCAGCATGAGCGTGATTTTATTGCGCGTGCCTCCTGTAGGCAAACACTTCACTATCAACTAACAGTAGCGAAAACTCTAACCAATGGCAAGGGTGATTTCGACAGAAACCGTCTTTCCGCCTCTCTTAAAAAAACTCCGTTATGGCCATTTTCAATCACGCTTTTTGGAGTAAGCGAAGCAGCAATACCGCCAAGGTCATACCCCATCCGCCAATCTGCATTTATGTATCCCCAACTCCTCTGCTGGAGAGCATCAGAATTGTTACCCCCACCAAACTGGAGACAAACGAAGCAGCGACTATTCCGAATTTAGACAACTCAACACTCTGCATGTCTGGGAAGGATAAACCGGAAATAAAAATTGACATTGTAAACCCTATACCACCCAACACGCTTGCCCCAAGTATGTGTCCCCAGTTTATTCCACCAATTAAATTTATTTTAAAAATTTTTACCGTTGCAAAAGTAAAGAGAAAAATCCCCAGAGGCTTACCAACCAAAAGACCTAAAATGACCCCAAGAGTTAAATTGCTGGCCAATATATCCATTATATTGACTCCCTCCAGCGCCACACCGGCATTGGCCAGGGCAAAAAGAGGAAGGACAATATAGGCCACCCAGGAGTTCAAACCATGCTCCAGTCGCTGCAAAGGGGTTTCAGTTTGATGGCAGGCAAACTCAATAGACTGCACAGCATCGAGGTGACTCTGGTCAAGTAATATTGTATGGCCGCATTCACCATTTTCGCATCTGAATTTCTCCAAATAGCTGCTGACCTTCCGTATAAAAGTATCTGTGTCATATTTTGCCCGGGCCGGGATAAACAACGCGACAATGACTCCAGCCACCGTTGCATGGATACCTGAACCAAGTATAAAAAACCACAGCCCAAGCCCCAACAAGGCATAAAGCAAAGCATGACGCAGCCATAACCAATTGGCAACTGCTAGAGCGACTAAAAAAACGAGCGAAATCACCAGATAGCCCATATTGATTGTTTTAGTGTAAAAAAGGGCTATAACAACCACCGCCCCAAGATCATCGGCAATGGCCAGGGCAGACAGGAAAATTCGTACACCAAAGGGAACTCTGCGGCCAAGGAGGGACAATACCGCTAAGGCAAATGCAATATCAGTGGCCATGGGGATACCCCAGCCATGGGCGGCATCCGTGCCGTAGTTAAGAAACAGATAAATAGCGGCAGGGAAAATCATACCTCCACACGCTGCGGAAACAGGCAACAATGCCTTTTTGACCGAGGCCAGCTCACCCACCAGGACCTCTCTTTTAATTTCAAGCCCGACGGTAAAGAAGAAAAGCGTCATAAGAGCTTCATCAATCCAATGCACCAAGGACTTGGTTATCGAATACGGCCCAAGAGAAATCGACAGGTCGATATGCCAGAAATGGGTATAAGAATCAGGTGAAAAATTTGCCCAGGCAAGCGAAAAAACAGCTGTTGCAAAGAGCAGAAATCCTCCAGTAACAACTTTTTTGACAAATTGCTGGAAGGGGCCGATTATGTGAAAAATCTTAATGGGGCGGACGGAAACAGAATTCATACGAACAAACGGTCTTAGGGATAAGTAGGTTTCATTTTCTTTCAAGCTTTCATCTTATTTTCGCGGCAAATTCTCCACAAAAGGGATTCTTTATCCAATATCCATATACTTGGCAACTCAAACTTATGGGCAATAAGATGAAGCCTATACAAGGCAAACTTTTGAAAAAATATAGGGAATGTGAGCCCCAGAGTGATTATTGCATTTTAATAAAAAAACCCCGGGCTGTTCAGCCCGGGGTTCTATGCAAAACATTACCTGATTGCTATTCTGCAGATCATGCAGGAATATGCTTCAGCAATGGGCAGTTCTTACAGCCTTCCGGCGGCAGATCTGAGGCATGATGAATTTCATCGGTAATGGACCTGACAGCCTCTTCCGTGCCGGCATAGATGTGCTCTTTGCCGATTTTATTGGTAAGTCCGGTCCGATCCATTACAGCCACGACCTGACCTTTTATGCCACACATTGCAAAACCGAGCTTTGCACTGCGTACCCGGTCAACAAGCAGTGCCAACGCCTCTTCACCGGAAGCATCCATATCATTGATTCCTTTTGCATCAAGCAGTATATAGCGGAGGTCGGGCTGCTCAGTACGGAATTTTGCCACCTGCTCGTCAAGATAACTTGCGTTGGCAAAAAAGAGGGCCCCGTCAAAACGAACAACAGATATATGCCTGCAACCTTTCAAGCGGTAATGTTCAGCGCTTTTAAGCACGTTCTCCTCATTCATGGAGAGACTTGCAACCACAGGCCGCATGGACTTGTAAAGGAAGACAGCCATGGAAAGAGCCACACCAACCATAATACCCTTATCAAGATGGGGGGCAAAATAGAGGGTGACCGCAAAACTCAGAATGGAAATAGCACCATCGTACCACTGGGCTTTCCAGGCATGTGAGAACCCCTTGGTGTTAATCAGTCCGATAACCGCCATCATAATGACCGCAGCCAGTGTTGCCTGGGGGAGATGGTACAGTAAAGGAGTAAAAAAGTAGAGGGTAAGGACAACCACCAAGGATGTTACGACTGAAGAAACACCGGAAACCGCACCAGCCTGCAGGTTTACCGCAGAACGGGAAAACGAACCGGAAACTGCGTAAGAGCCGCCAAAAGAACCAACAATATTACCAAGTCCCTGACCAATAAGCTCCTGATTCGCATCGAGCTTCTGACCGGTCTGGGCAGCCATGGCCTTGGCAATGGCAATGGCCTCCATAAAACCAAGAAGTGAGATAATAATAGCAGTTGGCAACAGCTTCATGAAAGTTTTCATGTTTAGAATACTCTCGCCGATCTTTTCCCCTGTGGCAGGATCCTTAACCGTGCCAGGCAAAGCGAAACTCAGCCCTGTAGGTATTTTACCTACAATGGCTCCGCCACCCATTATTGTCAGGTTAGTGGTATCAAGTGGTGAATTTTTGACTTTCAGGCGCCAGGTTCCACCATCGGTTTCAATTCCGGCAGGAATTGCTTCTTTTGGGTAAAAAGCAAACTGCGCGGCATCACCTTCACCCGTCTTTACCGCCTCAAATTTCATATCACGCAATTCTTCACGGATAAGATGGGCATGATGCTTGGCTTCATTGATTTTAGAGGTAAGCATGGCCACTTCGGCTTCAAGCTGGATCATCTCGATGGACATACCGTGTCCAGCGGTTTCAAGCTTTTTCTGCTCATCCACCTTGACACCAAGCGCGGCCCGCTCAGCGCCAATTGTCTCGATTTCAGCCACTACATGATTAAATTCTTCAACCTTATGATTAAAACCCTCAAGTTGCACCTTGCTGATATCAACATGGGCATCATTATTAAAACCGGTCAATAAAGAAATCACCGTGGTCACAGCTACAGCCACCAAAACATTGGGAATACGGGGATTAACCTTCTTTAAAGTTACCATAATAACCACCGCGCCAACACCATACAGCAAAGTGGGAACATGGGTATAATCCAGAGCAGCTTGAGCAACTCTCATCATGGTTTCATAATGGTGGGGCGCTTTATCCACATAAACGCCAAAGAACTTTGAAAACTGGGAAGAAGCAATAATGATGGCAGCCGCATTGGTGAAACCGTTAATTACCGGATGTGATAAAAAGTTTACCACCATGCCAAGACGTAATACACCAAGAGAAAATTGAAAGACCCCTACTGTAACAGCAAGGACAATTGAATAGGCAATGAATTCAGGCCCACCTGCCGTTGCTAGCGGCTCAAGAGAGGCAGCCGACATCAAAGATACAACAGCAACCGGACCTGTGGCCAACTGACGACTGGAACCAAACAGCGCAGCCACCATGGGCGGCAGGAAAGCAGCATACAGACCATAGTAGGCAGGAAGACCTGCCAACTGAGCATAAGCCATTGACTGCGGAATCAAAACCATGGCCACGGTAATACCAGCCATTAAATCAATCTGGAACTTACTCCCGCTATAGTCTTTAAACCAACCTAGAAAGGGAAATATTTTCGTTATCATTTTACAAACACCTATCCTTGTCCGCATTTGCAAATCATTTTGACAGCCAAATGCGACGTTTTATTCTACTTTCGAGAGGCGCATTTCTCTGAACAAAAGAGGCAACCTCAAAACTCAACTCGTTGGGATGGATCAGATATGAGAGAAATTCAATCTGATTGGACACAAGAGATTATAAATGGCAGGCAACATATCCAGAATTTGCCATTTTAAGACAATAACAGACCAGCTTCAAAGCCTCCCAGCAACTGATCATTCTTCGTATTCCCGGCTAAGTCAACCAGAAACAGGTCCCCCAACCCTTAATCCCCAAAATTCTTCCGGCGTCACATTTGCCTTGCATTGGCTCAAGCCGGAATCTTATAAAAAAGCCAGCTGTCCTCTCCCAAAACTCGCCCCGGCACTCCGGTTCCCGGAGGGGGGATGAGACAATGCTGCTGAAACAAACAACAAAACTTTCTTTGCCGTTTTTTTGCAGCATCCACAAAATCTCATCACTACATTGATAAACAGCACATCACGTTTTCTCTCCTCTTTTCTCTCCTCCCTCATAGAAAATATAAAAGTATAAAGTATAAATCTCAACGGACCGGGGCCAGCCTATTTAATGATAGCGTGGCGCCTCCTTGTCGTATGATCCAGGTTAAGTGTTCAACTTTTGATACAACCAGCAGGTAGTCATAGCGCTCTTACAGAGAAAGTCAAGGGGAAATTGCAGTTTACCCTGCCAAAAAAAGAAAAATAATTGCGAATACTTTGAGCAGAGAAATACAGGTGAAGAAAACTCCCCTCTCTTCATAAAAATATTGTTCTTAATGAATAAGGAGCATTTTTAGATAGAAATTTCTGTTTCCGACAACGATAAAAAATTTCCTCACCCGGGAAAAATAAAAATTAATGAAGTCCCCAAAAACAATGCCAGCGCCCAACTGTCTACAACAGCAGTATCAAAACGTTACACGCGCATCGCGCTGCAGCCCAGCCCGTTTTTTTTCGAAACCGCCGATTTATTCGGCTGAACCCTTTGGCCCGACTTTCTTTTCCGCAACCTTGCGGGCAATATTTCTGATTCTGCCAATATATCTTGTTCGTTCAGCAACGCTGATAGCCTTACGAGCATCAAGCAGATTAAAGGTATGGGAGCATTTCAGGCAGTAATCATAAGCTGGTAAAATCAAATCCTTTTCAAGGAGGTTAAGCGCCTCCTGTTCACAGGAATTAAAATAGGATACAAGAAAATCAACATTGGCGTGCTCAAAGTTAAAGGCAGAGAACTCCACTTCGGCTTGATGGAAAATATCACCGTACTTAACCTCATTATTCCAGGCAATATCATAGACACTGTTTACCCCCTGAAGATACATTGCAATACGTTCAAGACCATACGTGATCTCAACGGTAACAGGATGAAGCTCCTGACTTCCTGCCTGTTGAAAATAGGTAAACTGGGTAATTTCCATACCATCAAGCCACACCTCCCACCCAAGGCCGCTGGCACCAAGTGTCGGTGATTCCCAGTCATCCTCAACAAAACGGATATCATGCTTAAGAAGGTCAAGCTGAAAACGTTTGAGGCTTTCCAAATACAACTCCTGAGAATTTGAAGGTGACGGTTTTAAAACAACCTGAAACTGATAATAATGTTGCAAACGATTGGGGTTTTCACCGTACCGGCCGTCAGTCGGGCGCCTTGAAGGCTGTACATAGGCGGCTTTCCATGGTTCCGGCCCTAAAGCGCGGAGCAGTGTCGCAGGATGAAAAGTTCCGGCCCCAACCTCCATATCGTATGGCTGTTGAATGACACAACCCTGCTCAGCCCAGTAGCGACTCAATTCAAAGATAATATCCTGAAAATACATTATTCGATCCCTTGTTAAAGGTTAAAAGTAATAAAGATAAAACAATGGATGCAAAGTTCAAAGTCTAAAATGCACACCTCTGAGACTTTTTCATCTGTGAACCTACTATTCTTAAGGAAATCGACAAATCCCTCCCAGCAGACATTCCTTTTTTCGAATTACATCAACTTTTGCACTTCCCCTTAACACATGTTAGACAAATTATTGTTGACAACTTCCGAGCGGAGCGATACACATAAGTATTAGCTTAAGTTCTTTTATGTTTTTTCGGCAGACTTTGATAATTGGGTAATTCTTTCCCTCTATCTATCAACAAAAATGTATGCCGGAGGTCAAAAGGGGGAGGAAGGCATGAACACCGTGCCTGTAATTTATTTATTTCTCAGGAGGGAGATATGTTGAAAAAAATCTCAGTAGTTGCCTTGGCAGGACTTATTGCTCTGCCAAGTATAGCAAGCGCCGGTAGCAGCAACGATGTCGCAGCACAGATTGACAGACTGACTCGAGAGCTTGCAGCTCTTAAGGCCCAAATGGCTTCCATGCAGGAAGATCAGGAAGAGGCATTTGAGGATCTTGAAGAAAAGAGCGAAGCCTGGGACCTTGCTTCCAGGTTCAAATTTTATGGTGATTTCCGCGCCAGAGCAGACTGGAACACAGCAGATGTTCCTGAACACTATACTGCAATGAATGTTGCAAATGGCGTTGTCGGTTTCCAAGCGGCTTTGGCAGATCCTACTTTTTTTGGGACACTGGCAGGCAATTTAGCTTTGGCAGGTATTCCTCTCTCAACAGCTCAACAAACCTCCATGGGGATGCTCTTGGGCACAAGCAGTCCGACTACCTCAGTTCCAGACCTGGTGGCCCTGATGAAAGTCATGACCCCGGCACAGCGCAAAGCAGCCTTTGGAGCACCTGATCCAGCAAGTGACGCCGATTACGACAACGACACCATCTGGACAAATCGTTTCCGTCTCAATATGAGAGTCAAGGCAACAGAAAATGTTGAGTTTAAGGCTCGCCTGGCTATGTATAAAGCCTGGGGCATGCAGAATAATCCGGTTGACTACACCTTAAACGGTGGCCCCCATTATTTATCTTCTGCCCTGACTGGTTTTGATGGCGCCATGACCAGGCAACCAAGTGACAGTGCCTTGCGCGTTGACCGCGCTTTTGCCAACTGGAACAACATCGCAGGCCAGCCAATCTGGTTCTCCATCGGACGTCGTCCTACTTCTGATGGACCACCGGCTCAGTTACGACTTGGTGTAGACCAGAGAATGGCGACGCCGGTCAATTACATGGACTATCCTTTTGACGGTCTGTCCGTTGGTTATGCCTATTCCAACCTTTTCGGCATGGAAGACACACCTGGTCGAGTTCGCTTCTGTTATGGCCGTGGTTTTGAATCCGGACCTACCGAGGACGGAGACGGCATGAAGGATGTTGACTTTGCAGGGCTCAGCTGGGATGTTTATAAAAAAGGCAACCGCTTTTTGAATATTCAATCTTTTGCCGGACTTGACATGTTTAACGTTCCGGACGGCATTGATTTTCCCAATCCGATTGAGTATGCAAATTATCTGCAAGGCAACATAGTATATGATCAAACTTCACAAAGCCAGAACCTGCTTCTTGACAGAAAAACCATGGGTAACATTTATCACACCAGCATGGTTTACATGGATAAAGTAAATGATCTCAACTATTTTTTCAGCGCGGGATGGAGTCGTACAGACCCACGCGGTGTTGACGAAATGGGAACCGGCCTCCTTACCAGCTGGTGGGATGAAGATTATGATGAAGCAAAAAACGGTTATTCCGTATACGCCGGTATCCGATACGACATGTCGGACCTTGGCTTAAAACTTGGTCTCGAGTACAATTACGGCTCTAAAAACTGGATTGCCTTTACACCGGGTCATGACGATCTCTACCAGTCAAAATTGGCCACACGCGGTAATGTTTATGAGGCATATCTGATTTATGACCTGCCTACAGGCGAAGCGATTTCCAAGTATGCGAAAACCTTCCTCCGCCTTGGCTACCAGCATTACGACTATGAGTACACCGGCAGTGGTTTCTGGCTGGGTGAACCCATTGACATTGACGACTTATCTGATGATCCGTTGAATGCCCAGTTCTATGCTCCAGTTGAGGACATGGATAATATCTACCTGAGTCTGGACGTATTCTTCTAGGCCGGTTTCAAACGTCTTTTTTGGATTAAAGCAAAAGGGGATGACTCGCATGACGAGTTATCCCTTTTTTTTATTTTTCCCCTCAAAAGACATATCCTATTCGCTTTTCAAAATCATGCTAACGCCGCTGACCTCTCCTGCTTTGTCCAAACAGCCTCCGGTTTTTCATGGCATCTTTAACCGCCATGGAGGAACAAGCACTCCCCCCTTCACCTCTCTGAATGTCAGTTTTGGCGTTGGGGACGACCCGGAGAATGTTTTATCAAACAGAAAACGGATAAAACAATATCTCGGGGCACAAATACTTGTCTCCGGGCAGCAGGTGCATAAAACCAGCGTGCTTGTAGTCGATTCAAAGCCTGATCAGGACCAGGAAATTCCTGGTTATGATTCCTTTGTATCAAATGTCCCCGGTGTTGGCTTAATGGTCCAACAAGCAGATTGCCAGGCAGTGATGCTCTTTGCCCCGAAGACAAAAGTGGTGGCAAATATTCATTGCGGCTGGCGTGGAAGCGTTGCCAACATTATTAGCAAAACGATGCATACCATGGAAAAAACATTTTTCTGCAAATCAACTGATTTGCTGGCGGTAATCAGTCCATCCCTGGGTCCATGTTGTGGAGAATTTATCAATTTTCGCGATGAACTCCCCTCCCATTTTTACCCATATCAGGTGCAGCCAAATTTTTTTGATTTCTGGTCCATCAGTAAAGCACAACTCCTTGACGCAGGGATGAGATCCGGGAATATCTTTACCACGCCCATCTGTACTGTATGCAACACAGACTGGTTTTCCTATCGCCGGGACGAAATCACAGGGAGATTCTGCAGCATTATCGGACTCAAAGCAAACCAGGAATGCGCACAATAATAAACTTTTCAAAATAAAAATTTTTCCCAACTATCTTTGCAGCTCGATCTTTATCCTTTTCTGCTCATAAGCCAATGTGTTAAAGTTCTCCGACTATGCAAGCTAACCCTCGGCATCTTGCCATAACCATTCTTTGCGAGCACTCTAAGAGCAGACTACCAGTGGATCAACTCCGCGACCGCATTTTAGAACTGCACCAATTTGCCAGCCCCAACGACAAGCAACTGACCATGGCCCTCGTCTATGGAGTTCTACGGCATCAACGCTATCTCGATTTTATTCTTTCTGAATTCTCCAAGCATCCTCTCCAAAAGATGAAAAATCTCACCCTGCAGGCCCTGCGGGTAGGACTCTTTCAAATCTGTCTCATGGATAAAATACCTCCTTCTGCAGCAGTCAACGAGACAGTCAAAGCGTTACGACAGGCAAAGCAACCGAAATGGCTCACAGGTTTTGTTAACGGACTGCTGCGCAACATTGTCCGCAAAAAAGACGAGGCAAAACCGTGTTCCAGCAAAACCATGCCTCTTACTGTCCAATTCAGCCATCCGGATTGGCTTTTTGAAAGATGGAAGAAGAGATATGGAGAGGAAAAGACTACACAGATCTGCCAGACCAACAATCTTCAGCCCTCTTTATCTTTACGGGTCAACACACAGCTGATTGACAGAGATCAATATATTGATGCACTCTGCAAAATAAATATTGGAGCCGAGCCGGGAATTACTTCTGAGTCAATTAGGCTTTTGCATTTCAAAGGGCATATTTCTCGATTACCAGGTTATGAGAACGGTTATTTCATGGTTCAGGATGAAGGCGCCCAACTTATCTCGCTCATGCTCTGTCCACTTCCACAGGGGAAAACCCTTGATGCCTGCGCCGGCCTGGGAGGGAAGGCCATTCATCTTGCCCAAATGCTGCCACCGGAGAGCGAGCTCGTTGCCATAGAACCGGATAAAAACCGTTTCTCCCTTTTACTGCAAAACATGGTACGAATGAAACAAGGCAGCCAACTCAGAGTCCTTCAAACAAACTTAGCAGACTTTCGCAGCCAGACAGACACCCTTTTCCAGTCTATTTTAGTTGATGCACCCTGCTCGGGTCTTGGTGTCATTCGCAGGCATCCTGACATTCGCTGGAACCGTTGCGAAAATGACCTGGAGCGTTACCAGACAAATCAAATTGATCTGCTCAATGAGGCATCAGCACTCCTTTCCTCCGGCGGCTCATTGGTTTATGCCACCTGCAGCACTGAACCGGAAGAAAACGAACTTGTTGTTGCAAAATTCCTTGAAAGCCATTCTGATTTCAGAATTGATAAACCACAGGAAATTCCGGAAACTGCGCGGAACATGATAGACGCACAAGGATATCTTCGCATGCTGCCGGACAAATTCCATGATGGTTTTTTTGCGGCAAAACTTTTAAAGGCGTAAAGTTTACTCACAATGGAACCGAAAGAAATACGCATCCGGGGTGCCAGGATGCACAACCTCAAAAATATAGATGTCGATCTCCCCCGCAATAGGCTCATTGTTTTTACAGGGTTAAGCGGTTCCGGGAAGTCAAGTCTTGCTTTCGACACTTTGTACGCGGAAGGCCAGAGGCGTTATGTAGAGTCACTTTCTACCTATGCTCGTCAATTTCTGGGCCAGATGGACAAACCGGATGTTGATTCCCTGGAAGGGTTGTCTCCGGCTGTATCTATCGAACAACGCACCACAAGCCGCAACCCACGTTCAACAGTCGGCACAATCACTGAGATCTATGATCATTTGCGGCTCCTCTTTGCCAGAGTAGGACACCAGTATTGCCCTGACTGTGGCCATGAAATCACCCCGCAATCCATTGAAAATATGGTCGAGAACCTCCTAGTATTGCCAGAGGGGACAAAATGCATTCTTCTGGCTCCGCTTGTTGATGGCAGAAAAGGGGAATTTGTTGAACTCTTCAACTCATTGCGGAAAGATGGTTTCATTCGTGTACGCATAGACGGAGAACTGAAAAGTCTTGATGAAGAAATTTTCTTGGAAAAAACTAAACGCCATACAGTTGAAGCCGTTGTTGACCGTATAGTCATAAAACCAGCATCACGAGGCCGCCTGGCTCAGTCAACAGCAACTGCCGTCCAACTCAGTGAGGGCTTCCTGCTCGTCTCTTTTCCAGACAGTGGTGAAGAAAAACTCTTCAGCGAAAGAGCCGCCTGCTCTGTTTGCGGCACGAATCTGCTCGATTTAAGTCCACAACTTTTTTCTTTTAACAACCCCAAGGGGGCTTGCGAAGAATGTGGAGGACTTGGTGTCAAACATTTTTTTGATCCCCATCTCGTGGTCCCAAACCCGGACCTGACCCTTCACCAGGGAGCCATTGCTCCATGGCGAAACCGCTCTCGCTCGTCTTATTCAAGCCAGCTCCTTGAGGCACTGGCCAAACATTTTTCCTTTCGACTTGATATTCCCTTCAAGAAACTACCGGCCAAGGCCCAAAAAGTTATCTTACACGGAACCGGCAGGGAGGCTATTTTTTTTCACTATGTGCGCAGACGACGTACGCTTACCTCTGAAACACCCTTTGAAGGAATTTTGCCCCAACTTGCCAGGCATTACCTTGAAACAGGCTCAGGCGCGAGGAGAGAAGAACTTTCTCTCTACATGAATGAGCAGCCTTGTCCGACTTGTCAGGGAGCACGCCTGAAACCTTCAGCTCTTGCCGTGAAGGTCGGCGCATGGACTATAAACCAGTTAACCGCCTTAAGTATCGCCAGACTTGCCGAAGAACTCCCGAAAATTTCTTTTTCCTCCCAGGAAGTTTTTATATCCGGTCCCATTCTTAAAGAAATAAACGAACGGCTTTCCTTTCTGCTTAACGTCGGCCTTGGCTATCTCTCTCTTGATCGTACTGCAGCAACGCTCTCCGGCGGAGAAGCTCAGCGAATCAGACTGGCTTCACAGATTGGCTCCCGCCTGGCCGGTGTTCTCTATATTCTTGACGAGCCAAGCATAGGCCTTCACCAAAGAGATAACGAAAGACTCATACGGACATTGACCAGCCTGCGGGATATCGGCAATACGGTTATTGTTGTTGAGCATGACAGCGAAACAATAGTCGCTGCCGATCATGTTCTTGATATAGGGCCCGGCGCCGGTATCCATGGGGGCCAAGTTCTCTATAATGGACCGGTCTCAGGCCTTTTGGCAGAGAAATCTTCTCTTACTGGCGGCTTTCTGTCGGGACGTCTGGAAATTGAACTTCCTGCCAAAAGACGTCTCCCAGCCACGAAAAACGAACAGATCCAGATAAGAGGAGCAAAAGCAAATAATTTAAAAAAAGTGAATGTCTCGTTCCCACTCGGCGTCATGACATGCGTCACCGGGGTATCAGGATCAGGGAAAAGCTCCCTTGTCATGGAGTGCCTTTTTAAAGGGGCAAAAGAAGGTTTAAGTAAGCCAGGGTTAAAAGTGTCCGGCCAGTTTGCTTCCATAAAAGGACTCGATAAAATCGACAAAATTATAGATATTGACCAAAGCCCCATCGGACGCACTCCCCGTTCGAATCCAGCAACTTATACAGGTATCCTGACACCGGTCAGAGAATTGCTGGCCAAGCTGCCGGAATCAAGAGCCAGAGGCTACCGCCCCGGGCGCTTCAGCTTTAACCTTAAAGGGGGCCGTTGTGAGGCCTGTGAGGGTGACGGGGTCATTAAAATCGCTATGCATTTCCTTCCTGACATCTACGTGACCTGCGGAACCTGTAATGGTAAACGATACAACCAGGAGACTTTGGAGATTAAATATCGGGGTAAAAACATAGCAGACATACTGACCATGAACGTTGAGGAGGCCCTCAATTTTTTCACGAACATTCCAACAATAAAAACCAGACTGCAAACCATGATGGATGTCGGTCTATCCTATATTTCCCTGGGACAATCATCGGTGACTCTTTCCGGAGGTGAAGCGCAACGCATCAAACTTGCCAGGGAGCTTCGGAAACGCAGCACCGGGCGCACACTTTATATTCTCGATGAACCAACAACAGGCCTTCACCCGGCTGACATAAAAAACCTGCTCGGCGTCCTTTCCCGCCTGGTGGAGAGCGGCAACACTGCTGTAATCATTGAGCATAATCTTGATGTCATTAAAACAGCAGATCATCTCATTGATCTCGGCCCCGAAGGTGGAGATGAGGGAGGCTGGGTGGTTTCGACAGGCCCACCTGAAAAAATTGCAAAAACAAAAAAATCATATACCGGAATGTTTTTAAAGCAGATACTTGGTTGATTGGTTAAATGGTTGACTCGTGGACAGGATATTGGTTAAATGTTTTTTTAATCGATCTGAACGATAAATAATTTTACTTATTCATTCAAATAATCTCAGAAAGGAAAAACCATGGCTGAAGAAAATGGACAAAATGCAGCCCCTCAGGGAGAAGCTCCTGTTTTCAGGTTGCAGAAACTGTATGTTAAGGATCTCTCTTTTGAAAGCCCCAATGCACCAGATGTGTTTTTAGCGCAACAGGCGGAACCAAAAGTTGATGTCAATCTCGGACTGAAAAACAATAAGATGGAAAATGATCATTGGGAGGTTGTTCTCACAGTAACAGCCACGGTGACCAACGCAAAAGACGAGAAAACACTTTTTATTATTGAAATTGAGCACGCCGGTGTTTTTGTTTTAAAAAATATTCCGGAAAAACACCTTCCAATGGTTCTTGCAGTTGACTGCCCGACTCTTATGTTTCCCTTTACCAGGCAGATAATGAGCCAGGTTTCTGTTGACGGTGGCTTTGTTCCCTTCCTCATGGAGCCAGTGAACTTTATGGCACTCTTTCAGAATGCTGCCAAGAGAAAGCAGGAAGAGCAACAGACACAGTAAGCTGCTCTATAGCGATAGCTTTTAAACAAAAAAAGCACGAAGTGATGAATACTCACTCCGTGCTTTTTTATTTTATTGAAACAACAATTAATTTTTACTACAGGACAACTGGTCTGAGCAATATAACCAGTTCCTTACGACTTTTTGCGGTGCCGCTGTTACCAAAAAGCTTGCCGCCAGGTCCGGGCAAATCTCCCAGATTGGGAATCTGAGACTCGGAATAATCTTTGATACTGTCAATCAATCCGCCAACAATCAACATTTCGCCATTTTTAATCCGAACAAGCGTAGTCATTTCCCTTATTTTTACCTGGGGAAGGCCAACCTCACTGCCTGCACCAAATTGCCTGTATTCAATAGGTTCCTGCACTTGCGAAGTAACCGGTGTCAAATTAAGGATCACTTCATCGTTATCAAGAATAGTGGCGACAACAGCAAGTCCAAGACCTGACATAACTGTCGATGTTTCAACAGAATAAGTGATAACGCCATCTTCCACGTTCCCAGTCACGTTATCTATATAGGTCAATGTTTCACCAACAGATATCATGGCCGGTTGGCCGTTCATAACGCTGATTTTGGGATTTGAGATTACCTCAACATGCCCCTGTTCTTCAATGGCATCCAAAATAAGATTAAAATTCATTGAATTCAGGGTGATGAATTTATTCTGAGTCCCAACAGTACGATAGGCAGGGTTCAACTTTTGAAAATCCATATTAAAATTAAATGCATTACTGGAATTCTGCAAAAGATCTTCCCAATCGATACCGGTTCTGTTATCAGCCTCCAATGTCACTTCAACTATTTTCGCTTCAATGGATACCTGTCTGTACAGTTCTTCCTTTAAATTCTCAATATACGATTCCACTTTTGCAAGCAGGTCTCTAGGAGCTGTAACAGTGATAAGACCAATAGGTTTGTCAATTGTATAGTAGCCCTTGCCAGGCTTCCTATTCGTGACAACAGTACTCCCTTCTTCACCTGTAGCGCCCAGAGTATCTTGGGGAGGTGGAGTGGTAACAACCTCTTCCGTGGTCCAGATATCAAGAATTTGATCAAGATTTTTCTGAATATTTGACCAAATATTGAAACTTGTATCACTTTCCGCTTTATTATCAACCTGTATGGTGCCGCTCATTTCATGAACTGCACCGCTGCCGCCAAGAACATTTCCGCCGACACCTGTGCTGAATTCAGGTGCGAGGAAAGGCATAGCTATATGAAATTTTTTGGTTTCTTTGTGTTTAACAACTATCGAATTTCCTGAAATTTCATGGAAATAATCCAGCTGGCGTAATATATTGTCAATGGCTTCGAAAAAATCATCTTCAGCTCTGATATCAACATCAACCAAGGCTCCCTGATCAACATCACTGGCCCAACTAACATTCATCCCCTTTAATACTGCCAGTTTTTTCATTATTTCTCGTAAAGAGACAGGGCCTGTGGTTGAACTTATATCTGCTCCTACTGGAATTGCAAACTCATCGCTTTCCGCACTGTCACTTTCTGCAAGTAAGAAGGTTGGATTCTGGAACCTGGCAGGAAGCGCAACAACCTTTTCCTCCGATTTTGGCCCCATATCAAAAGCGTCTGCATTGACAGCATCTGCCGTATGTTTATCAAGAAAATCCTGAGCTTCCTGTTCCCCCCTATAAACAGGTTCTGTCTTCGTGCAGCCGGAAAGAAAAAACAAAAGAAAAACACAAAACAGAGCAATAGAACCCAAAGAACAAGGGAGGCGTGCTGCCATATCCGTGTTTTTCCAATTTTCCAGGCCGTTTGCATTTGGCCGCTGTGAACGCTGACAAGAAAAACGTGCTGTCATTTTCATCTTTATATCCATATATTTTGTTACATTCTGCCTCAGGCAACACAACGTATTGCCTGAGGCGTTAAAGGTCACTCGAAAAGCCGAACTATTCTTTCACTCTTGCTTTAATATATTTTTCCAAATCAGGCGGAACTGCATATCCTGACAAAAGTATAGCCTTATATTCTTCAGTAGCTTTCGCTTTATTGTCAGTTTCATCATAATTTCTTGCCTTACTTATCATAGTCTCGAGAGAAGTTCCGTAAAGGGCTTCATACTTGTTCAATAACGAAAGGGCCATTTGGAAACTGCCATTTTGTTCACTAAAAGCAGCGTAACTTGCCAACGCTTGGCGACTCGGCCGTGCTCCGCTGACCGCCAAATCAAAGTAACCTGTTGCATCCTGCACTTTTTCCATATTGGCAAGACTGAGGGCAGTCAGCAGAGCTACTTCTTTATCCTGAGGAAGCAGACTGGAAGCGATTTGGCCATAATGGGCAGCTTTTGCATTTAAACCAAGTGAACCCAAAGCAAGCTTTGCAATCCTCTTAGCAAGTTCTCCGCTATCAGGCTGCCTCATAAAAGCTTTTTCGTAAAGCGCCAGAGCGCCTGAATGATTCCCGGAATCGATAAGGCTCTTTGCCTGGCGCATAACTTTCTGTGCCTCAAGTTTTTCCCGGGGAACATCCAGCCGCTTGGTTACGGAAATCGCCTCAACACCCTGCTTAATGGCGAGGTTATCTTCAGCTTTTTCCGGCCAACTAAAGCTTTGGCTCTTCTGAGAGATAACTATGGTTCCATAGCGCTCTTCCTTAGCCAGGTCTTTCAGATTCAAAATAATATCCAGAACGAAATCCCAGGGCACATCATTCAGAGCCAAAGTCAAAGAACCATTGACGCCTTCTGCCACAACAATATTTCTACCGCTTATTTCTCCGATAAGTCTGAAAACGTTATGTAGATCAATTTTAAAGAAATCCACTGAAATTTTTTGCTCATTATATCCGGCAAAAGAAAAATCTGAAATCTCAGGCTCATCCAGCTCATCGACAGGTGAAACCATTTTGGGACTCGGAGTAGAAGGAGTGACTGCAGCAGGGATGACCATTGATTTTGGCACTGAAGACTCTTGTTTGCTGATTGCTGCTTCGGGCAACCCTGTAATTCCGGCAACAACCTGAGATGCATCAGCAAAAGATGGTTCAATAGTAATCAGCAGACCGTCTTCTTGTCCGGAAATAGAGTATCGAAAAAGAGCATCTGAAGCGGAATCAAGGACAATCCTCGTTCCTCCCTTATAATTTTCTGTACGAACCAGTGCCACTGGTGAATTGTCCCCGACAGGAACGGCATGTTCCACCGCGGGTACGTCGGCAACATCAACAAGTAGCTTTGCCGGATGATTTTTTTCCTTAGGGATCTCAGTTGACTGGTAGGCCTGAATCGCGCTCGATGCCAGAAGGTAAATCTCTGTTTTTTCCCCGGTATTGTTAATTTTGACATCAGAGATCATGTTCTTCGGTTCTTTCTTCTGTCCATTGGACCCTGCCTGATCTCCATTACTTTCAAATTTAACCAGAATATCATTACCGTTGTTTGTTACAGAATAGATATTATCAGAGACAAGATAGAGTTCAATACGGGCGACGTGTGGATCCTGGCTCGTAACTGCTTTTCCTTTTATCAAAGTTACCGGCCCGTTATCAAACTCCAAGGGAAGGCCTACAGCCTTTTCCGAAAGGACTCCATAGGCAATATCAATAATTATTCGATGGGGACTGAATAACTCATACATCGTATAAGCCGGCTTGGAATCACCCTTGATTTCACACAACCAGGACCCATCGATCTGACTCCAGTTAATTGCATCAATGCGATACGAAGCGAGCTTGATTTCATTTTCAGCACCTTGGCTACTTAATACACTACAAGCCAAAACAAAAATAGCTATCAGACTTACAATTTTTAAACGGGACACCAGGGTCATTGTTACTGTTCCCCCTCTTTCTTTAGCAGCATTTCCACAATTTTAAAGCGTTCCTCACCTGCGGAAGTTGTATATCGTTGTTTAATTACAACAAGATTCTCAGATATTTCATCAACGACTCCGGATCTACCAACGTCTGTTCCATTTCTCAAAATATAGCCTTTCCCCACTGAATCCTGCACCATTGCCAAGGGACCATCCGCACCAAATACTATAGCCACCAGGCTAAGCTGCCCTGGTTCAAACTTCTGCATTCCCACTAGTTCTCTTTCAGGAGCAATAAAATCAGAAGTCACAATTTTTTCAGACACAAATGGCAAAAAAGGATCCGAACGCCCCATTCGCTTGTAAACAAATGAATCACTGCTTCCTGCCAGAAAACGCATCAACTCCTTCACCTTTTCAGAATACTCCTCTTCTGAAACCACGACTGTGCTTGAAGGCTCAGCCTCAGACTTATCATCAGACTGCTTCGCCTGTAAGCCTGAAAGAAACAGAATCAAAGGGATGAAAAAAATAATGCCCGCGACTATATTTTTCATTGATATGAAAATTCCTCTGTAAATACTATCCATTGTTTTTCTTACGTATTCCGCCTTTACGACTTCCCATCATCTCTTCCTTTTCTTTCCCTTCACTTCCGGTGTTGTTTCAATAAAGCGATAGGTTACGAGGGTAAAATTTGTATCAAGCATCATCTCTCCGGCCTGTTTTTTAGGCCCTCCCATCGAAAGGTTGGAAACCGTTACAATTCGAGACAATTTACTGATACGATCAAGAAAAACGCCCACATTATGGTATGGTCCGCGCACCTTGATAGCAACAGGAATATCAGCATAAAACTCCTGCCTTTTTTCTCCTCCTGGTGTAAAAGAAAGAAAATCAAGACCAGATCCCTGACCCAAGTCAGAAATACTTGTCAAAAGTGAAGGAATTTCTTGTTTCTGAGGGAGCAGACTTGAGGCTTTGGCGAACATAAGTTCTGATTCAGCCATTTCAGCCCGGTATTTTTTTATCTGACTCGCGGCTTTTTCGACCTTGGCAATTTCCTGCTCCAGTTTGTTTTTTTGGGAACGCAATCTTTTTATTTTATCGCTATTAGGTGAAAAACTGATAAAGTAAAAAGCAACACAAGGCAGCACAATAAATGCCGTTAGTATTCCGGCTTTATGAATCGTTTTTAGCGGGGCGACCTTCTCATCGAGAAAGGTGTTGACAGCCTCTTGAATTCTGACTTTATCGATGCTCATTTCTTAATGCCCTGTTTTGAATCCAACAATTCTCTTTTTACCTCCTGCACACTCAAATTAAGCGAAAATGATTTCAATTTCTGACCGGAAATATCCACCATAGCTGATTTTCCAAGTTTAGCAGTGGAAAAATAGGGTGATGCCGTTAACGTATTCATATAATTCGCAAGTCGTGTATTATCCAAGGCGATTCCGGTTAAAGAGACATTCTTTCCCGACTGCTTCAGGGACTGCAACCAAATACTGTCTCCTGGTGTTGAATTCGCAATTTCATCAAGTAACCGCACTGTTACCTGTGATTTTGACTTAAGCTGCTTAATGACATCAATTTTGGCTGCCAATTTTTTCCTTTTATTCTCCAGTTTTTTCATCTGGGCGAGTATTGCATTATATTTTGCTTTTTTATCATTAAGGTTTTTAATATCCGTCTGTAATGAGGCCACTTTTTGATTCATGCTGAGTGCAGCCATACCCAACAATGTAAGCACAACAACCAGAGAGGTGATCAGAAGGAAAACCTCTTTCCTGGTACGCAACCGCTTTTTCATCTGCCGGATAGGCAATAAATTTATTCGTATCATTACTCTGCGTTCAGCTTTTTTTAGTTGGTTATATTAGAAAATTACTTTTTGTGTACTCTGGTTTATCGCTATTATATCTATAAAGGACATGCTCGTGTAGCCAGTCCCATTGGGATTGCCATTTCCGGAGCAATACTTTTTAAATAATCAGGATCAATTTTTTCTGTATCCACTTCCGTAAGATGAAAAGGGTTAAAAACCTCAACGGGCAAGCCAGTTTCCTTACTGAAAAAAAGATCAAGCCCTTTTATTTTGGACCCTCCTCCACTTAAAACAATTTTGGAGAGGGGATCATCTGGAAAATTTGAGTTATAAAAGTCAAGAGCCTTTTGTATTTCCATAATCCACTTCGTCGTCGTGTTGACAAAAAGATGCGCCAGCTCCTCTTGTTTATCCTCGGCAGAAACGGCGCCAATTTTTATTGACTCAGCCTCCTCAAACTCAAGGTCAAATTTCTCCTGAATCTGTTCCGTCAGGTGCCTGCTCCCCATCACGACATCCCGTGCAAAAAGTGATGCCCCTTGAGAGATTATGTTGATATTCATTTTCGAAGACCCGATATCAACCAACACGACATTCCCTTCTTGGCCAAAATTCATCTCAAATGAATTTTCCAAAGCAAATGCGTCAACATCCACAAGCACGGTTTTCAAGCCAACAGATTGCAACATTTGCAAGTACGCATTCACCACATCTTTTTTTGCTGCAACAAGCATTATATCGGTTCGATCTTCTGTTTCCGTATTTGTTTGTAAATCCTGGAAATCAAGATATACATCATCCAGATCAAAAGGGATATATTGTTCGGCCTCGGACTGAATATGCTCTGCCAAGTCCTTCTCGCTCATGACAGACAGATTGATTTTTTTCAGAATGACCGAATACCCGGAAATCGAAATACCAACTTTTTTCCCTTTGATTTTTAAATTTTTCAAAAGACTTTTAATAATTTCCGCGACACTATCAGGATCTCTTAGTTCTCCGTCTTCAACAGCATCGGCAGGCAACCTGGCACTACCAAGGCTAAGCAGCTTAACTCCATTTCTTCCTTCTAAGAGTTCACAGATTTTAATTGCGTGGGAGCCGATATCAAGTCCTACGGTTAAAGACTGTTTATTCAGAAAAGGCAGGCTGAAATTTTTAAGATTAAATTTGGTTAAACTTTGAAGAGCCATATTATTTCTCGATTATGTCGTCAACGCCAAGTTAAGATGTCTTTAAATACGGGCTGTTTGCGTATCTCATAAAATATTAAACACTCATCATTAAAACAATGTCAACAGCAAACTCCTTAAAAACACACGGCAATTTAGATGGTTACGTTTATTTCGTATTAACCATTTTTTTTCTGAACCAAATTTCATATTGTGCTAGTGCAACATTTTGTGGGGACACAATTACGCATCCACCATATGTGGTGGACAAACGGTTGTTCTTTCATTTGCTCTATTTGTTATTTAATTTTAGTACGTTACTCTTTTTTTATTCTACCATTGACATCAAGGAATGCATTTCCCCGATTTCCCGGAAATGCTCAAAACATTCCCTCTTGCACATTTAAAATTTTCAATGCTGTTTGATGTTAAATCGACAAAGCAGCTTGAACTTTAAAGCGTAATGAAGTATTTTTTTTAAGTTTCTATTCCTCGTTTTGGGATTTATCACACCTGCTTCTTTTCACATTCTATACAAGATGTAGATGTAAACAATTGCAAAAAATATTCCACCTTCGCAAATATTTCACTCAGGGAGCCTTCTTTTGGCTGAAAACAAAAATAAATCCGTTGTACGCGAATATGCAGAAGCCATTATTATTGCGCTGATTCTAGCTCTTTTTATTCGCACTTTTGTTGTACAAGCTTTTAAAATTCCATCCGGCTCGATGATCCCGACTCTTCTTATCGGCGACCACATTCTTGTAAATAAATTTAGTTATGGTGTAAAAAATCCTTATAACGGGGTAACTTGGATTCCTCTAGGCACACCTGAACGAGGAGATGTCATTGTTTTCAAGTACCCAGAAAACCCCTCACAGGATTTTATCAAAAGAGTTGTCGGGGTTGCAGGAGACCGCATTGCAATAAAAAACAAAAAGCTATTTGTAAACGGCAAGCCCTTTCACGTTGAAAATGCAGTTCATCTTGACTCCCACATATTTTCAGGCCCCATGCCCCCCAGAGACAATTTTGGACCTGTTACAGTCCCCCAGAACTCACTTTTCGTTATGGGAGACAACAGGGACAATAGCCATGACAGTAGGTTCTGGGGTTTTGTGGACTTGAAAGCAGTTAAGGGGAAGGCCTTTATGCTTTATTGGTCTTGGAATAAAGAAAAATTTTCTGTACGTTGGCAACGAATTGGTGATATGATTCACTAATTTGAAATAGTCTCAAGTACACAATCAAAAAAAATCCAGGCAATGGAAACCCAATACCGTTTTCAGAAAAAGCATATCCTTGGCATTGAAGACCTTTCTCCCGAGGACATCTCTTTCATCCTTGACGCGGCAGATTCATTCAAGGAAATATCTCAAAGGTCCATCAAAAAAGTCCCGACATTACGAGGGAAAACCGTTATCCACCTTTTTTTTGAACCAAGCACTCGTACCAGGCTTTCTTTCGAGATAGCCGCCAAACGGATGAGTGCGGATACCTTTAACATCTCCGCCTCAACCAGCAGTGCACAAAAAGGTGAAACACTCGTTGACACCGCCAGAAATCTTACCTCGATGAACCCAGACATTATAGTCATACGTCATTCAAGCTCAGGCTCCCCACACTTGCTGGCAAAACATATCGGTGCTTCCGTTATAAATGCTGGTGACGGCACCCACGAGCACCCGAGTCAGGCCCTTCTTGATATGCTCACAGTAAGAGAAAACAAAGGACAACTCAAAGACCTGAAAATCGCCATCATTGGCGACATTATTCACAGCAGAGTAGCCCATTCAAACATAATTGGTTTTACCAAAATGGGTGCTCATGTCCATGTCAGCGGACCAGCTACTCTTATTCCTCCCGGAATAGAAAAAATGGGCGCCACTGTTTGCCATAAAGTTGAAGAGGCAATAGAAGATGCTGATGTGGTCATGGCTCTCCGTATTCAAAAAGAAAGACAATTCGATCCGCTTTTCCCCTCTCTTCGAGAATATGCCATATGCTTCGGCGTTAATGACACTCGTATCCAAAGTGCAAAACCTGATGCTATTATCATGCATCCCGGTCCCATTAACCGGGGTGTTGAAATGACCTGTGAAGTAGCTGATGGCAAGCGCTCGGTTATAATGGATCAAGTTACTAATGGCGTTGCCGTACGCATGGCTCTCCTCTACCTTATTATGGGAGGTGAAGATCGATGACCACAAAACCCTTACTCCTGAAAAATGGTCGTATCATTGACCCTGCCAACAATATCGACCAACAGGGCGACATACTCATTATCAATAATCAGATTGCCCGAAAAGGCAAATCAGGCACACTTTCTTGCCCTGATAATGGAAGAATAGTTGACCTCAACGGAAAATGGATTGTTCCCGGCCTCATTGACATGCATGTGCACCTCCGTGAACCAGGAGAGGAATACAAAGAAACCATTGCAAGCGGGACACAAGCAGCCGCTGCCGGGGGATTTACAGCTGTAGCCTGTATGCCCAACACAAACCCGGTCAACGATTGCCAGACAGTTACGTCTTTCATATTGGCAAAAGCGGAAAAAGAAGGATCTGCCCGGGTCTATCCAGTAGGAGCAATCAGTAAAAGCAGTTCCGGAACCGAGCTAGCCGAATTTGGCGAGATGAAGGAGGCAGGGGTAGTTGCAGTCTCCGACGATGGTCGTCCAGTGGCAAACAGCCAACTCATGCGCAGAGCGTTAGAGTATAGCAGTAACCACAATCTGCTTGTCATTTCACACTCTGAGGAAATGAGTTTAAGTCAAAATGGCGCCATGAACGACGGGATTCTCTCTACAAGACTCGGCTTACGGGGGATTCCAAGGGTTGCTGAGGAAATTATGGTATACAGGGACCTTGCATTAGCGGAATACGTCGGGCGCCCCGTTCATATCGCTCATATGAGCACCAGAGAATCAGTAGATCTTGTTCGACGAGCCAAAGCAAAAGGGTGCAAGGTTTCTGCGGAAACAGCGCCGCATTATTTTTCGCTCAGTGAAGAAGCAATAGGTCTTTATGATACCAAAGCAAAGATGAATCCTCCCCTGAGAACCCATGATGACATGCTGGCTATTCGCGACGGCCTTCGGGACGGTACAATTGATGCTATTGCGACAGATCATGCTCCCCATAGTGTCATGGAAAAGGATGTGGAGTTCGATCAGGCTGCAAACGGCATCATAGGTCTTGAAACTGCGGTCCCTCTCACTTTAGCCTTAGTCAATAAAAACATCCTGACTCCAAGCAGGATGATCGAACTTCTCTCGGTTAATCCTGCACGTATTCTTAGGGTTGAAGGAGGGACATTATCCGAAGGCAAAATTGCCGATATAACCGTGATTGATCCTGAAAAAAAATTCGTCTATTCAAAAGAAGGGATAGTTTCAAAAAGCAAAAATTCACCTTTCCTGAACTGGGAACTTACCGGAAAGGCCGTCCTGACAATTTTGGGAGGGAAAATAACTTTTTCGGACTTAGAAATATAGATTGAAAAAAGAATGCAAAACCGGCAAAAATTGCACAACTTGTTGCCGGTTTTCTGCCAGGTTTTTTCGTAGAAAAAAATACACCCTTCCTTTCACCTCACACTTCAGCCCTTAATATCCAACAAGCTGCCAATGAGTTCATCTGCAACCTGCACCATTTTCACGTTGGCCTGATATGCTCGCTTATTAACCATGGCCTGTGGAATTTCCTCGCTGATTTCCACGTTCGACTTTTCAACAAGTTCTGAACCTTTTGAAGTCTGCTCATAAACAAGGGGCCCAGGAGTTTCCACCCTCGTAATCTGAGGAGAAACCGCGTTTTGCTCATTCGCCTGGAAGGTAACTCTGGTTTTTTTGAAATCGTTCGTATTAACATTGGCCGTATTATCTGCAATCGACTCCTGTTTTTTTGAAAATGAATGCAGGGCACTGAGAGATGAATTTATTGAAGAAATCATAGGGGCCTCCTATAAAAATGAAAAATCTCATAATTCTCATATCGTCCCAAACCGAACAACACTTAAATATTTTAAACATTATTCATAAAAAAAGCCAACGATATAAAAAAAACTTACTCATCTTCAAGGTTTTGGGTAAAACCGCACTGTTTGTCGGGGCACTTTAAGTGAAGCCCCTGTTTTTTAGTTTCCCTCTCAAGCAAATAGGGGGAATGACAATCAGGGCAAGGCTTATTGATCGGTTTATCCCAAAGAGCAAAAGTGCATTCCGGGTAGCGGCTGCAGCTATAAAAAACCTTACCCCGCTTGGAAATTTTCTTAATCAGCTCCCCATCACAACCTTCTTCCGGACAGGCAACGCCTGTTTTTTCCGCCTGGATATGTTTACACTTTGGATATCCTGAACATGCAAGAAACTTGCCGAATCGCCCATACTTATAAACCATGGGTTTTCCGCATTTTTCGCAAGTCTCCCCGGATTCCTGAGGCTGCTCTTTTTCAATGGGAATTATCTTTCCATCTTTATCCTTGGTAAAATCCTGGGTATTCTTGCAGTCTGGATAATTTTCGCAGGCAAGAAATTCTCCCATCTTCCCCCATTTTATGACCATTGTGCCATCGCAGAGAATGCATTTAATGTCGGTTGGAATGGCCGTTCGCTTAACGGATTTCATCTCCTTTTTTGCAAGGTCAAGAGTGTGCCGGAAGGGACCATAGAACTTATGTAGAATATCCAGCCAGTCAACCTTTCCTTCCTCAACTTTATCCAAATTCTGCTCCATAGAGGCAGTAAACTCTGTGTCCATTATTGTCGGAAAATGTTGCACCAAAAGCTCATTCACGAGCTTCCCAAGATCTGTGGGAAAAAATTTTCGTTGCTCAAGTGATACATATTCTTTTTCCTGTATGGTAGACAAAATTGAGGCATAGGTACTTGGGCGGCCAACTCCATTCTCCTCAAGTGCTTTAACCAGTGTTGCCTCGGTGTATCTTGGCGGAGGCTGGGTAAAATGCTGTTTTGGGTCAAGCTGTAGGAGTTGCAGTTTACTCCCCTCTTTCAGGTCCGGTAACAACACATCCTTCCCCTGCCTGGACTGCTCAGCAGACCTGCTTTCTTCCGCAGCCTCAACATAAAGGGCCATAAAGCCGGAAAATCGAATGATTGAACCCACGGTTTTAAAATTATGGCGTCCAGCCTTAATCATTACCGAGGTCTGATCATAAATGGCCGGCGTCATCTGGCTTGCCACAAAACGTTTCCAGATCAAACTATAAAGAGCCAGCATATCTTTTTCCAGGAAAGAAGCCAGGCTTTCAGGAGTTTTGGACACATCTGTGGGACGAATGGCTTCGTGGGCATCCTGGGCAGATTTCTTTGTTTTGTAGATATTTGCTTTGGGTGGAAGAAATTCTTTTCCATAAGCAGTCTGTATATGGTCACGAACCTGGGCCAAAGCCTCATCATTGATCCTCGTAGAATCTGTACGCATATAAGTTATCAGACCAGTGGGACCGTCATCGTCCACAGCAATACCCTCATAAAGGCGCTGAGCCAGCATCATGGTTTTTTTAGCTGAAAAGCGAAGTTTCCTGTTTGCATCTATCTGCATGGAACTGGTTATAAAAGGTGGACTCGGATTTCTTTTCGATTTTTTCTTGGTAATTTTCTCGATAATAAAATCACTGCCTTCTAACTCATCGACAATATTCCTGGCAGCATTCTCATCCTTGATGCGATTTTTGGCTTTATCGAGCTTTACCCCACTAATCCTATCAAGTTGAGCCAAAAAAGAAGGTGGGTTGCCCTGTTGTAGTTGAGCCGCAATGGACCAGTATTCAACAGAGGTAAAATCAGCAATTTCCTGCTCCCGCTCACAAACCATGCGGACTGCGACAGATTGGACCCGCCCTGCACTCAGACCACGACGAACTTTGTCCCAGAGCAAAGGTGAAATCTGATACCCGACAAGACGATCCAGGATACGCCTTGCCTGTTGAGCCTCAAATTTATGATAGTCAATTTCAGTGGCGTTTTCTATGGCTGCGAGAATTGCTTTTTTGGTCAACTCATGAAAAAGTACCCTGTGTATCGGCTTTTTTGAACCCCGCACAGCCTCAGCAATGTGCCAGGCAATAGCCTCGCCTTCGCGATCAGGGTCAGGGGCCAGGTAAATTGCATCCGCCTTTTTTGCCTCGCTTCGCAGCTCGGTAATGATTTTCCCCTTACCCCGAATGGTAACGTAATTTGGCTTGAAATCATGTTCTACGTCAACACCAAGTGTCTTAACGGGAAGATCTCGAATATGCCCCACCGAAGCCTTTACGGAAAAAGATTTACCAAGATATCTTTGCAGGGTCCGGGCCTTGGCTGGAGATTCAACAATTATTAAAGATTTAGACATAATAAAAAAATAAATTTAAAATTAAATTTTGACGGTTTCGCATTTATGCCCCTTGAGGGGTAAAAACCCAGTCGACCGCCGCTGACACATGTACAATTTGTTGCTATTGCCAAGGCGGCTGTCCACCATTATGCTGCCTTTTGCGAATTCATCGTTTTTTTACAAAAAAACAAAGACAATTTTATCCTTTTTTCTGGTACTTCCCACCAGCTATTGACTCAACCACCCCCTTGAGTTCAAGCAAAAGAAGCAACTCGTTGACCTTTTGTACCATAATACCGCTTCTTATGGTAATTTCATCAATGGTCTGGGGATAGACATCGAGAAAAGTGAAGAGTTTTTCTTCCTCTTCCGTCAATTGAACTTCCGCTTTTCCCTTTGGCAGGGAAGAGGTGTTATCTGCAGGGACATTATAAGGCAGCTCCTCGAGAATGTCCTCAACAGTGTGAACCAGTTTTGCCCCTTCCTGGAGAAGACGATGGGTTCCTTCGCTTTTACAGGAGTCAATACGACCCGGAATGGCGAAGACTTCCCTTCCCTGATCCAGAGCGAGACCGGCAGTTATGAGAGAGCCAGATCTCTTGGCTGCCTCTACAACAACCACCCCGAGAGAAAGGCCACTTATAATCCTGTTCCGTGCCGGGAAACGAAACGCTTCCGGTTGAGAGCCCAAGCGGTACTCACTGACAATGGCTCCGCAACCCTCTATTTCTTCATAGAGAGAGCTGTTTTGGCGAGGATAGATAATATCAAGCCCACAGCCAAGAACACCTATTGTTGCCCGGCTACCATTCAAAGCGCCTTTATGGGCCGCTGCATCAATACCAAGGGCAAGACCACTGACAACTGTCATTCCCCTGAGACTCAGTCTTTTGGCCAGATCTCCAGCAATTCTCTGCCCATATACACTTGCCGCCCTGGCACCGACCATCCCAATACAAGGAGAACGCAAAAGCGATGGATTTCCCTTCACATAAAGCAGAATCGGCGGATCATAAATTGTTCGCAACAGTTCCGGATAGGCCTCATCCTGCTGGGAGAGGATACCTATACCCTGTTTTTCCGCTCTATTCAACTCCTCCTCGGCAGCCTTCCGGAGAGCATCTTTATCAAGGGCCGCGATAACTTTATCGTTAACACCTCGAACCTGTTTACGAATCTTTGCAGGATCCGTATTCAGGACCACCGCAGGATCGGCATAAACATCAATCAGTTTCTGCCAGCCTCGTACCCCCAGGCCAGGGGTTAAAAACAGGGCAAGAGTGTCTAAAAGGGAGTTCACGGGAAATTTCCTGACGCGTAAAAGATGATGTTGATCTCAGGAGGCTGCAGCCAACTGGCAATCAAAAAACTAAAGCCGTAGAGCTGTATTCTGTCCACTAATCCCTTGAAGAAGTATTAAATGCTCAGAATAGATATTATTATACATTATTTAAATCAAATGCAAATCTACGAGGGTAACTTCTTAGACAGAACAAATACTATATAACAATCAAAGTGGGACTTTTTAATTATCCCATCCCTTGAAAGGCAAAGGCCATTTGCCTGCAGACAATATCCTAGCAAAAGACATAGAGCTTCTTGAAAGTACGGGTTTCTTGTGCAGATACCCCTGATAGCGGGTCTAATCTTTGATAAAACTCTCCAGGTGTTTTTTCCTGTTAGGGTGCTTCAATTTCTTGAGGGCCTTGGCCTCTATTTGACGAATCCGCTCTCGGGTCACAGAGAAGGTTTTTCCAACTTCTTCAAGTGTAAGATCTTTCTGGGTGTCAATACCAAAACGCATGCGCAGAACACTTTCCTCTCTTTCGGTAAGAGAACCGAGAACCTTTCTTAATTGCTCCCTAAGATTATCCTGAATGGTAGCATCATGGGGCGAAATAGCGTCTACATCCTCAATAAAATCTGTCAGATTACTTTCTTCATCATTACCAATAGGCGTATCCAAAGAGATTGGCTCTTTGGATATTTTAAGAATGTTGCGCACCTTTTCCAGATCAACATCAAGCCGGTCAGAAATCTCTTCAGGAGATGGCTCCCTGCCCTCATCACGCATGAACTCTTTTGACCCTTTCAACAAACGGTTTATCGTGTCTATCATATGAACAGGTATACGTATAGTACGCCCCTGATCAGCAATTGCCCGGTTGATAGCCTGACGAATCCACCAAGTCGCATAGGTACTGAATTTAAAACCACGGCGGTATTCAAATTTTTCAACAGCCTTCATGAGGCCGATATTCCCTTCCTGGATCAGATCGAGCAACTGCAAGCCACGATTCATATATTTTTTGGCAACACTGACAACAAGCCTCAAGTTCGCGTGAGTGAGTTCTTTCTTTGCCTCCCTGCTGACTTCTTCTCCAATGGTGACCTGAGCCAGAGCATGTCCCAATGACTCATAGTCAACACCATGCATTTCTTCCAGATTAAAAAGCATGGTATCAATTTTTTCTTTATTTTCCGGCTCCTCTTTCCGCCTGGTTACCAACTTTTCAAACCGCTTGACAAGTTTATGAAGTTCTTCAAGAGTTGAGTTTATATATTTATTTTGAAGCAAATCATCCTGAAAAAGAGAAACGATTGAATGGGTGGACCTTTCAATGCGAACCATGATCTTGACACCTTCTGCTTCATCAAGATTGGGATTACGCATATCAGCACGCAAAGCGGCACGCTCCCTGTCAATCCTCAAGGCTTCCGAGACCTGCCAGATAAATTTTTCCCTGGCTTTTTCATGGTCGTCTTCTGTCAACCCTCGCAGAACATCCGTTATCGCACAATTGTCAGCAAGAAGATCCTCCTGCAGGGTCTTCAAGGTCTTAAGAGTCATGGGGAGAGCCAAGAGGCCGCATTGAATCTGCTTTAAGCCGTTTTCAATTTTCTTAGCAATCTCAGTCTCTTCTGCTGCCGAGAGAAGAGAAACGGCACCCATTTCCCTCAGGTAGGCTTTCACAGGGTCAATCTCCCGGCCAAAACCTCCGGTTGCCAAGGGAGCACCAAGCTTCCCGCCTTTTAACCGGCCCACAGAGGAACGCCTTCTTTTTCTTCCCTCTGTCTGTTCGTCATCGCCCAACAAAAAAGTCAGGTCGTCAGGAGATTCTTCCACTGAGCGACTCAGAAGTTCTCCTGCTCCATCGCCGGATGCAGGGTTATCAAGATAGTCATTCTCTTCCCCGATAATTTCATTCGTGTTTGATTTTCTACTTTTAGCCATACTCCTGCCCACGGAAATCCACCTTTTCAGGGTCTTCTCTACAAATATATTTTTTTTAGAGGTGCCCTTTTAGTTAAAATTCTCAAGACAACATATTATGTATAAGCGAGTTCGTCCATTTCTTTTTTCTTTTCAAGCAGTTCCATGAGTAATTGATCATCTCCCTCGTGCTGAGCCTCATTTATGCGACGCAAGAGTTCCGATTTTTGCCCCTGCCATGCCTGCTTTCGCACCCAGGCCACCATATCGGTGATCATTGTCTCCCTCATTTCATCAGAATAAGACGGAGCATCTATAAAAACCTGGGAAATATAAATCTTTTCATTTCCATGCATCTTCTCAAGAAGAACATCAGGATTGATACCATTTTCTCCTGCTTCAAGATTTTTCAAGTGGTTAATAATAACACTTACTGAATCATTTTCACTGCCAATAATTTTCTCAAGTCCCGCCTCAAGAAACAGAGGGAGTGTCTCCGGATAAATAATAAGAAATTCAAGAAGTTGACGATGCTCCCTGGAAATACCCAAACTCTCCTTGCCCAATTTTTTTGTCACGGGAGGGTCTAAATATATTTTTTTTTCTTCACTCCCCATCAGCTCTTCAGCCCGCAGGCCGAGTTTATTGCTGAAATGAGAAACAAAAAGGCTTTTCTGCAATCTTCGGTTACCTGTGGCAGCAATCAAGGGTTGCAGTTCCTTGACAATTTTTCCTTTCCCGCTCAGGCTTAATCCATGCTCACTCACCAGCCTTGCAAAGACAAATTCAGGAAGCTCCATGGCCTCGGCGACCTTCTTCTTCATGGTCTCTTTGCCAAAAGAACTGAGAAATGTATCAGGATCATGCTCCGGGGGCAAGACAACAATCTTTGCCGGCAGCTCTTCCGTTAAAAAAAGAGGGACAGCCCGCATTGCGGCCTTGAGCCCGGCTTCATCACCATCAAAAAGGACGATAACCTCCGAAGTATACCGTTTCAGAATTTTTACATGCTGGGGAGTTAATGCTGTACCTAACGGTGCGACAACGTTATCAAATCCGCCGGCAACAAGAGAAAGAAGATCAAAATTCCCCTCCACAACCAGGCATTTCCCTGCTTTTCGTATTGCTTCTTTGTTCTGATAGAGACCAAAAAGAGTTTGGCTCTTATCAAAAACAGCTGTTTCCGGGCTATTAAGATATTTTGGCTGCCCATTTCCAAGAATCCGACCGCTGAACCCAACATGCTGCCCACTCAGAGAAAAAATCGGGAAGACAATTCTGTCACGAAAGCGGTCATATACCTTTCCCGCATCTTTTTGTACCAAGAGACCAGCGGCAACCCCCACATCCTGACTCAAACCTGCCGAAGACAATCCCTGGACCAGGAAATCCCATCGATCCGGCGCATAACCAAGCTGGAAACGGCTGATAATCTCCTGGGACAAACTTCTTTCTTCCAGATACTGCCTGGCTTTTCGGGCAGCTTGATTTTGCAGCAAAAAGTCACGAAACAACCTTGTCGCTGCTTCATTGACCCCGTGCAGAAGCTGACGCTTTTTAACTTTTCGCTGTTCTTCGGGCGAGAGCTTGCGCTCTTCGAGCTCAACCCCGTAGCGTTCAGCAAGGCTGGCAAGGGCGTCCTGAAATGTCATGTTATGATATTTCATCATAAACGACAGAACGTCTCCACTCTCCTTACAGCCAAAACAGTGAAAAAACTGCCTTTCTCTATTCACAGTAAATGAAGGCGTTTTTTCGGAATGGAACGGACAGAGCCCTTTCAGGCGGACTCCTGACCTCTGAAGGGAAACATACTCGCCTATTACTTCGACAATATCAGCAGCATCTTTGACGCGTTGAACCGAATCATCCTGCAATGCTGCCATGAAAAAAACCTCCCGATGTTTGAAAAAGACCAAAATGACTTTCTTGCAAGAGCAAAGCTTTTTTTTACTTTGCCCTTTACCCTTTTTCCTTTATCCTTCAATGTGTCAAGAAAAAAATCTTTCTGCAGCTATTTAGTGCCTTAGGAATTATTTTCGTGTCATAAAGTAACAGAAAACAAAAAAACTCACTTGAAAGAAACATTTTGCATCTTTTTTACGATGCTTCTACCCTATTCACTCAGGGTACTGAAAAGAGTCCAGGACTCTTAATTTTTTTTCCAGTTTATCAGGGTAAGGACTTCTATGAATGCCGATATTTGCGAATTTCTCAATTTTGAAATAAAAAAGGAACTCGCTGACCGATACTTTGGATTCCGCAAGCTGATTGAGGAGGACAAGGCGGCCCTGACACGGAACATATACCATCATAACAGGACCGTGGGTCAAAGAATCGTTAATGGCCTGAATCGCGTCTATATTATGCTCCAGGATGAAAATTTAATCGGAGAATTTCTTCGCATAACGGGACTGGAAGAAACTTTTTATTTTGACCCTTATATTCTGACATCGCCAACCCTGCGTTTACGGGTTTTTGCCGGAGTAAAAACAAGAGGACTGACCGCATCAGGTCGTTTCAAATATCTTTTCATGCAAACCTATGATCAACTTGTTACTGACGTCCAGGAATACAGAGAAAAATATGCTGAACTTGTTGAAGACCAGGAAACCATTGAAGAAGAGATCAAAATTTTCTACAGAAAAAATGACATCAGCTGTATTCTAAGCTTTTTGCGCGCCATGGATTGCGCAGACACAGGAGGCAGCATGCAAGGAGCGATTGATACAGGTTTTTCCGAGTCCCTTGAACAAAAAATGCAAATCACACCTCCTGTTCAGGTCAGCGCTGAAATTCCTTTAATACCACCTCTTATTCCTTTACCGCAGATTAAAAAAAAGTTAAAAAAGCTTTCCGAATCAGCATTTCTGCTCCATAAAGATGATTTCAAGCTTCCCTGACGCTCTTTCTCAACCCCTTTCTATTGATGAGTGACAAAGATCAGCTCAGCAAACCTTTATGTCGCAACACAACTGCCTCTTCACACTGTGCGCCCGGCGTCAAACGAATTTAAATATTACAATGTCTATTGAAACGCATTTTTCATCAATTTATTTATCTTTACTCGCCCTTATCGGCGGACTGGTAATCCTGGTAAGCGGCGGAGAAGCCCTTGTTTCAGGTGCTGTCAAACTGGCTAGCCGCATGGGTATGAGTGCTCTACTCATCGGACTCACGGTCGTGGCCTTTGGCACCTCCATGCCGGAATTTTTTGTCAGCCTTTCTGCAAGTTTCCAGGGAACACCTGATATTATGTTGGGAAATGTCATTGGCAGCAACATAGCAAATGTTGGACTCATTTTGGGGGTGTGCGCCCTTATTTCTCCCCTTCATGCCCCCTTTTTTTCTTTTTTTAAAGAAATCATCCTTGTCCTTGTCACCAGTTTTGCCGTCATTGGTCTTGCCTGGTACGGTTTTTTCCCAAGGGCAGTGGGATTCATTTTTATTACTATTCTTTTTCTTTTTACTTACTTTTCCTATAAAAACGGCACAACGCTTTCTTCTGAATCTGAACAAGAAGGTGCTGAGCCCCAGTCTCCATTATGGCTTATCTATCTCCTCTGCCTTGGAGGACTCATCTGTTTATCCTTTGGATCGAATCTTTTTATCAAAGGCGCCGTAGATGTTGCTCATTTTTTTGGTGTTTCAAATCTGATTATCGGCCTGACCATGGCAGCTGTGGGGACATCCCTTCCGGAGCTTGCCTCCTCTATTTCGGCAATCAGGAGAGGAGAAACAGATCTCCTCATGGGGAACATCATTGGCAGTAATTTATTTAACCTGCTCATGGTTCTGGGAGGGATAGCACTCATAAAACCATTTCCCCTCGATAGCCAGCTGCTTCTCCGAGATCTGCCTGTAATGACTTTTTTTACCGCGGTACTTCTGCCGGTTCTCTATTTTAAAAACAAAATACATCGCCTGTATGGTTTTTTATTGTTATTGGCTTATGGTCTTTATATGTTAATGCTGGTTTGACTTAGAGATTGAGTAATAGATTTCAAAAAATTTATAGCGGTCTGCACTCTAAAAATTTACACGGACACAACAATGGCTGAAATACGAAGCACACTCGATATGGTCCTGGAACGCGCTGCAAAAATGGAAGAAGCTGCTACAGCTGATTTGCACGGTGAAGAACAGGAAAAAAAAGGCATGCGGCTTGCGGCACAATTCCTGAGGGGGGAGCTTGAAGAATTATCATCAGCTTTTACAGATCTACCCCAGAAAGACCATCCCCATCTTCAAAAAGGAGCCGTAACCGCCCTTCTCCGTAATATTGTGCTCCCCAGGGAAAAAGATGAGCATATTGAGCTGGACAAAGCCATGCAGGGCCTCATGGATATCAGTCAGGACAGCTCTCTTTCACAGGTTTTTGCGGAGATGAAATCAATTCTCGAGCGCTATATTGACCACCAAGATCAACTGAAACAACAGCTTGAAGAACAGTTTGCCCAACAGATGGCTATGATGGAGCAAAATCTGGCACAGCAGACTGGTGTTCAAATGAAACTCGAACCCGCGCAGCACCCCAAATTTGCAGAGGAGTGGCAGAAAATTTTAATTGAGCTGAACGAGCAGTACGGCCGCGCCCTTGATCAATATAAAGAGCATATTGAGCAGCGCTTACGAGTCTGAGCCCAAGCCCAAGGTTCGCCAGTGAAAATAAAAGTGATGTTTGAACAGGCCGCGGAATCTCCTTTCACGGACTGGCAATCTCTTGAAAAAGATTTAGAGGGCTGGCTTCAGGCGTGTGCAACGACGACACTCATCATGTCCTTTTCCAGGCAGGACCGGACAGTTATTCTTGAGTACGGTGGTGATGATATTGTTACTGCCGTTGGGGACCTCCACAAACATCTCTATGATTCAAGGGTCAATTTTACCCTCACCTTTTTGTAGCCACCAAGCCGGCTACCACTATTCCTTACTTTTTACCGGAATGCTTTCTTGTTCGCAGTCTGCGATTAAGCGCCTGACGGGAAATACCAAGTAAGCCGGCTGCAACACGCTGGTTATTGTCGGCCCTCCGCATTGCCTCGTCTATAAGAAGATTCCCCCCCTCATTTAATGTCGGGAAATGGTTATCCGTAACAAGGACAAAATCATTATTCTGTTCTTGTTCTTCCCTTGCAAAAGATCTCCTTTCAATGCCGATATTGTCTTCAAAACTTTTCATGCTCAATCGAGTACCCTGACAGAGGCTGACGGCATCACGGACCATGGCCTGGAGTTCTCGAACGTTTCCCGGGAAATAATAGGTCGAGAGAAGTGTAAAAAGTTCGGGAGTAGGCAGCGGACTCATTTTCTTGAGGACGATGGCTGTTTTTTCTATAAAATGATGGACAAGCAGTGGGATATCCTCTGGTCGTTCACGTAAAGGAGGGATATCGATTTTATGACTTCCCAGTCGATAATACAAATCACGCCTGAAGCGCCCTTCCTGAATCATTTTTCTCAAATCTTTATTGGTTGAACAGATAATTCTGGCAGCCTTTCTGCCTTTGGCCCTTTGCACAGTAAGTGAATCATTTTTCAGAAAATTTAAAAGTTTAAGCTGCGACGAATCGGACAGCTCGCCGATTTCATCCAAAAACAAAGTGCCACAGCCATTTTGCATGACCTCGCCAAGATGTCCCTCCTTTTTTTCCGCCTGGGACTCGCAAAGAAGTTCTGAAAAAATATTTTCGTCAAGCCCTGCAACTTTTACAGAAACAAGCGGGCCGGGAACGTCACTTATTTTATGGACAGCGGCTGCAAAGAGTTTTTTTCCTGTTCCAGTTTCGCCGTATATTAAAACAGGTTGATCAGATGCCCCTATAGCTCTTACATAATTAAAAAGCGCCAGCATCTTTTTACTTACCGTAACGATTTCAGAAAAAATTCCATCTCGGTTTTCTGATGAATCCTGTAATTGATTTTCCACTGAACTTGCGGCATAGGCAAGTGACTGTTGATTGAGCGCTCTTTTGACACAGGCGACCAGATGCTGGGGGTCAGCGGGCTTCAGCAAATAGTCAAAGGCACCAATTTTCATACAGTTTATGCCCATCTGAAAATCGTCAACCACAGACAGGATGATAATTAAAACATCAGGAAACTCCTCATGAATTTGATGAAGCAGTTGTTCTCCTGAAATGTGAGGCATAAGAAGATCAAGCACAACAACATCAATATTTGTTTTTTTTAGGAAAGGCAACACATCCCGACTGTCAGCAAGAGTTACAATGTCTGTTATCCCTTCTGAATTGAGAAGAGTCTTGGTTGAATGAAGAGCCAATTCTTCATCATCAACTATAAGAATTTTTCCGGATGCCATACGGGTACCAATCATAGCATTATCCACGAACCAATCAAATTTTATTAACGTTCAAAACGGCTGCCCAATAAGGCAAAGGCCATCGCCACGTGAGCAATATGGTAAAAATTGCCCTTTTTCCCTTTTGCTCCCTCATCAAAAATAAATCAGCAGAACTTTGAACTATTGCTGCTACCAGAGCCCAGTCCTTTTCCTTTTTCAGCATCCGCTGAGGTTACAAATTATACCCAAAAACTCCCCAACAAATTCCGAGGCCTAAATCTGTAAAATTTTTACCGAGTAGGGAGAAGGAACCGCCAGGGAAGGGAAAAACGATTGATTCGCCATTTTGACTCACACCACCAACATCACATTTCCTGCTTTCGTCAAACTTTTCCATTCCAGCACGGTATAAATTTTGCCATTATTACCCTGCAACATATTTTGCACATGAAGCAATTGTTGCATCATTGACAGGTTAGGCATTTCCTTTTAAAAAGGGCTGGATTTCTAGTGTCCAACCCCGGGTTAGGCTACCACGACTGAATGGCGGAATCAAATAATTTGTTTGTGAAAAATAAATTATTTGATTTCTATTTCTTTAACAGATGCAGAATGATACCATTTGTTAATGCCTGGAAACGTGTAGAATATTTCACCAAATAAATACAGCTTTGTTTCAGATGAAATATATTGAACAAAAAATACTTATAGTCGACGATGACAAACAAATCATCACCATTCTGGAAAAACTGCTCTCTCCTTTTGGCTGCCAAATATTGACGGCCCTCA
This sequence comes from Desulfobulbaceae bacterium, assembly GCA_020444175.1. GTDB lineage: Bacteria > Desulfobacterota > Desulfobulbia > Desulfobulbales > SURF-16 > JAHLLM01. The sequence goes on along the minus strand of JAHLLM010000033.1, from coordinate 23,690 downwards.
ACGGGACAGATGCCTTGGAGGTTGCCAAACAATCAGTCCCCGACCTTGTCCTGCTGGACGTTATGCTCCCCGACATGGATGGGTATAAGGTTTGTTCCCTTTTAAAAAAAGACAGCAACACAAAAAACACGGCCATTATTTTTCTCACAGCAAGGGTAAATGAAGAGGGAGAAGCGGTCGGCTTCGAACTTGGCGCCAATGATTATATTACCAAACCCTTTAAAACTTCCATCTTACTGGCAAGGGTGCAGACCCAGCTTGATTTAAAGCTGCACAGGGATATGCTTGACAGCCTCGTTGCGGAAAGAACAAAACAGCTTTTAGAAAAAGAAAAACGTTATTTTCAACTGGCCCAGGAATTTAAAGGAGTGCTTGATGCATTTCAGGATGTTCTCCTTGTTGTCACCCCGGGAAAAAATATCACATGGGCAAATGCCGCTGCAGCAAAAACGTTCACCAAACCCCTCGACGACATTATCAATCAAAAATGCTGTACTGTCTGGCCTTTTTCCTCTGCTTGTGACAAATGCATCGTACAGGAAACTGTCCTCACGACAAAACCTAATATTTCGCGCCATACAGATACTTCACTGCGTGCCTGGGAATTGAGATCGTTTCCTGTGACAGACAGCAATGGCAACGTCGTGAGTGTGGTTATCGATGGTATTGACATAAGTGAAAAACTTAACCTTGAAACCAAGGTTATGCGAAACGCCCACCTTGCCTCTTTAGGTATTATGGCTGCAGGTGTGGTTCATGAAATTGAAAACCCGAATCATTTCATGACAATCAGTGCGGAGATCGCTGAAAAAATTTCCCGGGATCTCCTGTTATTTGCGGAAAAAAATGAAAAAGATCAGAACACTGAACTCTTTGGAGGGTTGCCATTTTCAGAAGTGAAAAAAAACCTTCCGGAACTTTTTCACGGTATTCGCCAAGGCGCAAAACGTATCTCAAGTATTGTTGCCCAACTCGGTCAGTTTTCCCGCCAGGGCTCTTGCAATACCAAAACCAACGTTTCATTAAACCAAGTTATCAGAAATGTAGTGAAATTGCTCGGATTACACATCCACCAAAAGGCAAAGTCATGTGAACTTTCCCTGGACTCAAGGTTGCCTCCGGTCAATGGCAACACCTGCCAGCTGGAACAGGTGATAACAAATCTGATACTCAATGCCCTTGAGTCCCTTTCCTGTAAAGACGAGGAGATTAAAGTTTCAAGTCACTTTCATCTCCAGGAAAAAAAAGTTGTAGTCAAGGTTTGTGATAATGGAGCGGGGATGTCCCAAGAGGTCCTGCCAAACATTTTTGAACCTTTTTATACCACGAAATTTGCAGAAGGCGGGACTGGACTTGGACTTTTCATTTCTCAATCAATTATCAACGATCATAATGGCAGTCTCCATTTTGAATCCCGGCCCGGCCAGGGAACCACAGTGACCCTTTCTCTCCCTACAATCTCTCACTCTGATTGACCTTTTTGATTAATTAAATTACCAAAGAAAGAAGAATGAACATCCATTTTGAATTGTTATCGTTTTGTATCTATTCATCGAGGGCTCGAAATGGACCTCAACTCCAGGCCGTAACTATTCAGAGGCTATAGCCCGTCTATGTGAGCAGGCCTGCTTGTCCAAAGATGAGGTGCAGCTGAATAGTTACATCGTTTTTTTTGTTTTATGAGCAATTTAAACAAAAAATTTTTTCATGAGGGAAAAAGCAAACACAAATGACATTACAAAAATTACAACGTGCCCTGCAAAGAAAAAAAATTGACGCCCTCCTTATCAGTCAACCTGACAATCGCCGCTACCTGAGCGGCTATACGGCTACGGACTCCTCTATTACTGAATCTTCCGGATTTCTCCTTATTCCGGCCAGGGGAAGCTCCTTTTTATTCACAGACTCACGATTTGAACTCCACGCCGCCTCTGAGGCCAAAGATTTTGAGATCGTCCTTTATCCAAAGGGTCTTCTGGCTCTTCTTCAGAAAATACTGCCCAAATTAAAGATCAGTCGCCTTGGTTTTGAAAGCCATTACACACTCCATTCAACCGCTGAAAAGCTCTCATCCCTATGCAACAAACTTGATATTGAGGTCATCCCTCTTGTCGGTCTTGTCGAGAAAATGAGAGCCCGCAAGACTCAGGAAGAAATCGACAAAATAGAAAAATCGGTGCTGCTCAATGAAACAGTCTTCCAGGAAATTTTTCCCCTTATTCAACCAGGTATGACCGAAAGAGCAGTAGCATCACGTCTTGAAAACTGCATGCTTGAAAAAGGAGCCGAACGTCCAAGCTTTGAAACTATTGTTGCAGGAGGACCGAATGGAGCCTCTCCCCATGCGGTTCCGGGTAATCGTCCCCTCCAGAAAGGAGAGCCGATTGTCATCGATATGGGGCTTATCCTGGATGGCTACTGCTCCGACATGACCCGCACCGTTGTTCTTGGCACCCCGGATGCCAGAACCGTTAAACTGTTCCGTCTCGTAAGAAAGGCGCAGCTTGCCGCAACCTCGGCAATCAGGGCTGGCATAACAGGAAGAGAAGCTGACAAAGCGGCGAGAGACATTATCAACAGTGGCGGTTTTGGAAAAAATTTCGGCCACGGACTGGGACATGGTGTCGGGCTCGCCGTCCATGAAGGGCCCGCGCTCAACAAAAGAAACAAGAAAAAACTACAAACAGGGATGATTATTACCGTGGAGCCGGGCATCTATCTACCGGACTGGGGAGGCATTCGTCTGGAAAACATGGGTGTTGTTGAAGAGAAAGGCTGTCGCATCCTGAACAGGGACACGACCTTTCTTGATCTTTAAATACTTCGCCTTACAAATTGTGAAACATAGAGACTGATTGAATATTGAATGTCGAACAGGGAATGATGAATTGTGCAGCATTACCTCATCCATATTTACTGTTCAAAAAAATACCCATTTTGGGATTGTCCGCCACGGAGCTATAAATCACCCAGCACCGGCTCAAATTTCCCCAAAGGGCACTCCTGGCACCGAGGTTTGCTTTTGCGGCAATAGTCCTTTCCCAGGCATACAATCAGGGCATGAAACTCATTAAATAAAGCAACATCCCTTTCCAGGGTGTCCATGAAGAGATCCTGCATCTCATAATAATCCGTTTCTTCGCCAATGAATCCATGGCGAGTCAGCATGCGGTAGGTATAGGTATCCACCACAAAAACAGGTTTCTGGCCTGCATAAAGGAGGATGGAATCAGCTGTCTCTGGGCCGATTCCTTTTACAGAGAGAAGTTTGGACCTGAGCTGCCCGGTATCCTGGCCCAAAAAGGAGTCCAAGTCTCCGGACGGTGCTTCAGCACTGATGAGAGCCAACAGATTTTTCAACCGCCTCGCTTTCAGATTATAATAGCCTGAGGGACGGATCTTTTCTGCTAACATCCCTTCAGGCAAAGCTGAAAGAGCCTCAAAAGACAAAAGATCATCATTTTTGAGATTTGTTATGGCTCGATTGACGTTAGACCAGTTTGTATTCTGGGTGAGAACAGCCCCGACCATAACTTCAAAAGGAGAATCACCCGGCCACCAGTTCTGGGGGCCAAAGTGAGCGAGCAATGCGGAGTAAATATTGCCAAGGGTGAGCACTGTCAATCAGATCGGATAAAAAATATATAAATAAGAACAATAAGAACGGCAATACCTACTCCTGCCACAGGTAAGATTTTTCCGGCCTGTATCTCGCCGTTAATAACAAGCCCCTTGGCATAGGGGGTTCCTGTAAAAAACCAGACACCGATGGCCAGCCCGGTGCAGACCAGACTGTTGATGGCCTGCTTATAAAGCCACCACCCGACCTGGGCAAGAAAAGGAACGAGAAACCATGGATTGGTAAAAAGACCCACAGTGTCAACGTCGCGAATCTGTTCAACCAAATGGGTATTATCGATAAAATTAGCAAGCGGCGTCAGAAAGTCAGCCATGCAAAGACCTCCAAAAGAAAAATGTAATTATGCAGGTGGAACTTCGTTAGTGCCCAAACACCATAAAGCAACTATTCAGAGGGAAATGACCGAAAGGCATCCACAGTAGAGGGTACCTCTGAACAGTTACAAAAAAATTACTTTTCTTCAGTACAGCAACGCCCCGGAGACGTTGCCTTTTTGTAGACCTTGATCGCACAGTATGAACCGCACATACTGCAGGCATCACCTTTATACGTGCTTCCTTCCTCCCGGTAACGTAAAGCCTTGTCCGGGTCCATGGAAAGCTCTATCTGGCCTTTCCAATCGAGTTTATTGCGGCACCTGGCCATGGCAATATCTTTATCAATTGCCCCAGGAACCCCTTTGGCAATATCTGCAGCATGGGCTGCAATACGCGAGGCGATAACCCCTTCTCGCACATCATCGGCAGACGGCAGCTTTAAATGCTCTGCAGGTGTTACATAACAGAGATAATCAGCGCCGGCAGCAGCGGCAATGGCTCCGCCTATGGCTCCGGTTATATGGTCATAGCCAGGGGCTATATCGGTAACAAGGGGTCCGAGCACATAAAAGGGAGCACCGTGGCAGAGACGCTTTTGCAGGAGAATATTCGCCTGAATCTGATCCATGGGCATATGTCCCGGCCCTTCGATAATAACCTGCACTCCTGCGTCCCAGGCCCGCTCTGTCAGTTCGCCAAGGTGGATCAGCTCCTGCACCTGGCCGCGGTCTGTGGCATCAACAAGACAACCCGGTCGCAGCCCGTCCCCGAGGCTGATTGTTACTTCATGTTCTTTCAGTATCTCAAGGATTTTATCATAATGTTCGTAAAATGGGTTTTCTTTTTTATTATAACTCATCCATTCGATGGTAAAGGAACCACCTCGGCTGACAACTCCCATGAGGCGCTCATGTTTTTTGACACGGATCAGCGAGTCGCGAGTCAATCCGCAGTGAATGGTCATAAAATCAACGCCGTCAAGGGCCTGCTGCTCAATGGTAGCAAGCATTTGATCGACTGTTACCTCTCCGATCTCTTTTTTCTGCCGCTCAACGACATCTGCAACGGTCTGATAAACCGGAACTGTTCCAAGCGGCACAGGACAGCGCTCGAGAATACCTCTGCGAACCTCGTTCAGATTTTCGCCCATACTGAGGTCCATAACGGTATCTGCCCCGGCTTTTAAGGAAATACAGAGCTTTTCCAGCTCCTGGTTGAGTCCGGGCATATCCTTGGAAGCGCCGATATTGGCATTTACCTTGGTGGACAATCCCTTGCCCACTGCCATGATACGTTCAAAATTATGATTGTTATTCTTCGGAACAGCAATGGTGCCCAGAGCCACCCCCTCCATCAATTTTTCAGGGCTTATACCCTCATTGGCAGCGCAGGCCTCAAACAGAGGTGTCATTTTTTTATTGAGAGCGTCTTCACGAATGGTCATCTATTTTCTCCATACAAACGGTACAAACCGTTTCGTTTTTTTAAATTTACCGAGTTTTGCGATTTTGTAAAAGATTAAAAGGATACCAGTCCACCTACCTCTATGCAACTTAAAAAAAGTAGGGCACAACGCTTCTCTTCAGGCTTGACAGAGCATGTTTTATGCTTACTGTACGGTCTAAAATTATCATAATCCCTCAACATAGAAACACTCGTATGAACGGAGAATTACAATGACCAGCAAACCGGAAACCAAAGAATTTCAAGCGGAAGTAAAAAAGCTGCTCGATATCGTTATTCACTCACTTTACACGGAAAAAGATATTTTCCTTCGTGAACTTATTTCAAATGCAGCAGATGCCCTGGAAAAATTCCGACACCAGAAACTTATGGAAGAGGATGTCTTTGATGCCGACGCACCCCTTGAAATCGCCATCAGCGTTAATGATAAAGACCATACCCTGACGATTACCGATTCCGGGATAGGCATGACGCACGAGGAACTCGAACATAACCTCGGTACCATCGCCCACTCCGGCTCCAAAACTTTTTTTACCGAACTGGCTGAAGCACAGAAAAAAGACATAAACCTTATCGGCCAATTTGGTGTCGGCTTTTATGCCGCCTTCATGGTAGCCAAAAAGGTTCGGGTTCAGTCACGATCCTTCAAAACGGACGCCGAGGGCTATGAATGGTCATCAGACGGCACCGGCAGCTACACCCTGTCCCCGGAATCTGGCCTGCACCGGGGTACGAAAATAATTGTAGAACTCAAAGACGATGCCCACACCTATGCCAATGAAGACACGATCAAACGTATCATCAAGCAATACTCAAATTTTGTCTCGTTCCCGATCAAAGTCGGAGGAGAAAAAGTCAACACGGTGCAGGCACTCTGGACCAAAGGCAAAGATGACATCAAAGATGAAGAATATACTGATTTTTATAAATTTATAGCCAATGCCTTTGATGAACCATTAAGCCATTTTCATTTCAGTGCAGATGCCCCTCTTGCCATTAAAGCCCTGCTTTTTGTCCCTGGCGACAACATGGAACTGATGGGCTTTGGCCGCATGGATCCGGGGGTGAGTCTCTACTGCCAGAAGGTGCTCATTGAGCAGCACAGCAAGAATATTTTACCAGAGTGGCTTCGCTTTTTAAAAGGCGTTGTCGACAGCGAAGATCTCCCGCTGAACATTTCCCGCCAGGCTTTGCAGGACAACGCCCTGGTGGCAAAACTAAAAAAAGTCATTACCAGCCGCTTTTTAAAATTCTTAAAAGATCAGGCCAAGAAACAACCTGAGCAGTATGAAAAATTCTGGACCACCTTTGGCCTTTTTCTTAAAGAGGGCGCCACATCGGATTATACGCACCGAGACGATCTGGCCAAACTGTTGCGCTTTGAGTCATCCAAAACAGAGCCTGGAAAACTTGTTTCTCTCAGTGAATATGTGGAACGCATGCAGGAAGGGCAGGATGAAATATATTATATCAACGGACCGAGCAGGGAAGCCATTGAAACAGGGCCTTATTTCGAGGTGTTTAAAAGGCGCGATGTTGAAATTATCTATACCATGGAACCCATTGACGATTTTGTGTTCAGTCATCTTGGAGAGTTTGACGGCAAAAAAATGGTGTCTGCAGACAGAGCGGATTTGAAGCTGCCTGAACCGGACAAAGAGGAACAGGACGCCAAAGAGAGTTCACCGGCAGAGCCCCTTGACGAGCCAATTGCCCAGACTCTGACCAAATGGATGAAAGAGGTGCTTGGAGAGAAGGTTAAAGAGGTCGCTATCTCTAAACGCCTGGTTGACAGTCCGGCAATGATCGTCAATCCGGATGGTTTTTTTACAAGCAGCATGGAAAGAGTCATGCGAGCCACCAATCAGGAGCATCAGATAAGCAGTAAAAACCTTGAAGTAAATTGTTCGCACCCTTTGATCAAAAACCTGGCAGACATGCGGACAAAAGATGAAACCTTTGCAAAAAATGTTGTTGAGCAGATCTATGACAATGCCATGATCCAGGCCGGCCTCATGATTGAACCACGCAGCATGGTGGAGCGCAGCTATCAAATCATTGAAAGAGCCTTGCTGAGCAAAGAAAACACATAAGGTTTCCGGCCCGGCAAAACAAAGTTTTTTGCCAGTACCATTATGAAAAAAATATGTATCTATTCAGCGAGGGCTCGAAATGGGCCTCAACTCCAGGCCGTAACTATTCAGATGTGCCTTAGATTTGGACAAGCAGGCCTGCGAGGCTATAGCCCGTCTATGTGAGCAGGCATGATCGTTCAAAGATGAGGTGCAGCTGAATAGTTACAAAAATATAAGAGTGAAGCGGACGACACTGCTTCACTCTTATACATTTCAAGGTCGCCGGCCCGCTTTTGTCATAGATTACAGACACCACTTGCTGCAAATCAAGAATTAAAACCCCCAAAACCACCTTGCAAGCCTATCGCAGCTCTGCTCTTAGTTGTTGTCAGCAATTAAAGACATGCCCTTCGCCCCTCCCGGCGTCATACTTCCTTTCTCTCGCCCACGCCCCTGTTACTTCAATCGATAAACAGCTCTGCCGTTCCCCTATCTCCCAATAGCTACACTTTACAATTACCTCATCGATTTTCCTGCCGACATCAGTCGCAACTGAAGAAGGAATATATTCGCAACCTACCCTATAACCACCTTAATTTACATGATTTATTCTGCATCCCAACACTTTCCAGAGCCCTTCACTCCCCATAAAACCATCGGCAAATGGGGTGGTATTTAACTTGCATTTATTTCCCCAAAACAATTCAGAAGCAGATAACACTATGAAATAAAGGAGGAAAAATGAAAAAAGGAGCACTCATTACTTTGCTTGCCTGTCTTTCGCTGCCATTTTGTCTGAACGCCAAAGCGGCAAGTTTTAACAACGAGGGAACTCAAAGCGGAATGCCACCGGGCCTGATGTTTGCGGCAACAGGAGAACACGGTCCATTAGGGGCGAATGGGAATTTTGAAAATTTATTTTTTGATGAAGAGCCGCTTTTTTCTCTAACCCGCATAGATGTTTTTCACTGGGAAAGATGGATGCTCGGAGAGTTGGAGGAGCTGAACTGGGAAAACCCTGAGAACCGTCCCCCAGGGCTCTATTTTATTGGCTGGAATGGAATCGGATCTCCGGCGACAGCAGCAGTTCCTGTTCCAGCAGCAGGCTGGTTGCTTGGTTCCGGTTTGATAGGCTTGATCGGTTTTCGATCAAAAGCCAAAAAATGATGCTCCAAGCCCAAAAGCTCTATTGTTGCCCATCCGCCAACGCAATAGCTACAAATATCGCACGTAGCGGCAGCGAGCAGGCTCACACATCTTTTCCCAGTTTTTAAGAGCAAAAGCAGAACGTTGGTTCTGCTTTTGCTTCCTTATTTCAACAGATTTTCAATCACATAACCTTACTGTTAATTATAAGATGCGCCCAGATACTGGCGGCGTAGCCAAGTGCAATAAACGGAGTCCACTTCAGGTGGGCTCCGAAGGTGTAGACTCCTCTGGCAGCTCCCATCAAGGCAACTCCTGCAGCAGAACCGATGGAAAGCAGACTTCCGCCAACTCCCGCCGTCAAAGTAACCAGAAGCCACTGTCCGTGAGACATAGACGGATCCATGGTCAAAACAGCAAACATTACCGGAATGTTATCCAGAATAGCGGATAAAATTCCCACAGACACATTGGCAGTTGTTGCCCCCAGGTCGAGATAAAGGTAGTTGGAGAGCAGGGCCATGTAACCGAACTGAGACAACCCGCCGACACAAAGAATAACGCCATAGAAAAAAATCAAGGTATCCCATTCCGCCCTGGCCACTTTTCTGAAAAGATCAAAAAAAGTCGGTTTTGTGTGATCGGCTTGGTGGGCAAGAGGGTTGTCATCCACATCATACACCCGCTGTTCTTTCTTTTTCAAATAAAAGGAAAAAAACCCAAGATAGCCCAAGCCAAGCATCATACCGGTAGCCGGTGGCAAATGGAGAAAATTGTGGAAGCTGACGGCCGTTATAATGGTCAGCAGGAAAAGCACGATAATCCTTTTGGCACCAAGCTTCATCTCGTAATGCTCTTCCACCTTTTGAGGCACTTCCTTGCCCAGGGCAAAATTCATGGCCAGGGCGGGAATCACCCAGTTTATGACTGAAGGAAAGAAAATTTTAAAAAACTCAATAAATTCCACCTTGCCCTTCTGCCAGACCATGAGGGTGGTAATATCACCAAAGGGCGAGAAAGCACCTCCGGCGTTTGCTGCCACGACAATATTGATACAGGCGATGACGACAAACTTCCTGTTGTCTCCACCGACCGCCATGGCAACTGCCCCCATGAGCAGCGCTGTCGTCAGGTTGTCGGCTATGGGCGATATAAAAAAGGAGAGCAGGCCGGTTACCCAAAAAATCACCCTGAGCGAAAATCCCCGGCTGACCAGCCAGGTACGCAAGGCCTGAAAAACATGGCGCTCGTCCATGGAGTTAATATAGGTCATGGCTGCCAGCAGAAAAAGAAAAAGCTCTGCATACTCAAGCAAGTTATGCCGGATTGCCTCTTCAGCATGGGTGGTATCACCAAGCTGAGCAAAGGTGATAGCAACAAGAACCCATATGATTCCTGCAGCCAGCAGAACAGGTTTACTTTTTCTCAAGTGGATTTTTTCTTCAAAAATAACAAGAACATATGCCCCAACAAAAAGAAAAATGGAAAAATATCCCATTGAAGTTGTGGCAAGAGTGGTGATATCAATCCCTCCTCCGGCATGACTTGCTCCCCCGCCTCCGCTGGCAAAGACGGGTAGGGCGGAAAAGAAAAAAACGATTGCTGATACCCAGGATATTTTCATAAATCTTCCTTTATAAAATCTTTTATTAATGTTTCATCCATAACTAATTAGAATTTTTTGAAATCAAGAAACACAAGAAACAGCTCAAAAAATGCGGCATATGATTCCATCTGTGAGCTTTCGGCGTTTGTTTTCATGCCGAGATCGGGCAAGGAAACGAGCCTGCGGGAAGACCAAAAGGCCATTCATGGATAGTTCACTTACAGTTATCGCTTCATTAACAGGGAACAGATTACGTAATGCACTTTTCTGATCATATGAAAAAACTATGAAAAAAATCAATACCTTTTCAGCAAAATATATCGTATTGTTGAGTTTAAACGAGCTTATAACTAAATATTACTTAAAAGCCAGGGAGTTATGATTTTACAGGGAGACGCACAATTTATTAATCTTTCCGGCATCACACTCCTTTTCCCGGCACTGGTCGCGTTTGTTATCTCCTTTTTTACTTCCATAGCAGGAGTTTCAGGGGCCTTCCTGCTTCTGCCCTTTCAGGTCAGCGTTCTCGGTTTCGCGTCACCCTCTGTGAGTGCCACAAATTTTCTTTTTAATGTCATCGGCTGTCCTGGTGGAATTATACGTTTTATCAGGGAGAAAAGAATGATCTGGCCCCTTGCCTTCTGGATCACGGCCGCGACGCTCCCAGGTATCTTTCTGGGTTATTATCTCCGCGTACGTTATCTGCCCGATCCTCAACTTTTTAAATTTTTTGCTGGCTTTGTACTTCTTTATATCGGCCTCCTGCTCTGTCGCAGCAGTTTCAAACAAGTTCCCCCTCCAAAGAAGGTGCACCAGGATTTCTCCATCAGTAACATTCTCTATGGATGGTCTTTCATTGAATATAATTTTCAAAACAACACTGTCCGTATTGCAACCTGGACCCTGGCACTTTTTTCTCTATTTGTCGGTATCATAGGTGGAATATACGGCGTAGGAGGCGGAGCTCTCATGGCACCCTTCTGTGTAGTTGTCCTCAGAATTCCGGTCTATACCCTGGCTGGCTCCACCCTGTTTGGTACCTTTATCGCCTCGATAGCCGGCGTCCTGTTCTATTCCCTCGTTCCTCTCAGCAACGGCCAGACAACACCTCCAAACTGGTTACTCGGCTCTCTTTTAGGTATTGGCGGCCTGTGTGGCATGTATTGCGGAGCAAAGTTTCAAAAAAAAGTGCCAGAGCAATGGATTAAAATGATTCTGTCCTTTATTATTCTTCTTGTTGCCGGAAAATATCTTTTTCCTCTGCTTTCTATTACTTCAAAATGAACGAAACCAAGCCAATGAACACTCTAAACAGACAACCACCGGCAAATTATGTGGGCCGCATTCTTTACGGCGATTATAGCGATGCTTTAAAGGAGCGCATTGATACAATTTTCGCATCAACGGAAGCAGCCGAAAAATGCGGTTTACCGATCATGCCCTATCTGGCTGCCTGGCATGAAAAGGAGAATATCATCTGGTATGAGTATGCTGCGCCCAGATTCGTTGAGCTTTTAAACTGCACCTCAGTGAATGTGTCTCGTGTTTTCCGGGACTCAATTCTTGATCAACGAATATATAAATACGGAGAGCTTTCCAGTGATGGTGTGGAGGAAAAGGTTCTCACCCGCCAGCAATTATCCGGACAGCGCATTGATCTTCGACATGAGGTACAGAAAAAAGGCCAGGTTGAAGCCATTTACCAGGTCGCCCTACCGGACGGCAGAACCATTTGGCTCAAAGACCAGGCCAGTATTGAAATCCACTCCCAGGACAAAATATCTCTTTCTCTGGGCAACCTGACTGATGTTACCAAAGAGATGGAACAGAAAGACCTGCTGGAAAAAATAGGCTATTTTGACGACCTGACAGGTCTTCCGCGGCGGAAAATCCTTGAGAGGATTCTCGAGGTGAAAATAGGAGAGCGACATCGTGGTTATATCAAGGATTTTTCCTTTCTATTGATAGATATCGACTTTTTCAAATCTGTGAATGATACCCATGGACATCAAGCCGGTGATCATGTCCTCAGAGAACTTGCCTCTGTCATGGTTGATGCCAAACGCAAGGAGGATGAAATAGGACGTTACGGCGGCGAAGAATTTTATGCAGTGTGCCAGGGCAATGTCAAAAGCGGGATGGATTTTGCCGAAAGACTCCGCAGAACTGTTGCCGACCACACCTTCTCCTATCGCGACCGAAAAATCCCTACGACCATTTCCATTGGCGTGGCATCTGCCAGTGAAATTTCCGGTCAGGATATGGCCCACCTTATTGAAAAGGGGGACAAGCGCCTCTATTTGGCCAAGCAGCAGGGAAGAAACATGGTTATTGGGAGTGACTGAAAAAATATACTGTTTATCTGGGCAGATGGTTATAAATTGTTGAATTTCTGCAGAACATACTTCTCAAATTCGAGACAAATACGATTTCGTCAACTTCAGTCACTTTAAACTTGAGCTCACTTTAGTCTCTTTTTTTATTCATCCTGCAATTTCCAGACGGTCCACATTGTTGCAATGGCAGGGGCAAAAAAGAAAACCGTGACCAGCATGGTTTTTTTCCTGAATACCGGATCGCTGACAATCCTGCTGAGCCCCTCGTAAGAACTGCCGGATAAAGCTGTCGGCAATACGAAGAAAACCACACATCCTGCCAGAAAAAGCACGATTTCCATGATAATAAGATTTTTAACAAAGAGCCTGGTGCCGTTTAAAAACAGCTTCAGCCATATCATCTTGCCCTGCATCTCGCTCATGGCGGAATAGTTCTTCTCCACCTGCTCAAGCAGATTGATGGCCGCCTTGTATTCGGGACCCTTTTTTTTATTTACCTGGACCTGTGCCTCTTTAAGCAGAGTTGTTGCTTGTGCTAAGGCCTGTTGAAAACCTCTGAAGTAAGACTTGTATGGATACACTTTCCAGAAAGTTTGATAGGCTTCGCTTTTTTTGGTCAGTGACTTGATTTTTTCTTCAAGTTCTTCAACCTTGGCCTTACGAATTCTCTGGCAGCCAAAGGCAATTCCCTTGGCCCGCTCGACAATATCAAGAAGATCGTAATAGGTCTGCCTCTTGAATTTTTTCCGTAATTCCTCCAGGGCCTCACGATTTTCGGTAATCACTTTATCCTTTTCATCAATCCAGTAAGATAATTCCGAAAGTTCTTTCTCTGCCATGCTCAGATTTCTCTGAGCCTCTTGACGTTCGTGCTGGATATGACTAAAGGCGACGTCATTAACCAGGCCCTGAACCGGTAAAAGCAGGGGGTCCATCAAGGCACTCATAAATATTTCTTTCTGTCCCATCATGAGCATGCGCAGTTTCTTCAGGTCCCCTTTATCAAACCCATAGCGCACATTGTGCTGCATCCGGCGGTATTGGCAGTCCAGGGCGTCAAAGCTGATTTGAATTGCATGATTTAAAGCCTCTTTGGCTTTCCATGAATCATTTTCAAGCTCATAATATCGTGACAGCAGAAGCTGGCTGTAAAGCCGCTCTTTTTCCATGGAGGCAATGTTCTTCGCTTTTTCAAGGTAATGCCCCATATCTTTTGTACGCCCCTGCTCAAGAGCCCAGAACGCCAAGCCAATGGAAGCATAAAACTGTTTGCCATCCCGCCTCTTTCCTTCGGCACTTAAGAGCTCTTCCGCCCGCTCATACTGCCCTACCCGCAGGCAATCCAGCCCCATATGCAAATTGCGGCTGTCAATGTTAATTTTATCTGTCTTGTCCTGATCATCCCATTTCGAATGGAGGCTGAAAGCAGAATTAATCAAAAACCGGAGCTGATAAAGCCGATTAAGATCAAAATAGGAGACAAAAACGAGCAATTCCTTGTCTTTGCGAAGCTGTGTAGGAGTTGCGCCGACTGCAATTTTTTTGCTGCATTCGGAATAGTCGGGGAAAATCTTTTTATAGAGGCTGTTTAAGTCCTCAAAAGTAAGGTAACCAATATGGGTTATGCCCTGCATTTTCATGGAAAGAAGCTTGCTGGGGCATTGTACCGGGGCATGGCTGGTCATGCCGCAGTAAAAACATTCTTTCTGGTCTCCCCTGACAGGCAAATGGCGATAGGAGAAAAGCTCCACTTTTTTAAGGACCGCTTTGCCTGAGAAAACAATCTGAAAAAGCCCGCTGCCTTCGTCTTCAAGGGTGTAGCCCGGAAGCTCCCGGCCAGCCATGAACTCATCCCATTTCTTCTTCAGGGACTGGGTGATATAGAATGTTTCCTGTTGGAGGAGATCCCAAAAAGGAGCGGAAGGCTCTCTGAGCTGGGGGAGACCGTTTTCTTCATCAATCAGGTGCAGAACAATCTGCACAGGGAGTGCCCCCTGGGTTTCCTGCCAGCCATGTTTCGCTTTGCATTTGTCCAGACCTTCCTGAAGAGAAGTGAGAGCAACAAAGGGATGGGAATAGGTAAAAAGAAGCAGCTCGTCACTACTGGCAGAATCCTCAATCCCGGACTTGGCAATCGCCTGCCTCAATTCATCAATAAGCGGAAGCCATCGGTTGCCAAGAATTTTTCCGCCCTGGTAACCCTGGGTCCGGATGGCAAGAAGTATGGTATTGTTTTTTTCCATATGAAAAAATGTCTATTCTCGGACAAGCTTCTAGAGACATTGAGACAAAATTTTCTTTGCCTCGCGATTGTCAGGGTAGAGACGATAAGCTATACTGGCCCACTTATCTGCTCGAATGACCATTTCCATGCCAAGATAGGCCCTGGCAAGTGTGAGGAGCAGGTCAAGATCCTCACCATATTTGTTCGCTGCTTTTTCCAGATGCAGAACAGCTTCATTATTCTTGCCGCTTTTCTGCAGAGCAATTCCCATTTTTTTATGAATCAGAAAAGCGTCTGGGTTCCCTTTGATCAGGGAACGATAAGCCTTAATGGCCAGGCTGTAGAGATCGTGCTCCATGGCCTGTTCGGCTATGTCCTCTATGATACCCGCATCATCAGCACTGTTTTTCAGGATAAGACGCAACACCTTTTCCGCCTCCACCATGCTGCCTGTTTTCATAAGAAGGCGGGCAAATTTTAAAGCCCGGTCAGAATGGCGGGGACTGATTTCCATGGCCTTTGAAAAAAAACTGACTGCCTTGTCAATATTTCCCTGTCGATAATATATCTGTCCAAGATAATGATACGATGTTACGTCAAGGCGATTTATTTCAATGGCTTTATTAAAACATTTTAATGCCTTCTTGTTATCACCGGCTTTGAGCAAGAGTCGCCCCAACTCCCTGAAGGGCCGCGAAGACCTTGGATTTGCCGCCGACGCCCTTTTTGCCTCTTCAATGGCTGGACCAATTTCGCCTTTTTCTTCCAAATCACGAGCAGCTCGCAGATGCAGGGTGAGAGAATCCGGTTTTAATGCCTTGGCAAGCAGCTCATCTATCTTATTCTCCAAGGTGGCCGTGACAAATGGTTTTGTCAAATAAGCATCCACGTCCTGCTCTGCAGCCTCTGCCACGACCTCCTTATTTGCCTCTGCCGTAATCATCAGAAAAGGAATATCGCGTAAATTTTTCTGGGTGCGGATATTGCTCAGAAGTTCGGTTCCCTTCATAAACGGCATGGCATAGTCACTTATGACAAAATCAATCTTTCCACCCTCACTGCCATTTAAAAATTTCCAGGCTTCTCTGCCGTTTGGCGACTCGAAAAGTTCTTTTCCGTAATGTATCAGCTTGAGCATGGCTCGAATAGACCGGCGCATATTATCCTGATCGTCAACGATCAGAAAATTCATTTCCGCCGGGGATTTTATTTCATTTTCAGAAGGCATTTTTTAGCACCCAGGAGCTTGGTTTGAGAATAGGCATTTTTTCAAGTTCAAGGAACATAAAAAATTAAAAGCGCAGCATAGTGGGCATATGTGAGCATATTTATTTTCGCAGTAAGACAGAAATTGGGAAAAAAGGCATTATCAGGCCGCTCCCTACCCAACAGGAAGGACAAAAGAAAAGCGACTCCCGCCACCCTCAGCGCTTTCAACGCATATCGATCCGTTATGCAATTCCACGGCCAGTTTACAAAAATGAAGCCCCAGACCGGCACCGACCAAAGCATCCTGCTTGCTTGAGAGTCGTGCATATTTATCAAAAATTGTCTCCCGCTGTTCAGGCGGAATTCCCGGACCCTCATCCTGCACAAAAAACTCCACTTGTTTTTCGTCAGCCATTTTGCAGCCTACAGTTATTTTCGTGTCTGGCTCCGTGTAACTGAGACTGTTTATCAAAAGATTCTGCAGAACCCGAAGAATGATCGTTCTGTCAAGTTTCAGCATGGGACACTCTTCGCAGTCCTGCTTGATTATGTCAACACCCTTGATCAAAGCAAGGCCCTTGACATTGGAAACTGCCTCTCCTAAGAAATCGGATGTGTAGGTTTCCTCATACAGAAGCTGCAGTTTGCCGTCTGTTATTTTATCTACTGAAACAAGGTTTGACACCATGCGAACAGACCGGTCACAGGCCATCTGTGCTGATTCGAGAAACTCTTTTTGTTCACCCTCGATGGAATAGGAGAGGATATCAAGATTTGCCACGACTTCGGAAAGGGGTGCTTTCAGGTCGTGGACCAGCATCCGGGTGAGATGGGAGCGCATCTTCTCCTGATGACGAAGTTCTTTGTTGCGCTGCTTGAGAGTATTGCGCTGTTTGGTTATTTTATTCTGCAGCTGCTTCTGGATAAATGACCAGAGAATAAAACTGCTGAAATAAAGAAGGTAGGTAATATCCTCCTTTAATAAATCTTTGTTCCCTGTTTTGTCATTGGCATTTATTACCCCGATTACTTTATCCTTATGGATGACCGGTACCGATAGCAGGGAATTTTTTTTGTAGGCTGCGGCACGGCTGCGGCATGCAAAACGGGCATCTTGCGAAATATCCGGAATAAACAGAGGCTTCCCATTATTTGCCACCCAGGTCGCCACAGAATCGTCGGTCAGCTTCTGCTCATAACCGACCAGTTTCTTTCTTGTAGCAGCCTTGACCACAAGTTTCTTCCCTTCCAGGACCATGAGAGAACCCTGCTCAACCCCCAGATAATCCAGAACTACTTTCAGCACCTTATCCAGCCTTCTGTTGTAACTGAGACGGCTTGTATTCATTATTTCGGTTATCTCAAACAGGCTGTTTAACAACTGTGCGGCCTGCTTCGGGTCTGTCAGAGACGGTGTCTTTTTTTCAGACATGAATTACCTCTATCACCTGTTCGCTTGCCATCGTTTCATCAGTAGTCATCTGCATTGAAAAGCCTGATATCGGTGGCTTCAAATTTGTTTGCGTTTTTTGAGGTGGGAGTGATTTGAAATTCAAAGATATTGCCGGGAAGTGAAAAAACATGGGCATCGTTTTCATAGAGAGATTTGGAGCAATGAAAAAAAACTGTCCGCATCTCCATCCCGAGACTGCTGAGCTGGTGATAATTCATAAACCCGAACCCCCGCTCCGCTTTATAGTGCGCTACTGTTCCCCGTTGCCACTCTTCATTGTCTTTCGCCCCCTGAATCGGCAGAAGACCTGGCAAAAGAAAACCGGAAAGATAAAAATCAGCGGCCTCTCTCAAAACATTGCTTACATTATTAAAGCCAATCACCTCTACGCGGCAGCCTTTATTCTGCAGGGCAGTGACAAGGGTTAAAAAATCCCCATCACCCGTGACAAGAATGATTCTGTCAAGATTTCTAGACTGCAGGATAGCGTCTATGGCAAGATCCATGTCAGCATTAGCCTTGGTGGTTACCACTCCCTCATCATCAACATAGCGCTGTACGTATTTTTTTATGACCTTAAAACCGCATTGACGTAAAATATCATGATAATTATAGAGCTTCTGACGATATTCTCCATCAGTTTTGGTCCGCTCCCTGTCTTCGGCAAGATAGGAGTTGGCACGCAACATGACAGAGTTGTCCGAGTTGGCCAACTCGACAAGCACATCATAACGCATCCCATACCCGCCGCAGAGGCGGACATTTTCAGCATCTACATATATTCCGGTTTTCAGCACAGGCAGAGAGAACCTCGAAACAAAGAAATCGTTAAAGCGTGCTATTCCCACTCAATGGTGCTTGGCGGTTTGGAAGAAACATCAAACACCACCCGATTCACGCCCCGAACCTCATTGATGATACGGTTCGATATGCGGCCCAGAAGATCATAAGGCAATTTCGACCAGTCGGCTGTCATGGCGTCAACACTGTCCACTGAACGCAGGGCTATGACGTTTTCATAGGTCCGCTCATCACCCATAACACCAACGGTCTGAATGGGAAGCAGCACGGCAAAAGACTGCCATACTTTGCGGTAGTAGCCGGAGTTTTTCATCTCCTCCAGAACAATGACATCTGCCTGGCGCAGGATAGCAAGCCTGTCACGAGTCACCTCGCCCATAATGCGGATGCCGAGTCCCGGCCCGGGGAACGGCTGCCTGTAAATTGCCTCTTCCGGCAGTCCAAGCTCAAGGCCAAGTTCACGCACCTCGTCTTTAAAAAGATCGCGAAGCGGCTCTATGAGGTCAAGCTTCATGACTTCAGGCAATCCTCCCACATTATGATGGGATTTGATTACAGCTCCTCCTCGGAAAGAAACACTCTCGATTACATCCGGATACAAGGTTCCCTGGGCAAGATATTTGACGTCTCCCAGTTTTTTTGCTTCTTCTTCGAAAATTTTAATAAACCCGTAGCCGATCTTTTTTCTCTTAATTTCCGGATCAACAACTCCGTCCAGTTCGCCAAGGAAATATTCTTCTGCATCGACCTGGATGACATTGAGGTGTGTTTTATCCTGGAAAAATCGCATCAAACTTTTGGTTTCACCGGTACGCATCAAACCATTATTGACATATATACAGGTCAGCTGATCACCGATGGCTTTGTGGACCAGGGCTGCGGTCACTGCCGAATCTACGCCACCGGAAAGGGCGCATATGACTTTTTCAGCTCCGACCTTATTCCTGATTTCAGCAACGGTGCTCTCCACAAAGTTATGCATTGTCCAGTTGGGATCACAACCGCATATACCAAAAATAAAATTTCGCAGAACATCGGTTCCGATCAGGGTATGGGCAACTTCAGGATGGAACTGGACGCCAACCATATTTTTTTCCGTATGACGTATGGCGGCATACGGAGAGTGCTCACTCTGGGCCGATGATTCAAATCCTGCAGGCAACACTTCAATGCGGTCACCATGACTCATCCAGATCTGATACCGACATGTCCCGGACTCAAGACCTGCAAAAAGCCCACCTGTAAACAGTACTTCCAGATCGGATTTGCCAAATTCCCTTTTCTGGGCTTTCTCAACTTTTCCTCCAAGTTGCAGGGTCATGAGCTGGGCTCCGTAACAGATGCCCAGTACGGGAATATCCAGTTCAAAAAGCCCGGGATCACTGAGCGGAGCATCTTCATCATAGACACTGGCAGGACCTCCGGAAAGCACTATGCCTTTGGGCTGCATTTCTTTAATGCTGTCGAGAGAAAATGTGTAGGGATGTATTTCACAATAAACCTTCTGCTCACGAATTCGCCGGGCTATGAGCTGGGTTGTCTGGGAGCCAAAATCAAGAATCAGTATTTTTTCGTTATGTATGTTCATTTTAGATAACTTTTATAATTTGTTGATATTTCATTAAAAATATAAAGCTGCGTGCTGGAAATCTTTCCACTCGCGCTCAAAGTACGTAAATCTGAGTCCTCGTGCCTATTCAAAAACAAGTTAACTCATTCTGTAATTCGGCGCCTCTTTGGTAATGATAACATCATGGACATGGCTCTCCTTGAGTCCAGCCGGGCTGATGCGGACAAATTTGGCTTTTTTCTGAAGATCCTCTATACCGGCCGCTCCAAGATATCCCATGCCGGAACGTAAGCCGCCGATAAGCTGGTAAATGGTATTGCAGATCGGTCCACGGTAGGGAACCTTCCCTTCAATTCCTTCAGGAACCAGTTTTGACGAGGATTCTACTCCTTCCTGGAAATAGCGGTCACTGCTTCCCTTTTTCATAGCTCCAAGGGAGCCCATTCCACGGTAGCCCTTATATGTTCTGCCCTGGTAAAGAAAAGTTTCACCCGGCGTTTCATCACAGCCGGCAAAAAGACTGCCGATCATAATGACATCAGCGCCCATGCCGATAGCCTTACTGATGTCTCCCGAATGTTTGATTCCACCGTCACCAATGATAGGGACACCATATTTTTCAGCTATTTTTTTACAGTTATGAATGGCGCTGAGCTGCGGCACACCCACTCCGGCCACAATGCGGGTGGTACAGATTGAGCCGGGCCCGACCCCAATTTTGACACAGTCAGCTCCTGCTTCTATTAGGGCCAGAGTTCCTTCTGCCGTGGCCACATTCCCTGCTATAATCTGAGTTTCAGGAAATGCGTCTTTGATGGATCGTAAAGCGGTTAAAATATTTTTCGAATGCCCGTGGGCGGAATCAAGAACAAAGACATCAACTCCGGCATCAATCAATTTTTTGATATCATCAAGGCTGCTTCCAACACCAATGGCTGCCCCAACCCGGAGACGTCCCAATGAATCCTTGGCGGAATTGGGATATTTCTTGATTTTTTCAAGATCCTTGATGGTGATAAGTCCCTGCAGATCTCCGCTGTCGTTAACCACCAGCAGCTTTTCAATGCGATGCTCGTGGAGCAGGGCCTTGGACTGCTCAAGGGTAATACCCGCCTTGGCCGTTACTAGATCCTTGCTGGTCATCACCTCATTGACCCGCAAATCAGTATCAGAAACAAAACGAAGGTCCCTGTTTGTGACAATACCGATAAGTTTCCCGTCTCTCAGAACAGGAACACCGGAAATCCGGTAATTTTCCATAATCTGCTTCACCTGACCGACGGTTTGGTCCTCCTCCACCGTCACAGGATCGACAATCATACCAGACTCTGATTTTTTAACCTTAACGACCTGCAGCGCCTGCTCTTCAATGGGCATGTTCTTATGGATGATACCAATACCGCCCTCCCTGGCCATGGCAATGGCGGTTCTATGCTCGGTCACCGTATCCATGGCAGCACTGACCAGAGGAATATTCAAGTTAATTTTTTTTGTCAGCCTGGTTTGCAGCTTAACCTCATTCGGCAGAACCTCCGAGGCTTGCGGCACCAGAAGAAGATCATCAAACGTAAAGGCATATTCTACAGTATCAGTGAGCATTTCGCGGTTCTCCGTCCAACTTTTTTCCTGAAAATTTCTTTCTGGACAAACTCTTCACCCATTATATCTATTAGTAAAGGCAAAAATGAGCCTCCACTCCAAGCCGTAACTGTTCAGATGGGCCTCAGATTTGGACAAGCAGGCCTGCGAAGCTATAGCTCCTCTATGTGAGGAGGCCTGATCGTTCAAAGATGGGGTGCAGCTGAACAGTTACCACCCATTATCGATTTTCAACTATCAATTGTCAATGTAACTATTAACTCTCTTTTTCCTGCCAGTCAGGTCTGAGATACAACTCGGTCAGCTGTTTTCTCGCCACGCCTGCCGGTGCATCAGTGAGCGGACAGGTGGCCTTCTGGGTTTTCGGAAAAGCAATAACGTCACGGATAGTGTCCCGCCCGGCAAGTATCATCATCAGGCGGTCAAGCCCAAAGGCGATACCTCCATGGGGAGGAGCGCCAAGTTCAAGCGCTTTCAACAGAAAATCGAATTTGTCTGCGGCCTCTTCCGCGTCAATACCAAGGGCGGTAAACACCTTGTCCTGCACCTCTTTCTGATGGATACGCAGGCTGCCGCCGCCGATTTCCGTCCCGTTTAAAACAATGTCATAGGCCCGGCTGCGTACTTTCCCCGGCTCCGAATCCAGCAGTTCCATATCCTCATCAACAGGTGCGGTAAAAGGATGATGAACGGCTGTATGCCTTTTCTGATCATGATCATATTCCACAAGAGGAAAATCCGTTACCCAGAGGAAATTGAATGTGTCTTTATCCATCAGGTTGAGGCGGCGTCCCAGTTCCAGTCGCAATTCGGATAATGCCTGGTGAACAATGTCCGGAGTATCAGCCACGAAAAAGAGAAGATCACCCGGCTCCGCACGAAGTGTACGACTCATGCCGGCCCTCTCTTCCTCGGTGAAAAATTTTGCTATGGGAGACTGCCATTCCCCATCTTCCTTCACTTTGACCCAGGCCAGCCCTTTTGCCCCGAAATTGCCCACATAGCCTGTCAAATCGTCCAGATCCTTGCGGGAAAAGGTGGCGCAACCCTTGGCATTAATGCTTTTTACCAGGCCGCCTTTTTCAACCACGCTCCTGAAGACCTTAAAACCGCAGTCTTTTACGTCTTCATTAAGGCTGATGAGCTCCAGCCCGAAACGGGTATCCGGCTTGTCCGAGCCAAAACGCTCCATTGCCTCATCATAGCTCATGCGCGGAAAAGGCGTCTTGAGTTCAATCTCTCTGGTGGCCCTGAAAAGACGAACCATCACACCTTCGGCAATCCGGTATATGTCTTCCTCGGTGACAAAGGAGAGCTCCATATCAACCTGGGTAAATTCAGGCTGGCGGTCAGCCCGCAGGTCTTCATCCCGAAAACATTTGACAATCTGGTAGTAGCGATCCATGCCGGCCACCATGAGGAGCTGCTTGAAAAGCTGGGGTGACTGCGGAAGCGCATAAAATTTGCCGGCATTGACCCGGCTCGGTACCAGGTAATCCCGGGCACCTTCCGGTGTTGACCGGGTAAGTACCGGTGTTTCAATTTCAAGAAAATTTTCATCGTTCAGATATGCCCGCAAGGCCTGACAGGCTTTATGGCGCATGATAAGATTATCCGCCATGCCGGCCCGCCGCAGATCAAGGTAGCGGTACTGCAAACGCAGATTATCCGATACTTCAACATCTTCATCCAAGGGGAAGGGAGGGGTTCTGCTGACATTTAAAATACGCAGCTCACTGACCAGCACCTCAATAGCACCGGTTTTCAGGTTTTCATTGACCATGCCATCAGGACGATTGAAAACTTTTCCCTTTACAGCAAGCACCCACTCACTGCGTAAGGCATGGGCCTTGGCATGAACTTCACTGTTAAATTCCGGATTAAAAACCACCTGGGTGATACCCCAACGGTCGCGCAGGTCAATAAATATAACTCCGCCGTGGTCACGCCGGCGCAGTACCCAGCCCATCAAAGTGACTTCTTCGTCAATATGATCAACGCCAAGATCATTACATGAATGACTGCGTTTCAGCTCCCCCATGGATTCCATAGGATCTCCTTAATGAATGAAAGATTTAAGTTAACGTCAGGTCAAGTAGCTATTTCGGTCGAAATCTGTCTGCAAGCTTGTCCTTCTTCCTTAAAGAAAAAAAATTTTACATAGCTTCAGACACTGTACCTGAATTCAAAAATATATATGCTTATAAACAATTGACGGTTTCGTAAAAACCCCCTCAACCGCCGCCGACA
>JAHLLM010000089.1 GCA_020444175.1 Desulfobulbaceae bacterium | reverse complement strand
GGCCTGCTCTTGCCAAGCCTTATCTGAATTTACAGAAATAATGGTACACTAACCAAAAAAACCTGAACAACTCTTGAATGATGCTGTTCAGGCTTGTATTTTGGTGACCGGAAAGAGAGATTAACTTCCACGACTTATTGATACGTAAGGGTTTGCAGGGTGATTGGAAAGCATCCGAACAACATCACCAAAAATAAATCTATCACTCCATTCTCGATTTTTTCAACAAATCTTTAAACAAAAAAAGGAAGGATACATAAAAAGGATAAATTCGGTGAGGCCAGCTCTATAAGTTTTGACGGGCAGAAATAAAAAAGCCCCTGCAGGAGCCCCCAAACGAAAAAAGGACTTAGCCAAAACTGGCTAAGTCCTTGAATTTCCTTGGCGTCCCCAAGGGGATTCGAACCCCTGTTGCCGGCGTGAAAGGCCGGTGTCCTGGACCTGACTAGACGATGGGGACATCGTTTTGGTGGGTCGTGCGCGGCTCGAACGCGCGACTCTCTGCTTAAAAGGCAGATACTCTACCGACTGAGTTAACGACCCGTGTCGAGAAGACGCTTTATTTACATTAGTTGGCCTGCTTTGTCAACACCTCATTAAAGTGATTTTTTATTTTTTTCATTTTCCCAAGCGCTAAACTCTTTGCCCGCTTCTTTTAAATCGCTTGAGATAGCTGGTCATGTCTGCTATCTTTGCGGTTTAATTTTTTTGTGCACAGCACTCTTTTCTTCCTTTAAACATGAAAGGTTACACATATGGGGTTTTTATCAGCTTCGGCTACCTTTGTTCGCTACTCCGTTGAAGGCGAACTGCCACACAATTTCCTCGATTTCGCGGCAGAACGAATCGCTCTCAATGCCTTTCGGGATATTGACGACAACTATGAAGAACGTTCCGTCGGCTGGGTATCGGTTCTCAATATGTTTGATTCGGCATTTGAATACGCCTCCTTTGCGGCCGGAGACAATATTGTCCTTACCATGCGTATAGACGAACGGAAAGTTGCGCCCAAGGTGTTGAAAAAATTCTGTATAAAGGAAGAGGAAAGGATAAAAAAAGAACGCCAGATCCCCAAACTGAGCCGCCCTCAGAAACTCGAAATAAAAGAGAATATGCAACTGATGCTCTTAAAAAGGGCTGTACCGGTGCCTTCAACCTACGATCTTTGCTGGAATCTTTCCCAGGGCACATTGCTCTTTTTTTCCACAAGCCTGAAAGCCCAGGCCGACCTTGAGGATTTTTTCAAGAAAACCTTTGACCTTTCGCTGATGCTGCAGATCCCCTATCTTACGGCAGAGCACCTCATTAACCAGGAAGACCATGATGTTCTTGCGGATCTTACCCCTGATATTTTTGTCTAATTGGGATTAAATTATGGACTTAGTTGATCTTATTGTTGAAAAACGTTTTCTTGGTCAAGAGTTTCTCACCTGGCTCTGGTATAAGAGTGAAGAGCGCGGTGGCACGGTGTCCCTTTCCGGCACCGGCGACATTCAGCTTATTTTTGAAAAACACATGCTGCTCGAATATGGTGAAGGAGAGGCCTTTGAAAAAATAGTATGCCAGGGTCTGCAGGCCGAATTAAATGAAGCGCGAACCGGCCTGCGTATGGGCAAAAAACTCGAACAGGCACGCATTCACCTTATTCAGGGCGATTATGAATGGCACATGACCCTGAAAGCCAGCATGATGGAGTTTCGCAGTGTTAAACCGCCGAAAACCATGGCGTCTTCCGAAGAAAGTGACGAACTTGAAGCCGTGGAAGGGCGTTTGCTAGACAGGATCGCCCTTCTTGAAACAGCGACCGCAACCGTTGACCGTCTGTTTTCCATGTTTCTCGAAGTTCGGATGAGCAAGGGCGAATGGCAGCAGGAACTGACACGAATCAGAAATTGGATCCATAAAGCGTAAATATTCAGGCAGGAGCAAATAACCTTCAATTTTCTCCCCCAAAAGCAACTGTTCAACTGTTAATACTAACCGAGAAAGCACATGGAATTTGAAACCGTTATAGGGCTCGAGGTTCATGCCCAGCTCAAAACCAAAACAAAAATATTCTGCACCTGTACAACTGCATTCGGAAATCCGCCAAACACCAACACCTGTCCGGTTTGTCTCGGCATGCCCGGGGTTCTGCCGGTACTCAACAAGCAGGTTGTTGAGTATGCCATGAAAATGGCCCTGGCAACAAACTGCAAGATCGGGCCGATGAACCAGTTTGCCCGTAAAAATTATTTTTACCCTGATCTTCCAAAAGGATACCAGGTATCGCAATTTGACCTGCCCATTGCCGAACACGGTTATGTTGATATTGATGTGAACGGCAAGCAGAGGCGCATAGGATTAACCCGCATCCATATGGAAGAGGATGCCGGCAAGCTGATACATGATGAAGTAAAACCGCAGAGCTATGTTGATCTCAACAGAACAGGTGTTCCTCTGATTGAAATCGTCAGCGAGCCTGATATCAGATCGCCTGAAGAAGCTGCGGCCTACCTGAAAAAACTGCATGCCACCCTCCGCTACCTTGATATCTGCGACGGCAACATGCAGGAGGGCAGTTTCAGGTGCGACGCCAATATCTCTCTGCGCCCGGTGGGAGAAGAAAAACTCGGCATACGGACAGAGCTGAAAAACATGAACTCTTTCCGCAATGTGCAACGGGCGCTTGAGTACGAAATCCGGCGTCAGCGCGATATTCTGCTTGATGGTGGTCAGGTCGTACAGGAAACACTGCTGTGGGATCCGGACCGCAACCGGACAAACTCCATGCGGGGCAAGGAAGAGGCCCATGATTACCGCTACTTTCCTGATCCCGACCTTGTGCCCGTCGTTATTGATGATGAATGGATCGACAGAATAAGGCAGGATATGCCGGAGCTGCCTGATGAAAAGAAAAACCGTTTCATGGAAACGTTTGATTTCAATGATGAAGATGCATCAATTCTCACTTCCTCCCGGGAGCTTGCCGAATATTTTGAAGCAGCTCTTGCCGCCCATTCCAACGCAAAACAGCTGGGGAACTGGATAAAAACGGAAATGATGCGCGAACTGAAGGGCGAAGACGGCCTGGACATCACCTCTTTCCCTGTTACTCCCGAAAATCTCGGGGCGCTTCTGGCCATGATTGACAAGGGCACCATCAGCGGCAAAATAGCCAAAACGGTTTTTGACGAAATGATGACCAGCGGCAAAGATGCCGAAACCATTGTCAAAGAAAAAAATCTGGTCCAGATGAGCGACGAGGGCGATCTTTTAAAAATAGTCCAGGAAATAGTTGCAGCAAATCCAGGCCAGGCGGAAGACTTCAGGAACGGCAAGACAAAACTCATGGGCTTTTTTGTCGGCCAGCTTATGAAAAAAACCAAAGGCAAGGCCAATCCAAAGATGGCCAACCAGCTTTTCAACAAGGAGCTGAACAAATAAAGAGAGAATCTCTTATTCCTCGTGGATTTCGTGGCAAAAAAAAAGGACCTACAGGAAAAAGGCAAAGGGCATCGCCAGAGGCTGCGCGATAAATTCAGCAACAGGGGCATTGACTCTTTAAATGATGATGAAGTGCTCGAGCTTCTCCTTACCATGGGCACCCCTCGACGAGACTGCAAAGAGACCGCCCGCCTGCTTCTTAAAGAATTCGCCACTCTTTCCGGTGTGCTTGAGGCCACCTCTTTTGAACTGCAGCAGGTAAACGGCATCGGGCCCAAGAACAGCTTTGCCGTCCACTTTATCCAGAGCGTCGCCCGCCGCTACCTGAAACAGCGCCTTGAAAAGAAAAATTATCTTCGATCATCCCGCGAGGTGGCAGACTTTCTTATTCATTCCATGCGCGATTTGAAAAAGGAGGTTTTCCAGGCCATTTTCCTTGATGCATCCTTTAGTATTATTGATTCAAAGATTCTTTTTGAGGGCACCCTGTCGGTGAACACAATTTATCCGCGGGAATTCATCAAACTTGTTCTCAGCCATCATGCAGCCGCCGTGGTCATTGCCCATAATCACCCATCCGGCAGCCAACAGCCGTCGCCGGCAGACCGCAAACTGACCAGAAATCTGTTCCTTGCCTGTTCCCTCATTGACGTACAACTGCTTGACCACCTGATAATAGGCGCTGGCGAACACCCCTTCAGCTTTGCCGACCACGGCATTATGGAAGAAATAAAACAGGAATGCCTTCCTCTTCTTTAAATAATTGCCGGCCCGGCAAAACCACGCAAAAAACTGCGTCAATTTATCTGCATATCCCCTTCTGCAGGACAAAATGCCTGTATTGTTCCTTTAATTCCTATGCGGGAAGAGACAATGAAATACCAGCCTATCTGGAAGCCTTGGGTATTCAGATAAAAAATATGGCAACTCACCCCTGGTGCAGAGGGCGTCTTTTCACCTCCCTTTATATAGGCGGCGGCACCCCATCTCTCTGTGATCCTGGCCAACTGGCCGATCTTATCAGAAATTGCCGAAAACATTTTCATTTCTGCAGGCAACCCGAAATCTCGCTGGAGACAAACCCCAACACCCTCTCGCCCCAGAAACTCACCACCTTTTTTCAGGCAGGTATCAACAGATTAAGCATTGGCGTCCAATCTTTCTCAGATGAGGTCCTTGCCGCCATTGGCCGGAGCCACACGGCAGACAATGCGGTAAAAGCCTATCACATGGCAAGAGAAACAGGTTTTGACAACATCAATCTTGATCTTATGTACGGCCTTCCGGGGCAGTCCCCAACAATATGGCAGCAAACCCTGGAACAGGTCGTTGCCCTCAGCCCGGAACACATTTCATTATATGAACTGATGCAGGAAGAAGGTACTCCTCTGACAAAAAAAATTTCCCGTGGCGAGTGCGTTCTTCCCACGGAAGATGACATTGTGGAAATGGAGGAATTAACAGGCTCTTTTCTTGATTCAAACGGCTACAGACGATATGAAATTTCAAATTATGCCAAACCTGGTTTTACCTGCAGGCACAATATCAACTACTGGCAGAATCGTTCCTGGCTGGGGCTGGGAGCCGGTGCTGTGGGCTCACTTTCAGGCGTCAGGATAACCAATGTTGCAGAACCTGGGGACTACACCTGCCTGATAAAAAAAGAACGTGTCCCGTATTCGGAAATCGAGTGCCTCTGCAGGGAGGCGCGCTTCAGGGAAACTGTTATTATGGGGCTCAGGATACTGAGTGGCATCAGTGTGTCCGAGCTGCACGACCGTTTCAACCTGACACCCTGCGAGTACTATGGGGACACATTCTCCGGTCTTGTTTCGCGCAGACTCCTTATCATGGAAGGAGATTATCTGCGCCTTTCCCAGGAAGCCCTGCCCGTGGCAAATCAGGTCCTGGCCCGCCTCGTGTGACAGGAACCCGGAAAATGTTGAAAACTCCTATCCACCTGAAGAGCTTAAGTAAAACTTTCCCTTGTTCACAGGTATCTATTCAGCGAGGGCTCGAAATGGGCCTCAACTCCAGGCCGTAACTATTC